>JANQFI010000204.1 GCA_028277905.1 Chromatiaceae bacterium | reverse complement strand
CAGGCTACATTTGCGGATCATGAGACTCAGGTCGTAAAGCCGGAAAGCACCTTAAGTATCGCATATAGTGGTATGTTGCAAAGCGGAAATCACCTTAGGTCAGGCGAGGAGCGTGCCATATCAAGTCTCCATATCGATCCAAGGTCCGCCGGCGCAAGGTCCGGCTTGGCCCGGCACCCTTGGCCCCGCCTAATCCACAATCACGCGCTGGCGCACCCGGCCGAAGAAACGGCTACGCATCGGCCGTTCAAACCACAGCTGCATGCCGTTCACCGCAGTGAGCCAATCCTCACCGTTCTCGAGCTCGACGAAGCGGTCCGTTTCCGCATAGCGCTCATCATTCATCACCAGCAACTCGGTGGTGCGGATGTACGTCGGGCGCGCGTCCTGCTCCCCGGGCCGCTCGGCGAGCACCCGCCCCTCGAGCAGTACCTCGGAGCTGTCCGGCGGCAACCACGCGCGCTCGGCGCGAATAACCCAATCCGGCCCCTCCGCCTCGATCAGGCGCAGCACCGGTGAATCCAGCTCGCGACCAGCGGTGCCTGGATAGTGCCGCAGCACCGGGGCCTGCAAGCGGCGCAGTGGGTGGCCAAGGTCGGACATGGTCACCGCCGCCACCTGCTCCACCACATAGTCCGGGCGGCCGTGGCGCGGGCTGTCCGGGACGACCTCCGAGCGGCCTGTGTCGCGATACCACCAGGCAGCTAGGCCAAAGGCAGTCAGCAGCAGCGCGATGGCGACCTCACGCAGGGAGAGGGTCAAGGCGCCGCCCCCGTCTGACCGATGTACGCGGCCAGCAGGGCCTCGAGCTTGCCCTGCGCGCGCAAGATCAGCTCACAGAGATCGCGCGCCGCACCACGCCCGCCGGGGCTCGGTGTGCACCAATGTGCATACCCGCGCACGACCGGATGGGCATCGGCCACAGCCGCCGCTAACCCGACGCAGCGCATGACGGGTATGTCCATCAGGTCATCGCCCATATAGGCCACCTGAGGATGCTCGATGCCAAGCCCGGCCGTGAGCTCGCGGAACACCGGCAGCTTGTCCCGGCAACCCTGGTGCACGTGCTCGATGCCGAGGCTCTGCATCCGGATGCGTACCACTTCCGAGCGTCGCCCGGTGATAACGCCGAGAGTGACGCCGCTGTCACGCAACATCGACATGCCATGCCCGTCACGGGAATGGAATGCCTTATATTCCTGGCCGTCGTCGCCGAGGTACAGACTGCCGTCGGTGAGCACGCCATCGACGTCGAAGATGACGAGTCGGATGTGCTTCGCGCGCTCGAGAACCTCCTGCATCGAATTCACCCGCATCTGACAAGACTGGTTACTGCGGGGATACGCCATTCGACGGGCGTTTTCCTCGAGGGTCAGGATGCCCCGCCATTCTTGAGGCCCGGTTGCCAAGGCCAAGGCGATTGCTGTCGATTGTCACACCAGCTCGCTCGTCTTTTCGCCCGCCTGCCGCGTCGCGCCAACAGTTGCCTAGTCCTTTGCTGCGGAAGTTCCGAGACCGGGATCCCCTCGTTGTCGTAATCGTAATCGTAATCGAATATCCGCACGGGGAGACCGCGATCACGACAACGACAGCGACAACGACCTGAGACGGTCTCGGGACCTTCGCGCTGCTGCACTAGCGCAACTATGCGCCTGTTGGCTCTCTTTGCAGGCAGGCGAAGATCCGGCGCAATCCGGTATGAAAACCTCAGGCAATCGCCTTAAGGTTGTCCGGACCCTAAGGTTGTCCGAACCCTAAGGTTGTCCGGACAAGGCGCCTTGAACCTGCGGAAATCCGCAGACAGCCCTTATCGAACCGGCCCCTGACGACACGACGATGATGGCCCTGGGCCCGAGGGTTGGCCAAGGATCGACGTCTCCCGGGGCCGTCAAAGCCTAACATAGGACCATCCCGATGCCCTGTCTGTGCGCGCTCGCGCTGGCCGCAGCCGGCGCAATCCACTTGATCCCCATGTCCGCCACAGGCAGCAACAGCACCGCCGCGCGGGCGGTTGCCATAGTCCCCAAGGGCTGGTGGGACCTGGAGGACAGGCCCAGCTTCTACCCGGACGACCTGCCGGAGGATTGGCGGCTCGGCTATTTCGCCAACGAGCATCCCGGCGTCTATCTGCCCGTCGCGGTCTGGGGCACCACACCGGCGGCGACATTGCGGAGTTGGCAACATGACGTGCACCGACGCTTCGGCTTCTTCCTAGAGCATCCGCCGCCGACAGGGGGAGCCGGTGCCCGGCCCGAGCCGGCACTGGAGGCGCTCGGCGACAATCTCGTCGCCTGGGTGCGCTGGGGGGACACACTGGCCGCACCAGGCGCGCTGCTCGCCCCATGGGTAGCGGAGGATACCAGGCTCCGGATCGGACAGGCGCTGCATTGCCCGCAGGCGCTGCTCGATGATTTGCGCGGCGGCGCCCGCTGGCTGCGCTCGCACGCGGCGGCGGCCGCGACCCTGGTGGTCCTGCCGCAGCCCACCGCCAAACGGCTCGCGGCCTGGCGCGAGCTGGCCGCGCTGCTCGGGCTCGCGGAGCTGTCAGCGCCGCTGGCGCACGCCGCAACCCGGCCTGCTTGACGCTGGCGGCCCGCCGGCCGGACAATTCTCGGCTGTTTCCGCCTGCCATCAGGGAGACCACGCATGGGGAAAGGCGTCCCCGGCGCCGCCGCTGCTTACGACACCCCGCCTACCACCGCAAGAGCGGTGTCGCCTGGGGACCAGCCCCCGGCGCTTGCCACACCGCTGGTGCGTATCCGCGGCCTGCACTTCGCGCGAGGCAGCAAGTGCATCTTCAACGGCTTGGACCTGGATATCCGCCGTGGTGCCGTCACCGCCATCATGGGCCCTTCGGGCACCGGCAAGACGACACTGCTCAAGCTCATCAGCGGTCAGCTCAGGCCGCAGGCAGGCATCGTCGAGGTGGACGGTGCCGACGTCCATCGCTTGAGCCGCCGCCGGCTCTACGCCCTGCGCACCCGCATGGGCATGCTGTTCCAGAGCGGTGCGCTGCTCGGCGACCTGACGGTCTTCGACAACGTGGCCTTTCCACTGCGCGAGCATGCACATCTGCCGCAGTCCCTGCTCAGACGGCTGGTGCTGATGAAGCTGGAGGCCGTGGGCCTGCGCGGTGCTGCGACGCTGCTGCCGAGCCAGCTCTCCGGTGGCATGGCGCGGCGCGTGGCCCTGGCGCGTGCCGTAGCCCTGGATCCGATGATGGTGCTGTATGACGAGCCCTTCACGGGCCAGGACCCGATTTCCATGGGCGTGCTGGTGACCCTGGTCCGGCATCTGAACGACGCCGGCAGCTTGACCAGCATCATCGTCTCCCACGACGTGCCGGAAACGCTCAGCATCGCCGATGCCGTCTACGTCATCGCCGAGGGCCGCGTGATCTGCCATGGCACACCGGCGGAAGTGGCCTCGGCAGCGGGCCCGCGGGCGCGGCAGTTTCTGGACGGACAACCGGATGGCCCCGTGCACTTCCATTACCCCGCCATGCCCCTCGCCGACGAACTGCTCAAGCTCGGCGACGAACGCGCATGCTGACCGACGCACTGGCGCGGCTCGGGCGCTCTGGCATCGGCGCGATCGCCGGCATCGGGCGAGCTCACCTGCTGCTGGTCGCCGTACTCGGAGGGCTGCCGGCGCTAGTGACGCGACCGCGACTGTTGCTGGCCCAGATCTACAACGTCGGCGTGCTGTCGGTATTGATCATCGCCGTGTCGGGCCTCTTCGTCGGCATGGTGCTGGGTCTGCAAGGCTACTACGTGCTGTCGCAGTTCGGCGCCGAGGAGAGCTTGGGCGTCATGGTGGCGGCGTCGCTGGCCCGCGAGCTCGGTCCAGTGGTGACGGCGCTCCTGGTCGCAGGTCGCGCAGGCTCGGCACTGACTGCCGAGATCGGCCTGATGAAGGCCACCGAGCAGCTCTCGGCGTTGGAGATGATGGCCGTCGATCCCATCCGGCGCATCTTGACACCGCGCTTCCTCGGCGGGTTTCTCGCGATGCCGCTCTTGGCCGCCATGTTCAGTACCCTCGGGGTGCTCGGTGGCTGGTTCGTGGGCGTCGGGCTGCTCGGTGTCGACGACGGTGCCTTCTGGAGCCAGATGCAGGCGAAGCTGGACTTTCGCGAGGACGTGCTCAACGGCGTCATCAAGAGTCTGGTGTTCGGCGTCGTGGTGACCTGGATCGCCCTGTTCCAGGGCTATGACGCCACACCAACCTCGGCGGGCGTCAGCCGCGCCACCACCCGCTCGGTGGTGCACGCGGCGCTCGCGGTGCTGGGGCTCGACTTCATCTTGACGGCTTTGATGTTCGGGGAGTGAGCCTTGGGAACAACACGTACGACGGAAATCCTGGTGGGCGCCTTCATGGCGGCGGGCTTCTTGGCACTGTTCTTCCTGTCGATGCGGGTCAGTAACCTGAGTGCCGGAGACGGCGCCGACGGCTACGCGCTGACGGCGCGGTTCGATAACATTGGCAGCCTGAAGGTACGGGCGCCCGTCAGCATGGCGGGGGTGCGCCTGGGCCGGGTGGAGGACATCCGCTTCGATGCGGACACCTATCAAGCCGTCGTGACCCTCCGCATCGATGGTGCGTACGACCGGTTGCCCACCGACACCTTCGCCAACATCTACACGGCCGGATTGCTGGGAGAGCAGTACGTCGCGCTGGATCCGGGCGGCAGCCAGGATTATCTCGGCGATGGCGACCAGATCGAGCACACGCAATCGGCGCTGGTGCTGGAACAGATGATCGGGCAGTTTCTCTTCGACAAGGCTCAGGAGGGTTCGGAATGAGCGAGAGGATGGCATGGTTGGCGGCAGTGCTGCTTGCAGCCCTTTGGGCAGTCCCGGCGCTCGCGGGCGCCGACGCCGAGGCCGAGGCGCTGGTCAAGCGCACGGCGGAGAGCACGCTGCGCACGCTGGAGAACCGCCGCGCGGAGCTGGACGGCAACCCCACGGCGATCTACGAGTTGGTGGGCAACAAGCTCGCCCCGCATTTCGACTTCGACCTCATCACCCGCTCCGCCGTGGGACGCGACTGGAGCAAGGCCAGCCCGGCGCAGCGGCGCCAGCTCATCGCGGCCTTTCGTGCCCTGCTGGTCAGTACCTACGCGAAGTCGCTCGCGAAGTATTCCGGCGAGCAGGTCCTCTTCAAGCCCGCGCGGCCGGGCACGCGCTCGGGGACCGTGGTCGTGCCGACGGAGGTGACCGGGAGCGGCGGCCCGCCGATCCCGATCGACTACCGGATGCACAAGAAGGATGGTGTCTGGAAGGTCTATGACTTGGTGATCGACAACGTGAGCATGATCTCGAACTATCGCGGGCAATTCCGCGTGACCATCGCTCGCTCCGGCATCGACGGGCTCATCCGGGAGTTGGAGCGCAAGGCGAGAGGCGCCTGAGCCCGGGTACCCGCGCATGACGACCGACGAGCGCGGCACCCTGGCCAAAGGCGGGATTGCCGTACAGCTGCACCGGGTCGGTGGCTCACGCTGGCGCATTGAGGGCGATCTCGGCCTGGCACAGGTGGCGGCGTTGGCGAAGCAAGCCCCGCCGGCGGCTGATGAGGGTCGCGTGGTGCTCGACCTCGGCGGTGTCCGCCGCACCAGTAGTGCCGCGGTAGCGCTACTGCTGGAATGGCGGGCACGGCTCCGCGGCCGCGGCGAGGACCTGATATTGGTCGATGCACCAGCGACCCTGTGCCGGCTCGCCATGCTTTACAACGTTGACCGCTTGCTCGGCCTCGCCGATGCGTCCCAACCCGCGCCCGCGCAGGCGTAGGTATTCGGGTCCGGCAGCACCCGTACTCCTGTGCCACTCGCCCCACAGCGCCCCGCATTAGTGTCCCGGCCGGCATGGACAAACTGCTGATCACCGGCGGCAACCGTCTCGACGGCGAGGTGCGCGCCTCCGGTGCCAAGAACGCCGCACTGCCGATCATGGCCGCGACCCTGCTCGCCGCAGAGGGCGAGTGCCGGCTCGCCAAGGTGCCGCACCTGCGCGATATCACCACCACCCTGGAGCTCCTCGGCCGCATGGGCGCACGCCTGACCGTGGATGAGCGCATGCACATCCAGGTGGACGCCACCGAGGTAAGCCGCTTCGAGGCGCCCTACGACATGGTGAAGACCATGCGGGCATCTATTTTGGTGCTGGGGCCGCTGCTGGCGCGCTTCGGCGAGGCCCGGGTGTCGCTCCCCGGCGGCTGCGCCATCGGTGCCCGGCCGGTAAACCTGCACATCGAGGGCATGCGCGCCATGGGCGCTGACATCACGGTGGAGAACGGCTATGTCCACGCCCGGGCATCGCGACTCAAGGGCGCCCGGTACTTCATGGACATAGTCACCGTCACGGGCACGGAGAACCTCATGATGGCCGCAGCCCTGGCAGAGGGCCGCACTGTGCTGGAGCATGCCGCCCGCGAGCCCGAGGTGGAGGATCTGGCGGCGTTTCTCAACAAGATGGGCGCGCGTATCCAGGGTGCTGGCACGGATACCATCGTCATCGACGGCGTGAGCCACCTCACCGGCTGCGAGTACAGCGTGCTGCCGGACCGCATCGAGACCGGCACCTACCTGGTAGCCGCGGCCATGACCGGTGGGCGCGTGCGGGTGCGCGACACCCGCGCGGTGCTGCTGGAGGCAGTGCTGGGCAAGCTGCGCGAATGCGGCGCCGCCGTGACCACGGGTGAAGATTGGATCGAGGTGGACATGACCCGCCGCCCCCCCCGCGCCGTGAATGTTCACACCGCCCCACACCCGGCATTCCCCACCGACATGCAGGCACAATTCTGCGCCCTGAACAGCATCGCCGAGGGCACCGGAATCGTTACCGAAACCGTGTTCGAGAATCGCTTCATGCACGTCCTGGAGATGCAGCGGATGGGGGCAGACATCCGTGTCGAGGGCAACAGGGCCGTCTGCCGGGGCGTCGACCGGCTCACCGCGGCGCCGGTGATGGCTACCGACTTGCGCGCGTCGGCGAGCCTGGTACTGTCGGGCCTGGTGGCGGAGGGCGACACTCTGGTGGACCGCATCTACCACATCGACCGCGGCTATGATCAGATCGAAGAGAAGATCTCCGCGCTGGGGGGTGTGATTCGGCGCGTCCAGGCTTGAACAAGCGCCAAAGGCCGAGTGAGGCTGCGCCGAGCGTGCGACCGACGCATCCTGTCGAATCGGGATCGGGATCGGGATCAATTGCGATCGTGATCTAGCTCTCGATTACGATTTGGATTGACACCCGGTTACCGTTGCCAGGGATTTGGCGCAGGCGTCCCAGGGGCGAGGGGCTCAGCGCGACACGAGCAGCGCCGGACTCGGCAGCCCCGTACCCCGGACCCCGTACGCCGGACTTCCCCATGCCCGACACCCTCACCATCGCCCTCTCCAAAGGCCGGATCTTCGAGCAAGCGGTGCCGCTGCTGGCCGTGGCGGGCATAGGGGCGACTGAAGATCCCGAAACCAGCCGCAAGCTGATCCTGAGCACCGACGACCCGCAGGTGAAGCTGGTCATCATCCGTGCCAGCGACGTGCCAACCTACGTGGAGTATGGCGCCGCGGACCTAGGCGTGGCCGGCAAGGACGTGCTGCTAGAGCACGGCGGCGACGGCCTCTACGAGCCGCTGGACCTGCGCATCGCCCGCTGCCGTATGGTGGTGGCCGGAATGCCCGGCGCCTTGCTGGACGGCGGCACCGACCATCGCCGCCCGCGCATCGCCACCAAATACGTGCGCTGTGCCGAGCGCCACTTCGCCGCCAAGGGCCAACAGGTCGAAATCATCAAGCTCTACGGCTCCATGGAGTTGGCGCCGCTGGTGGGGCTCGCGGACCTGATCGTGGACCTGGTGGAAAGCGGCAATACGCTGAAGGCCAATGGCCTGGTGCCGCTGGAGCACATCTGCGACATCAGCTCGCGGCTGGTCGTCAATAAGGCCTCCTGGAAGATGAAGCACGCCCGCGTCACGGCCCTGCTGGACGCGCTGCGCGCCGCGGTGGAGCCAGGGGCCGCGGCCTGATCCGGCGGCCTGGACAAAGCCGCAGGGCCCGAGCAACCACAACGCACCGGAGCACTGCCATGCCCGACATCTCCCGCCTCAGCACCGCCGACGCCGACTTCGCCGCGCGCCTGGACGCGCTCTTGTCCTGGGAGCCCGGCGCCGACCGCGACGTGCAACGCACTGTCGAGGACATCATCGACGCCGTGCGCACCCGCGGCGATGCGGCGCTGCTGGACTACACCGCCCGCTTCGACCGCTGGCAGCCGGCGGATGCTGCGGCGCTGAGCATCCCGGCCGCCCGCCTCGCGCAGGCCGCGGAACTGATTCCGCTGGCGCAGCGTGACGCCCTGGAGGCCGCCGCCGCGCGCATCCGCGCCTATGCCGAGCACCAGACGATTCAGAGCTGGGAGTACCGGGAGCCGAACGGCACCCTGCTCGGCCAGAAGATCACGCCGCTTGACCGGGTCGGACTCTACGTGCCGGGCGGCAAGGCGGCCTATCCGTCGTCGGTGCTGATGAACGCCCTCCCCGCCAAGGTGGCGGGCGTGCAGGAGCTGGTCATGGTCGTGCCCACACCGGACGGCGAGTTGAACGAGCTGGTGCTCGCGGCCGCGCACAGCGCCGGCGTGGACCGCGCCTTCGCCATCGGCGGCGCCCAGGCCATCGCGGCGCTGGCCTATGGCACCGAGAGTATTCCCGCGTGCGACAAGATCGTCGGTCCCGGCAACATCTATGTCGCTAGCGCGAAGCGGGCCGTCTTCGGGCAAGTGGGCATCGACATGGTGGCGGGTCCATCGGAGATCCTCGTGCTCTGCGACGGCGCCACAGACCCGGACTGGATCGCCATGGATCTCTTCAGCCAAGCCGAGCATGACGAGGATGCCCAGGCCATCCTGGTCGCCTGGGATGCCGCTTACCTGGACCTTGTAGCGGCAAGCATCGACAAGCTGCTCCCCGCCATGGAACGCCGCGACATCATCGCGACCGCGCTCAAGTCTCGTGGCGCGCTGATCCTGGCGCGGGACATGGACGACGCCGCCGCAGTGGCCAACCGGATCGCCCCCGAGCACCTGGAGCTGTCCGTGGCGGATCCCGAGGCCCTGGCCGCTAGGATCCGCCACGCCGGCGCCATCTTCATGGGACGCCACACCGCCGAAGCCCTGGGCGACTACTGCGCCGGCCCCAACCACGTGCTGCCCACGTCCCGCACGGCGCGGTTCAGCTCGCCGCTCGGCGTCTATGACTTCCAGAAGCGCTCCAGCCTGGTCATGGCATCCGCCGCCGGCTCCGCCGCGCTGGCCAAGATCGCATCCGTGCTCGCCCGCGGTGAGGGGCTGACGGCGCATGCGCGCTCAGCCGAATATCGGGGAGAGTAACGAGGAGCGAGTATCGAGGCTGTGTCCCAAACTGCATCCGTCGGACCTGACCCAGGCGCGGGTTCCAGCTCGGCACCACGCACTTCGCGCTTCGCATTCCCCACTGCGCACTTCGCCATGTCCCCTGCCGACCTGATTCGCCCAGAGATCCAGGCACTACGCGCCTACCAGGTTCCGAACAGCGCCGGGCTCGTCAAGCTCGATGCCATGGAGAACCCCTATTCCTGGCCCGAGGCGCTGCGCGACGACTGGCTCGCGGCGCTGCGCGATGTGGCGCTGAACCGCTATCCGGACGCGCAGGGGCACGACCTCCAGACCGCGCTGCGCGAGGCCATGGGCATTCCGGACGACATGGCGCTCCTGCTCGGCAATGGCTCCGACGAGCTGATCCAGATGCTCGCGCTCGCGGTCAGCAGGCCAGGCCGCACCGTGCTCTCGCTGGACCCGGGCTTCGTCATGTACCGGATGGTCGCGCTGTTCGCCGGCCTGGACTACATCGGCGTTCCACTGCGTGCCGACGGCTTCGCGCTGGACCCGGACGCCACCCTCGCCGCCATCGAGCGCGAGCAACCGGCGCTGACCTTCATCGCCTACCCTAATAACCCCACCGGAAACCTGTTCGACGCCGCTGCCATCACGCACATCATCGAGGCCAGCCCAGGGCTCGTCGTCGTCGACGAGGCTTACGCACCCTTCACCGACCGAAGCCTCTTGCCCCAGGTCGGCGACTGGCCGAACCTGCTGGTCATGCGCACTGTCTCCAAGATGGGGCTCGCCGGGCTGCGGCTGGGTTACCTGGCCGGTCCGAGCGAATGGCTCGCCGAGATCGACAAGGTCCGGCTGCCCTACAACATCAACGTGCTCACCCAGGCCAGCGCCGCCTTCGCGCTCCGCCACCGCGCCGTCCTGGACGAGCAGACCGCCGCGATCCGCGCCGAGCGTGCCAGGCTCTTCGATGCACTCACAGGTCTCCAGGGCGTCAAGCCCTATCCGAGCGAGGCCAACTTCATCCTGGTGCGCACCGCCCCTGGCCGCGCTGGCGCCTTATACCTGGGCCTGCTGGACCGCGGCGTGCTCATCAAGAAGCTCGACGGCACCCATCGGCTGCTCGCCGACTGCCTGCGTATCACCGTCGGCACAGCGGACGAGAACACCCTCCTGTTGGAGGCCCTGAAGTCTGCGCTAGACATAACTTGAGGCCCTAGTCCTTTGCTGCGGAAGTTCTGAGACAGGGATCCTCTCGTTGTCGTAATCGCGATCCTAATCGAGCATCCGCACGGTCGAGACCGCGATCACGACAACGACAACGACAACGACCTGAGACGGTCTCGGGACCTTCCCACTGCCGCACTAGCCTCCGCCGCCCGGGCGCCTCGGAAACAACACCGGCGTGCGCGCCTTGTAGGCCTCGTACGCGGGCTCACCTCCCCAGCGTTCATCGGCGCGGAGCTCCAGCAGCGGAATGCCGCTGACACGCGTCAGCAGCAAGTAAACGAACAGGGGTGAGATCAGTGTCAGGTACTGCCAGCCCGACAGCGCCGGCAGCGCGATCAGCGCGATGCCGATCCAGAGCAGGATCTCGCCGAAGTAGTTCGGGTGCCGGGACCAGGCCCAGAGTCCCGACTGGATGAAGCGTCCCCTATTCCGCGCATCGGCACGGAACGCCTGCTTCTGCGCATCGGCGAGGGCTTCGATGGCGAATCCGCCCACCCAGATGGCAGCCCCCAGCCAGCCCAGCGGCCCAAGCGGCGGTGCGGAGGCCGCGGTCATTGCGGCCAGGGCCGCGGCCAAGGTCAAGAACACCCAAAGCCCCTGCAGCGTCCAGGCCATCAGGAATCGCGTGAACGACGGCTTGATGTCGTCGAACCGCGTGTCCGCCCCGGCCTTTCGAATCCGCCGGTACAGGTAGCTGCCGAGCCGAGCCGCCCACAGGCACACGAGCACCGCCAGCAGCAGAGACCGCGCATCGAAGCGGCCGACCAATAGCAGTATACCCATGGTTACCATCAGGTAAGTCAGACTGCCGGTCAAGTCGTACCAATGCTCCGTCTGTGCCCGGTAGGAAGGCACGAACACGGCCCATTGGATCAGGAAGGCCACCAGGCCCGCCAGCGCGAACAGCGGCAGCCCGGCGACGGCGACGCCGCCCTGACTGCCCGCCCAAGCAACGCCTGCCGCCACCAGTAAGGCCACGAGAATGGCGATCAGGGACTCGAGAATCGGTTTCTTCATGACACGACTCGGCGCTTGAGCGGGGCAATAATGGAAGGCTCCAACAGCAATACGCGAACCCCTGGCTCGACAAGAATGGTGATCTTCCGCACCCTCAGACTCCCGCTCAGCAGGCGTTGCAGTCCGAGCGGACCGGCACCCATTGTGTGCGACGCGCGCCCGACGCTCAACGCGAATCCGTCGTTACCCTTTCAACCGGGCCTCGGCTAAGGCGATTTCTGTCAACAAACATACCGCCTGGCTTGTCTTGTCGCCCCCCCTCTGCGTAGCGGCAGCGGGCACAGAGCTCGACTATGCGCCCGCTGCCGCTCCTTGCAGGCGAGCGAAAGTCCTGCGCCATTCGGTCTGTCTGTTTCCGGCAATCGCCTGAGCTCGTGCGGCAGCCTGGTCCCGGCGCGGTGATCTGTCTCTGCGAGTCGGATCTGCCGTTGTCGGAGGACCTGACCGCGATTCCTGTCGGCTATCTGTGACGGACGCGTCCGTGCGCCAGGGCAGAGGCTTGGATGGACGTGGCGGTTTCCGACCCGTCGCGCTGCCGGATGGGCCGCGCTGCCGGAGGAGCCCTGAGCGCGGCTGGCGCCGCGCAAGCCTGCTTCAAGCCGGCGCTCCCCGGGGGCGACCCTCCAGGTCAGAAGACGAGATTCAGCATCAGCAGGGAGACGACGAGGAACAGCAGTGTCATGATACCGCCTGCCTTCATGTAGTCGGGCACGCGATAGCCGCCGGGGCCCATGATCAGCGCATTGACTTGGTGGGTGGGGATGAGGAAGGAGTTGGAGGTGGCGATGGCCACGGTGAGCGCGAAGACGGCGGGGTTGGCGCCGGCGCCGAGCGCCATGTTCACGGCGAGCGGCACGAGGAGCACCGTGGCACCGACGTTGGACATGACCAGGGTGAAGAAGGTGGCGAGTACCGCCAACGCGGTCTGGATCACCCAGATGGGCACATCGCCGAGGGCGGCGAGGGTCTGCTGCGCGATCCAGGCTGCGGTGCCGCTGCTTTCCACGGCGAGCCCGAGCGGAATCAGGGACGCGAGCAGGAAGACGGTCTTCCAGCTGACGGATTCATACGCCTCGTCGATGGACAGCACGCCTGTGAGGACCATACCGACGGCGCCTGTCAGCAGGGCCACGGACAGCATCAGGTCCGTGAACAGGACCAGGCCCAGGGTGATGGCGAAGAACAGCAGCGCCATGGGCACCTTGTGCGGGCGGAGCTCTTCGTGCGGGTACTCGGTGGTCACCACCACGAAGTCGCGGTCCTTTTCGATGCGTGCGAGGTCCAGCCAGGTGGTGTGCACCACGAGGGTGTCGCCGGGCTTGAAGGGCATGTCGCGCACGCCGCCGGTGCGGAAGGTCAGGGTGTCATCGCCGCGACGGATGGCGAGCACCGAGAGGCCATAGACCTTGCGCATCCAGACGTCGCGGGCGGACTTGCCAACGAGGTTGGAGCCGGGCGGGATCACGATCTCGGCGATGCCGGCCTTATTCGGCGACAGGGCCTCGGCGAAGACCTCCGGCGCGGGCTTCATCTGGACACCGGTCTCGGCGACGAAGGTGTCGAACTGCTGCGGTCCGCCCAGCAGGCCGAGCAGCGTGCCGGCCTCGATGCCCAGGGTCCGGTCCACGCCGGCAGCGCCGAGCCTGACCCCGTCGCCCTTCTCGACGGCGACCACGCGCACGTGCCAGCGCCGCTCCATATCGTCCACGCCTGTGCCCACCAATTGGCTGTCGGCGGGCACGCGCACCTCGTGGATGGTGAAGTCGCTGAAGCCGTAGGTCTCGCCGTAGTACAGGCTCGGGTCGAAGGCCTCGGTGAGCTCGGTGCCGCGCGACGGCAGCACAATGCGCCCAAAGAGCACGAAGTAGATGATGCCGGTGGCGAGCAGCGCGAGCCCTATGGGCGTCACGTCGAAGAGCTGGAAGCTGCCCATGGGCTCGACACCCTCCGGCAGGGCCTGATTCGATGTCAGGATCAGGTCGTTCAGCAGGATCAGCGGGCTGGAGCCCACCATGGTCATGGTGCCGCCGAGGATGGCGCAGAAGCCCATGGGCATGAGGAGCCGGCTCATGGGCAGCTTGGTGCGCACCGATATCCGGCTCACGACCGGCAGAAAGAGCGCCGCGGCACCGACGTTCTGCATAAACGACGAGATGGCGCCGACGGTGCCGGATATGAGCGGGATGATCCGCGCCTCGGTGCTGCCGCCGATGCGCATGATGAAGCCCGCCACTTGCGACATGATGCCGGTCTTGTCGAGCCCGGCACCGATGACCATCACGGCAATGATGGAGATGACCGCGTTGGACGAGAAGCCATCGAACAGGTGGCGCAGGGGTACCAGCCCGGTCTCCAGCCCCATCACCGGTGCAAACAGCATCGAGAGTCCCAATAGCACCATGATGGTGATGGCGGCCACATCCACGCCTACGACCTCGAACGCGAAGAGATAGATGGTCAGCGTCAGGATGGCCATCACCCAGGCGATCTCCACCGAGGGCACCTGACCCGCCATCCAGATGGCAAACACCGCAAAGGCGGCGGCAACCAGGTCCTTGAGCGGGAGGTACCGGAGGAATGCAGACATGGGCGGGTACTAGCTTTTTGGTGGGGCTTCTCGCGAGGGCCAGCGGTGCAGATGGTCGTGCGGCGCGGCCCGGACGCGCCCGGCAGGCGCGATGCCCGCCGCCGACCCGGTTGCTACCACCGCGGTTGTGGTAGCGCATAGCAGCAGAGCATCATAACCGAACCCTGTCCAGAGTTGGACGCCCGTGGGACGGTGCTTCCAACTTGGCCCAGGTCGGCTCGCCGCGGCGTTGAACCGCTGCCGGCGCTCGCCTAGGATCAGATTCTGGCGGACGCGGCAGCAGCGGCACGCGCCATGCACGCAATGGTAGCGGTCGGCTTGCGGTAATGCCCGCTGCAGCGAATGGCCAGGATCCGCAGCCCGTGGGCGGCTTCCCTGTCGGCATCAACACACTTGATCGTCAGCATGGTCACCCCTCGTATGCGCCGACTCTGATACTCTCGGTTGCTCATAGAACCTGCGCGCTGGGGGTGCAGGTACGACGTTGTTCTCCTACTCCCGGATCGACCCGCAGTGACCGACTACAAAGACACCCTGAACCTCCCGAAAACGGGTTTCCCGATGAAGGCCAACCTGGCCCGACGGGAGCCGGAGATGCTGCAGCGCTGGGAGCAAGCCGACGTCTATGGGTTGGTGCGCGCCGCCCGCGCCGGGGCTGAGCGCTTCGTGGTGCACGACGGTCCGCCCTATGCAAACGGCGAGATCCACATCGGCCACGCGGTGAACAAGGTACTGAAGGACATCATTGTCAAGTCCCGTACGCTCGATGGACTGGATGCGCCCTTTGTTCCGGGCTGGGACTGCCACGGACTCCCCATCGAGCTTCAGGTGGAAAAGGACAAGGGCAAGCCCGGGCAGAAGATCAGCGAGACCCAGTTCCGCCATGCCTGCCGAGACTACGCCGCACGGCAGGTGGACGGGCAGCGCAAGGACTTCAAGCGTCTGGGCGTGCTCGGCGACTGGGACCAGCCGTACCTCACCATGGACTTCCGCTTCGAGGCGGACATCGTGCGATCCCTGGCGCGCATCTATGAGCGCGGACACATCCATCAGGGCAGCAAGCCCGTCCATTGGTGCATCGACTGCGGCTCGGCGCTCGCCGAGGCCGAGGTCGAGTACGCCGACAAGGAGTCGATGGCCATCGACGTGCGCTTTCGAGTGCTCGACGAGGAGGCACTCCTGGCCCGCTGCCACTCGATGCCGGACGGTCAGGGCACAGGGCCCATGTCCGTGGTCATCTGGACCACCACGCCCTGGACACTACCCGCCAACCAGGCCGTGGCGCTGAACCCGGCGCTGGAGTACGCACTGGTGCAGACGGACGGCCAGGGCTCCACCGAGCACGGGCCGGAACGCCTGCTCGTCGCCGAGGGCCTGCTCAAGGACACCATGGACCGCTGGGGCATCGAGCACTACCGGGTCATCGCCTACGGCCGCGGTGATGCCTTCGAGGGCTTGACGCTCCAGCACCCCTTCTACGACCGTGAGGTGTCCATCATCCTCGGCGAGCACGTGACCCTGGAGGCGGGTACAGGTGCCGTGCATACCGCCCCAGGCCACGGACTGGACGACTATGTCGTCGGGAGTCGCTACAAGCTGGCCGTGGACAACCCCGTGGGCGGCGACGGGCGCTTCCTGCCGGATACGCCGCTGTTCGCCGGCGAGTCGGTCTGGGACGCCAATGAGCAGGTGGTCGGAACGCTCAACGCCCGTGGTGCCCTGCTGCGGGCCTCGCGCCTCCGGCACAGCTACCCGCACTGCTGGCGACACAAGACGCCCATCATCTTTCGTGCCACGCCGCAGTGGTTCATCAGCATGGATCAACAGGGCCTGCGGGAGGCGGCGCTGCGCGAGATTGGCCTGGTGCACTGGATGCCGGGCTGGGGCGAGTCCCGCATCGATGGCATGGTGCGCAACCGCCCGGACTGGTGCATCTCCCGCCAGCGCGCCTGGGGCGTGCCCATCACGCTGTTCGTGCACAAAGAGACCGGCGCACTGCATCCGCGTACCACGGAGCTGATGGAGTCCGTCGCCCGGCGTATCGAGCACAAGGGTATCGACGCTTGGTTCGAGCTGCACCCGGCAGACCTGCTGGGCGAAGCCGAGGGTGCAGAATACGAGAAGGTCCAGGACACCCTGGATGTCTGGTTCGACTCCGGCGTCACCCATGCCTGCGTGTTGCAGCGCAACGAGGCAGATGGCGGCTGGCCCGGGCTGGCGGCGCCGGCGGACCTGTATCTGGAGGGCTCGGATCAGCACCGCGGCTGGTTCCAGTCGAGCCTGCTCACGTCCGTGGCCATGGACGACCGCGCGCCTTACAAGCAGGTGCTCACCCATGGCTTCACCGTAGACCAGCAGGGACGCAAGATGTCCAAGTCACTGGGCAATGTGGTGAAGCCACAGGAGGTCATGATGACCCTGGGCGCCGACATCATCCGGCTGTGGGTGGCGGCCACGGACTACCGCGGCGAGATGGCCGTCTCGGACGAGATCCTGAAGCGCACCGCGGATGCCTACCGGCGCATCCGCAACACCGCGCGCTTCCTGCTCGCCAACCTGAATGGCTTCGACCCTGCCGAGCACCTGGTGGCGCCTGCGGACATGATCGAGCTGGACCGCTGGGCCGTCGACCGCGCGCAGCAGCTCCAGGAACAGATCCTGGCGGCATACCGAGACCACCAGTTCCACCTCATCTACCACCGCATCCACAACTTCTGCGTCCTGGACATGGGCGGCTTCTACCTCGACGTGATCAAGGACCGCCAATACACGATGCAGCCGGACGGCCTGCCGCGCCGCTCCTGTCAGACGGCCATGTACCACATCATTGAGGCGATGAGCCGCTGGCTCGCGCCCATCCTGAGCTTCTCGGCGGATGAGATCTGGCAGCACATCCCGGGCGCGCGCGACCCCCACGTCTTCATCGCCACCTGGTACGAGGGCCTGTTCGCGCTGGATGCGGAGGATCCCTTCGATCGCGACTTTTGGGCGCAGGTGCTGGCCGCACGCACTGCCGTCGGCAAGCACCTGGAGGCGGCCCGCAAAGCGGGGCTCATCGGCGCTGCTCTGGACGCCGAGGTGGACCTCTACTGCGCGCCCCAGCTCGTGGAGACGCTGGGGCGGCTCGGCGAGGAGCTCCGTTTCGTGTTGATCACCTCCACCGCTCGCATACACGGTCTGGATGCCAGGCCCGACAATGCGGCGGACACGGATCTCAGGGGCCTCGCTGTGACGGTGACCGCCAGCGCAAACGCCAAGTGCACCCGCTGCTGGCACCACCGTGCCGATGTCGGCACCAACGCCGAGCACCCGAAGCTGTGCGGGCGCTGTGTCGAGAACCTGACCGGAAGCGGTGAGGTACGCCGCTACGCCTGAGCATGAGCCCGCTCGGCAAGTCCCTGTTGCCCGACAGCCCCGAGGAGCCGTTCAGCTCAACTGCAGACCGCAACCCGGCGTAACTGCGGCTAATGCCCCGGTTACGCTCTGGGGGTTACGCTCTGGGCCGGTCGGGGAGCCAATCCTCTGGCAGTTCCTCCGCGCTATGCTCGGCGTCGCTGAGCAACCGTGAGCGGATGATGAAGCGCCTGCCGGTGGGTCCTTCGAGCGAGAACATGCCGCCGCGGCCGGGGACGACGTCGAGCGTCAGGTGGGTGTGGCGCCAATATTCAAACTGGGCACGCGTCATATAGAACGGGGAACCATCGATGTCGCCGAGCAGGACGTCGGCGTCACCCACCAGCAACTCGCCCTGCGCGTAGCACATGGGCGAGCTGCCATCACAGCAGCCGCCGGATTGGTGGAACATGAGTGGGCCATGCTCGGCACGCAGCTCCGCGATCAGGGTCAACGCGGCCGCGGTGGCGGCGACCCGCTCGACCGGGACGGCATCGGCCGGGTTGCCAGCCTCGGCGGCTGCGCTGGTGGTCTCGCGCGGGTCCATGCTCAGAAGAAGCCCAAGGCCTTGGGGCTGTAGCTCACCAGCAGGTTCTTGGTCTGCTGGTAGTGGTCGAGCATCATGCGATGTGTCTCGCGGCCGATCCCGGACTGCTTGTAGCCCCCGAATGCGGCATGGGCGGGGTAGAGGTGGTAGCAGTTGGTCCAGACCCGACCGGCCTTGATACCGCGACCCATGCGGTAGAGCCGGTTGACGTCGCGGCTCCAGACGCCGGCCCCGAGGCCATAGAGGGTGTCGTTGGCGATGCTAAGTGCCTCAGCCTCGTCACCGAAGGTGGTCAAGGACAGCACCGGGCCGAAGATCTCCTCTTGGAAGATGCGCATGCGGTTGTGGCCACGGAATATGGTCGGCGCGACGTAGAAGCCGTTGGCGATCTCGGTGTCGACCTGGGGCCGCTCACCGCCCAGCAGCACCTCGGCGCCCTCTTGGCGGCCGATGTCGAGGTAGGCCTGGATCTTGTCCATCTGCTCGGTGGATGCCTGGGCACCCACCATGGTGTCTGTGTCCAGCGGGTGCCCTTGCTTGATGGACGCCACCCGCGCGACGGCACGCTCGGTAAAGGCAGGGTCGATGGTTGCCTGCACCAGCGCCCGACTGGGGCAGGTGCAGACCTCGCCCTGGTTCAGTGCGAACAGTGCGAATCCCTCCAGGGCCTTGTCGAGGAAATCGTCGTCGGCGGCCATGACGTCCTCGAAGAAGAGGTTCGGGCTCTTGCCGCCCAGCTCCAACGTCACCGGGATCAGATTCTGGCTCGCGTACTGCATAATGAGCCGGCCGGTGGTGGTCTCGCCCGTGAAGGCGATCTTGGCGATGCGGTTGCTTGAGGCCAGCGGCTTGCCGGCCTCGACACCGAAGCCCTGGACCAGGTTGACAACACCGGGCGGCAGCAGGTCGGCGACCTGCTCCAGCCAGACCATGATACCCACAGGGGTCTGCTCGGCGGGCTTCAGCACCACGCAGTTGCCGGCGGCCAGGGCCGGGGCCAGTTTCCAGGTGGCCATCAGGATCGGGAAATTCCACGGGATGATCTGGCCGACGACGCCAAGCGGCTCGTGGAAGTGATAGGCGACCGTGGTCTCATCCAGCTCCGCCAGTGAGCCCTCCTGGGCACGGATGCAGGCGGCGAAGTAGCGGAAGTGGTCGATGGCAAGCGGAATATCGGCCGCCAGCGTCTCGCGGACCGGCTTGCCGTTGTCCCAGGTCTCGGCGACGGCTAGCATCTCCAGGTTTGCCTCCATGCGGTCGGCGATGCGGTTCAGCACCGCGGCCCGCTCTGCGGCGGGCGTCCGGCCCCAGGCATCGGCCGCGGCATGGGCGGCGTCGAGGGCCAGCTCGATGTCCTCGGCACCGGAGCGGGCCACCTGACAAAAAGGCTCGCCGTTGACCGGCGACGGGTTGTCGAAATACCGCCCCTTGACCGGTGCGGTGAAGTCGTCGCCGATGAAGTTGTCGTAGCGGTCCTTGAAGCTGACCTTGGCGTCGGCGGTGCCGGGGTTGGCGTAGCGCATGGGGTTTCCCCTCGCAGCGGTGGTAGACCCAAAGCTTAGGCGATTTCTGTCAACGAACATACCGCCTGGCTTGTCTTTTCGCCCGCCTTCTGCGTCGCGGCAGCGGGCACAGAGCTCAACTATGCGCCCGCTGCCGCTCCTTGAAGGCAAGCGAAAATCCTGCGCCATTCGGTCTGTTTGTTTCCGGCAATCGCCCAAGTTGATGTCAACTGCTCCTTGTCGGTTTCACGGTCGGCCCCTCGAGCGCAGCGCCGTCGCCGCCCTCCTGCCTGGTGCGCAGGAATTCTCCGACCGGGAAGCCTTGCTCGGCGAACTCAGCGAGCCACCGCTGGATCTGGTGCTCCCGCGGGGCCGGGTCGCGGGCCAGGACCCAGCCGCGCTTGCGGGTGGGCTGACCCACGAGGGCGTAGTCGTAATCGGCGCCGACGCCGATGATCCAGTAGTCGTCCCAGAGCACGTGCACGCCATAGAGGGTGCGGAAGCTGACCTCCAACCGGGCGTTGCCGCTACGGTCCACGACCCGGGCGACGCCCTTGGCGGTGCCGACGTTGCCGTCCTGATGGGTGCAGCGATTGGTGACATAGACCATGCCGTCGTCGCCCAGCACATAGTCCGCCTGCACATCCTTGACGCAACGACGCTGGGTGAAATAGGGCAGGCGCGCGATCTCGTACCAGCGGCCCATATAGCGGCGCAGGTCGACGTAGGCGGCCGTGGCAGGCGCCATCAGGTGTACCCGGGGCTTGCGCAGCCGCGTGCTGACGATGACCTTGGCTTGGCTCTCGCCGTCTCCGCTGCGCTTGTCCTGCGGGGCGGAGTAGATCTCCTCGGCCCAGGCATTGCCTGTGCCAGGGCGCCGGCGGCGGCTCCCTGACCCGGCACCGGCGCTGCGCCGGCCGCGCGCTGGCGGCTGCTTCGGCCCAGGGCCGAATCCGTCGTCTTTCATTGCTGTTATCGGTCTCGTTGGCAGCCACCGGATAGGGCCGAGGGCATGAGCGGCCAGCATAGGCGGCCGGCGCATGGATCCGGGTTCCGGAGGCGCGGAATGCGGGGCCGCACGGTCGTCGAGGCGCGGCCGGGCCAATGGTCCATTTTACGGTGCCGGGACGTCCGACAGCCATGCCCGGCACCAGGTCTTGGAATCCCAACACGGCGCATCCGACCCTTGGTGCATGCCCGGGCTATACTGACCAGCTTGTTTCACGGCTCCTGCCATGTCGCGGACGCCACCCTGCCAGCGGACGGGTAGCGCTCGACGCATGCGCAGTATCAACTCAGCAGGCGCGCCGTCGGGGCGCCGTTAACATGCGATCAGACCCTATGCGCCCGGAAACCGACGACCTCCGCATTCGCGACATCAAGCAGGTGATCCCGCCGAAGGAGCTGCACCGCGAGTTCCCCATCACCGACAGCGCCGCGGAGACGGTGTTCCATTCCCGCAGCGAGATCCAGCGCATCTTGCACGGCGACGACGAGCGCCTGCTGGTCGTGGCTGGTCCCTGCTCGGTGCACGACCCGGAAGCGGCCATGGACTACGCCGGGCTGCTGGCGGAGGTCCGCAAGCGCCTTGCCGCGCGCCTGATGATCGTGATGCGGGTCTATTTCGAGAAGCCTCGTACCACCGTGGGCTGGAAGGGGCTCATCAACGACCCGAACCTCGATGGCAGCTTCGAGATCAACAAGGGCCTCGGGCTGGCGCGGAAGCTGTTGCTGGATCTGAACGAGCTGGGCGTGCCGGCCGGCACCGAGTTTCTGGACCTCATCAGCCCGCAGTACATTGCCGACCTCGTGAGCTGGGGGGCGATCGGCGCCCGTACTACAGAGAGTCAGGGCCACCGCGAGCTGGCCTCCGGGCTGTCGTGCCCGGTGGGCTTCAAGAATGCCACGGACGGCAGTGTGAAGGTCGCCATCGACGCCATCCACGCCGCGTCCCGGCCGCATGTCTTCATGTCGCTGACCAAGGACGGCCAGTCGGCCATCTTCTGCACCCGCGGCAACCTGGACACCCACATCATCCTGCGCGGCGGCGGCCGGCCCAACTATGACACCGAGAGTGTCAACATCGCCGCCGAGGCCATCGAGCAGGCTAGACTGGCGCCGAAGATCATGATCGACTTCAGCCACGCCAACAGCCGCAAGCAACACGAGAAGCAGATCCGGGTCTGCGCGGACGTGGCCGGGCAAATCGCCCGTGGCGACCGGCGCATCATCGGCGCGATGATCGAGAGCCACCTCATGGCCGGGCGGCAGGATCTCACCGAAGGCGTGGCGCTGCGCTATGGACAGAGCATCACTGATGCCTGCATCGGCTGGGACGACACCGTGCCGATGCTGGAGGAGCTGGCCGACGCGACAACGCAGCGGCGCGAGGCGAAGCGCCCGCGCTGACCGGGCCGAGCGCGCCGGACAGCCGCAATTCCGCCCACTTCCGCCCGATACCCGCGGGTGCGGCCAGGGAGGGCCGAGCCACCACCGGCCGAGCCACCACCCGTTGCAATTGACGCGAAGGCTTTGCATTGGCGCCGGAGGGTGCCACATGCTGAGGTGGTAACGACGAGAGCAGGCGGCAAAGCCCGCCGGGTCGGGGGGCATATGCATGTGTGGAAGGCATCGGGCTGGGTGGACGGCCGCGAGTCCTTCGCTACGGTCTCGGAGATGGTGAAGGATCGCAAGTGGCGCGCGACGGGCCATGTCGGTGGTCGCGAGTCCTACGCGGAGATCACCCGCATCACGCACAAGCAGTGGCAGCTCACGGGCAGCGTTGGAGGATTCGACTCGCACGCCACCATTGTCCGTACCGGTAAGAACGAGTGGCGCATCTGGGGCCGGTTCTGCGGCCACGAGTCCATCCTCGGGCTGACGACCATTCGCGAGGGGCAGTATCAGCTGACCGACCAATCGGGCACCGGGCACACCCAGATGACGGTGCGCCGCCAGTAAGTGCCGCCAGACTCTACCCTACTCGCCTCCCGACGCTCTCCCGCTTTGGGCGCGGCCCTCGGCTCAGCCGTCGCAAAGTCGCTCGATCTGCGCCTGGAGCGGGTCCACCACCGGCTTCAGCCTGCGCCGCATCAGGCTGCCGAGGGTGGTCGGGTCATTGAGCACGGGCCGGATCATGCCGTAGCCCACGCCGGAGAGGATGCGCATTGCCCGGATATCCTCCCGTGCCCGCGGGTAGGCCGACAGGACCTCGCGGACCGGTGCGGGCGCCTGCTTGCCGGTGAGACAGGCCTCGGCGTCCGCCTCGACCTGCGCCAGCGGCAGCTTGGGGTCACCTTCCGGGCGCAGCGGGGCGCAATAATCCCGCAGGCAATCGAAGGTGGCAGTGACCACGTCCTGGTTCGGCGGCTTGTACAGCACCGTCGCGACGGTTTTGAGATAGCGCTGTCCTTGGCCGGATAGCACGCGCAGCAGCGATTGCGCCACCAGGTTGCCGGCGGCGCGCAGCGGCTCCAGCGCCACGGCGCATGCGCCAGCGTCGGCGCGTGCTGGCAGTGGCTCCGGTAAGGTATCCGGCAGCGCCTGCAGAAAGCCAACCAGGTAGGTCTGCTTGCGGCCGGACTTGGCCCAGAGGTCCGCCACCTGGTCCGGCTCCAGCAGACCCGGCTGCAGGATCAGCCGCACCGAGCTGATCTGGCTGTCGGTCTCGGTTTCGAAGGGCAGGTAGTCGAGCACATAGGCGGCTAGCTCAGGGCCCAGGCTGCTGGCGACGATGCTTGGGTTCCGCAGCATACACCGCGCGTTCTCGGCATCTTCCATGGCCCACCAGGCGCGGCGTCCCAGCTCCTCGGTGAGGCCAGGGGAGCCCACAGCGGCCACGACCGCCTCGGACTCGCCGAGCATCAGCAGCTGCTCCAGACTCTTGTCGCGCATCTGACCCATGCGGGTCCAGCGCTTGAGATAGACTGGGTAGCCGCCGGGGGAGCCCAAAATGTGTCCTGAGATCAGCTCCTTGACCGCCCGCAGGTACTGCTCCGGGCGACCGCTGGGCTTCAGCTCCACCTTGGCCTCACCCTTCTCCGACAGGCCGTAGACGATGAGCTTGGACTCGTCGATGCGAATCGCCTTCGGCTTGCTGGCGAGCAACACGTTGAGCCGGAAGCTGTCTTCGCTAGCCAGTATCATGAGATGAAGGGCTCGCGGCGATTAGGGCAGCGCCGACACGCGACATAAGGATGCTATCGGGATCGACATCGAAATCGAGATTGGGATCGAAACCGATCGCGATCCCGCTCCCGATGGATCCCTAACCGCGGGGAAAAGAAATCCTGCGCAATCCGATTAGCCGCTCATGAGTCCGAGGGCGGCTTATAGTGCGGGTCCTTCGGATTCAGAAAGATGAAATGAACCTTGCCGGGTTCCACCTCGGCGTAGTCCATGATGGCCTGGTCCAGGAGGGGAACGTCCTCCGGAGACATTACCAGATCGATACCTTCACTCTGAAAGCGGATGTCGTCCTCCTGGATGGCGTCTTCAAATCCCATGCGGTATTCAATGGCGCCATCGGGCTTCTGTGCCGCCGCCAGACGCAGGGACAAGCCTTCTGCGTTACCCTGCTTCGCCGCCTTCAGTACTTGCTCGGCCGCAGCCGGGGTCAGTTTGAACATAACTCACTTCCCAATGCTATCTGCCTGCACCGGCGAGCACCGCGCCAGCATGGTCAGCGGAAAATCATAACGTGTCGGCAGACGACGCGTCGCCCTCGGAACGCCCACCGATGATCCCCTACCGGTGATCCCCCACCGGTGATCCCCTACCGGTGATCCCCCACCGGTGATCCCCCACCGATGATCCCCTACCATTCACCCCGGGCTGGCCGGCCGGGCGCAGCGGACGCATCAGGCGAGCGCGCGGATATGCGCGAGAAAGCGCTCGGTCCAGGCAACCCCGCCGACGGCGCGCAGGTGCGCGTAATTGGCAAGCAGGTTGCCCTGCACGATGCCGTCGTGGCGGCCATCGATACCCTGCCCGCGCAGCACCTGGTAGCCGTAGACCCAGTCAGGGTCGGGCGCCACGACGGCAGAATGATGGAACTCGTGCGCGCGGATGTCCTGCCCGGCTGGGCGCTTGCCCCGACGCGGCCAAGGGAAGGCACGGGTCTCGACGAGCCGCACGTAGCCGCGACCCTGGGGGCGGTCATGCATCGCCACCTCCGCGCGCAGCACGCCGCACATCTCGGCGGAGCGTCCGTGCCAATGCAGCCGTTCTGACAGGTACATGAGCCCACCGCACTCGGCGTAAGCGGGCAGGCCCGCGCGGATGCGGTCAGCCACCGCGGCGCGCATGGCCTTGTTCGCCTCGAGCTCCCGCATGCGCATTTCCGGAAAGCCGCCACCGATGAACAACGCGTCCACGTCCGGCAGGTCGCTATCGGCGACCGGGCTGAAGGACACCAGCTCGGCACCGCCACGGCGCAGACCGGCCAAGTCGTCCGGGTAGTAGAAGCCGAAGGCGTCGTCGCGGGCGATGCCGATGCGCACGGGGGTGCCGACGGCGAGCAGCTGGGGGGATCGCGGCCGCGGCTCTGGCGGCACCGCAGCCGCGGCGCTGATCCTGACCACGCCCGCCAGATCCACGTGCTCGGCAACCAGGTCGGTGATGCGCTCGACCTTGGCCTCGGCTGCATCCGCCTCGTTGCTCGGCATCAACCCCAGGTGGCGCTCCTCGATGCCGAGGGCCGCTAGGCGCGGCACGCTGCCGAGCACCGGCAAATCCGTATAGTGGTCGACGACGCGACGCAGGTTTGTCGCGTGCCGCTCGCCGCCGACCTTGTTGAAAATCACGCCGGCCAGGTTGAGGCCAGGGTCGAAGGCGAGGTAGCCGAGCAACAGCGGCGCGATGCCACGCGTCATGCCCTGCACGTCCACCACCAGCACCACCGGCGCACCAAGCAACTTGGCCAGCTCGGCGTTGCTCTGTGCGCCGCCCAGGTCAACGCTGTCGAACAGACCGACGTTGCCTTCGATGAAGCCGAGGTCGACGTCCTGGAGTGCCCGGGCGAAGTCCGCCTGAATGTCCCCGGCGGGCGTGGTGTGATAGTCCAGGTTGAGACAGGAGCGACCGGCGGCCTGGGCAAGCCACAATGGATCGATGTAGTCCGGCCCCTTCTTGAACGGCTGCACGCTGTAGCCCAGGCGGCGCAACGCGCGAGTGAGGCCGATGCTCAGGGTCGTCTTGCCGGAAGACTTGCGGGTGGCGGAGAGATAGAGATACGCCATCTGGAGCACAACGTCGATCGCATTTCGGCGCAGCCGGACCAGTGATGCAAGATCCGGTCAGTCGCGCCCCTGGGATCGAGGCACCCGCGATCAGGTCGCTGTATCGTCCGATCAGACCGCCGCTTCAGCCAGGCCTTCCATGTCCTTGTCGGACAGAGACTCCGGCAAGAACTGCAGTACGCGGATACCCACAGAGACGATCAACATGGCGACGGCAACGCCGCCGATGCCCAGCAGCAACTCCGGCAGACTCGGCGCATAGGGCGCCACCGTGCCGCCCACGTCTCCGGGGGCACCGAATTCCAGCACCGTCCGGCCCGGGAACATCTCGAGCGGGAAGGCCTGACTGCCGATGATGATCACGTACAGGGCCGACAACCCGCCGAAGATGACCAGCGTGCATGTCGCGAGGATCCAGCTGGGGTCCTTGCCGAGGCGCGGATGGTAGATGATGCCGAGCGGAATCACGCTACCCACCAGGACCCAGCCGACCCAGAACAAGAAGGTGTAGATGCCGCCCCTGAGCAACAGGAAGGTCTCGAAGTCCGTGGCCTTCGCGCCGTACAGGTTGGTGAGGTGGTAGACCAGTGTGAAGTACAGAATCGCCGAGACGAAGAGTCCAAGCAGATCTTTCAGCCGCTTCAGGATCTTGGGGCCGATGGGCCGGCCGTCCCATTGGAAGCTCGTCATCAGGATCAGCAGGTACGCGGCGAGTCCATAGGCGAAGGACATGACGACAAACATGGGCGCCAGGACCGCGGTGTCATAGGCGGTGCGGCCCACCAGGAAGCCGAAGATGGAGCCGGTGCCAGTGGTCAGGGCCAATCGCCACAGGAAGGCGAAGATGCCCACCGGACGCTGGTACTTGTTGCCTTTACGCTCCGCCATGGTCCATAGGTAGCCGATGGTGATCGCGAGGAAGCCCGTGTACAGGAAGATGTTCCAGGCGAAGATGGACGTGAAGTTGTAGGTCGTCATCGCGACAACCAGCCGGTCCGGACGGCCGAGGTCTAGCACCAGCACCAGCAGCCCGCCGACTAGCAGGCCGGAGGCGATAAGACCGGAGAGCCGTCCCAGGGGCTTGTAGGCCGGCTTGTTGAAGACGGTGCCGATGGAAGCGATGTTCAGCGCGCCGGACGCCGCGACGATCAGGAATACCGCGAACACGTGCGGCAGGCCCCAAACGACCGAGTTGGTCATGCCGGTGACCCAGTGACCCTCATGCTCCATGTACAATGCGGCGGCGCCGCCAACGGCGATGACGGCGGCGAGCACGGCAAGCAGACCCCAGTAGTGCTCGGGGTGGATCAGCCATTCGCGGTAGACGATTCTCTTGCCCATCGGTCGGTCTCGGTACTTCGGCCGCGACGGCAGCTGCCGCCGTGGTGCCGGCCGCGCCGCGGCCGGGGTGGGATCATTGGGTGGGGTGCTTGCCTAGTCCAGCTACCGGTTCCCGCTATCGGGTCCCGCGCTTAGGTCCTGCTAGAGGCCGGCGTAGCGGACGCCAGTATTGAGCTCCAGTTCCTCGCGGATCTGCCGGCTCGGTTGGGCAGCCATGGCCTGACGCAGTGGGCTGTCCGGATCCTTGAGGTCGCCGAACAGGATGGCGTGGTGTCCTCCCGCCGCACAGGCGTCGGAACAGGCAGTGGTGGTCTGCCCT
Organism: Chromatiaceae bacterium; assembly: GCA_028277905.1. Classification (GTDB taxonomy): domain Bacteria; phylum Pseudomonadota; class Gammaproteobacteria; order Chromatiales; family Chromatiaceae; genus Thiohalocapsa. Next base: position 9,584 of record JANQFI010000204.1, on the reverse strand, counting down.
TCGTCGAGCCGATGCATACAGAGGTTGCAGCTCTCCACGCAGCCCATGCCGCGTGGCGCGCGGGTGAGCTTGTGCTCCACTGGCTCATGGACGAAGGAACGCGCCTTGTAAGGGCAGGCCATGATGCAGTAGCGACAACCGATGCAGGTGTGCCGGTCCACCATCACGATGCCGTCCGCGCGCTTGAACGACGCACCAGTGGGGCAGACATCGACGCAGGGTGGGTGCTCGCAGTGCTGGCACATGAGGGGCAAATTGGTCACCACCCCGGTAGCATTGTCTTGCAGCTTCACCTTCCGGATCCAGACCGGACGCTGGTTCTGCCACTTCTCCTCGTCGTTGCCGAGAGGCTCCGACTGGAGGTTCAGGCCGTTCTCTCGGTCGCAGGCATCGACACAGGCGGTGCAGCCGTCGGCGCACTTGGCCGTGTCGATCAGCATGCCCCAGCGGTGGCGGTCGCTCACGGGCTCGGTGCGCGGCGCGGCCTCCGCATTGCCTGCGACGCTGCTCGACAGGGCCGCGACCACGACGCCCGCCGCGCTCGCGGCGCCAGCAACCGCGCCGGCGGCAGCACCGGCGGCGGCACCAATGAATCGGCGCCGCTGTTGGCTCACCTGATTGATGTCTTGGCTCATCGTTCTCTGCCCTCCGGCGCGGCGGCGGCTGCGGTCGATGGGCCAGAGAGGGTCGCCTTAGCATGTTCCGTTCGATGACCTTGGGAAGAAGCGTCCATGTGCCGCTTGTCATGGACCTGCAACCTCACCTGGTTCCAGCCCTCGCCCTCGGGTAGGGTCGCGTGGCAGTCGAAGCAGTTGAGCGTGACCGCCGCATAGTTGTGGCAACGCTTACAGAACTGTCGTTTGGCGTTGATCGCGACCGGCTCGTGCTGGGCGTCGTAGCCGACGTGGCAATCGACACAGCCGGCAAGGCTGTGCTTCGTGGAACGGATGCCGCCATACACCGTCGTGTCACGCTGGTGGCGGATGACCTCCATGTGATAGCGACGCATGTACTCCGTCGGCTCGACGCAGTTGTTGAGCTTGGCCGCCCGCGAGCTCTCGACGACGAAGTCGCCGACGCCGCTCGCCTGCGCCGCTCCAGCCCAGCTCAGGCCCAGAAAGCTCAGGCCCAGAAAGCGCAGGACGAGTGGCACCAGCGGCGCCACTCCGGCCCGCCCACCGGGCTTCGGTTGTAGATTTGACATCGGGATGCTCCGGCCCCGAGCGCCCGGGGCCGCCACTGCTTCGCGGCTATTCTCCAAGACCCATCTTGATGTATCCGGTGGGGCAGACATCGGAACAGATGTGGCAACCGATGCACTTCGCGTAATCGGTAGCCACGTACCGTCCCGTGGTCTTCTCGGACTTGTTGACCCGGTAGACGGCATCCTGCGGACAGAAGATGACGCAGTTGTCACACTCGAAGCACATGCCGCAGCTCATGCAGCGCTTGGCCTCGCCCACCGCCTCTTCGTCGGTATAGCCGATGACGCGCTCCTTGAAGTGGCCCAGCACCTCTTCGGCGCTCGGCACCTCTTCCTTGCGCAGATTGCGCGGTGTGTACTGGAAGTGTCCCAAGAAGAGCTCCTCGTGCGGGATGACCTCGGCACCGGAGCGATCCTCGAAGTTGTGGATCGCGTAGTTGCCGGCGGAGGTCCCACGCAGGTCGCCACGCTCCTCGACCCTGAACTCCTCGGGCGCGAGCTGCGCCTCGGTCATCTTCCGCAACAGGTCGAAGTGGTGCACGTCCACCTTCGGGCGGCGCTTGTGCTCGGCCTGCCCGAGGTACTCATCGATGGACTCTGCGGCGATCCAGGCCTGGCCGATGGCTGTTGTGAGCAGATGCGGGCGAATGATGTCGCCAGCGACGAAGTGACCGGGCTTGTCCGGCACCTGGTAAAACTTGTCGCTGTTGATCAGGCCACGGCCGTTGTCGAGGTCTTCCAACCCGGTCAGGTCGCCGCCCTGGCCAATGGCCGAGACGACGAGGTCGGCGTCGATGACGCGCTCGGTGCCCTCCACGGGAGTCGGACGGCCGTCCTTCATCTGGCAGTCGGCAATCTTCAGTCCGATGGCGCGGCCGTCGTCGCCCTTGACGACCTCCACGGGCATCACGCCGTCGAGGATGGTGACGCCCTCGTGCAGCGCGTCGTGCACCTCGTGCTCGGCGGCGGTCATCTGTGCCCGCGGGAAGAGCGACGTCAGCGTCACCTCGGCGCCCTCCGCGGCGGCGGTCATGGCGGCGTCGTGCGCCACATAGCCGTCGTGGATCACGGTCTCCGGAAGGTCGCTCTTGCCTGCTTTGGTGATGTGCCCCAGACGCCGGGCCACCGACACCACGTCGATGGAGGTGTCGCCACCGCCGACGCAGACCACCTTGTCGGTGGTGATCTTCATGCGGCCCTCGTTAAAGGCCTTCAGGAAGGCGACACCGGAGACGCAGTTCGGCGTATCCCGCCAACCGGGCACCGGCAGGCCGCGGCCGGACTGACAGCCGATGGCCCAGAGTATGGCATCGAAGTCCTGCTCCAGCTGATCGACGCTGACGTCGGCGCCGACGCGCGTCTTCAACTTGACCTCGATATCGCCCATCGCGAGTATGCGCTTGATCTCGGCATCGAGCTTGTCGCGTGGCACGCGGTAGCCGGGGATGCCGAAGCGGAACATGCCGCCAAGACCCTCGTTGGCCTCGAAGATGGTCGAGGCATGGCCCTTGCGGCGCAGTTGATAGGCCGCAGCCAGACCGGCGGGGCCGCCGCCAATGATGGCGACGCGCTTACCGCTGGTCGCCGGCGGCGTGGCGAACTTATAGCCGTTGGTGATGGCGTTGTCGCCGATGAACTGCTCGACCGCGTTGATGCCAACGAAGTCTTCGAGCTCATTGCGGTTGCAGCCGTCTTGGCAGGGTGCCGGGCAGACGCGACCCATCATTGCCGGGAAGGGGTTGGCGTCCGTGGAGCGGCGAAACGCGTACTCCTGCCAGGCCATGCCCTTCGGCGGCTGCTCCAGCCCACGCACGATCTGCAGCCAGCCGCGGATGTCCTCACCGGACGGGCAGCTGCCCTGGCAGGGTGGCGTCTTGTGCACGTAGGTGGGACACTTGTGGGAGGTATCCTGGACGAAGATCTTCTCCGTCAGACTGTCCCAGACGTTGTCGCCGTCCTCGAAGCGGCGCCATGAGAGCTTGTTCATTTCATCGCTGGAAGTTGCCATGGATATCGCTCCATACGCTGCGAGTAGTGTGCTTGCTGATCGATGAGGCCTGGTCTACGTGGTGTCGGCCGGGACCTGATGACTGGAGGGTGCGGTGCCTGTCCGGCTGGGCATGCCCGAGTGGGCGCTTGGAGGTGGGCCACCGTCAGGCGGCCTCGTCGACGACCTCCTCCTCGTCTTCGTCGGTGATCTGACCCGTGAGGATCAGCGCGTTGGACACCAGCTGATGCACGCTCACGATCTGATCCATGTCCATGCCGTAGAACGGCAATACCTTGGTGAACTGGCTCTTGCAGATGGCGCAGATGGCGGCCATGTGCGTCACGCCCTTCTCCTGAATTAGGTTGTTCAGCGCCTCCACCCGCGGCTGCGCACCCTTGACCCGCACCTCCATCAAATCATCCGTGAGCAGCCCACCACCGCCGCCACAGCAGAAGGTGCGGTCGCGAATGGTGTCCTCATCCATGTCGTAGAAGTTGTTGCAAGTGGCGCGGATGATGGCGCGCGGAATATCGAACTGACCGCCTGGGCGATCGCCCATGCGCGAGGCGCGGGCGACATTGCACGAGTCGTGATACGTCAGCACCATGTCGTCGTTTTGACTCTTGTCGAAGCGGAGTCTGCCCTGCTGGATCAAGTCGTAGGTAAACTCGCAGATGTGCTGTGGGACCGGGTAGTTTGGGTCCAGGAAGTCCCAGGGCCCGGCCAGCGTGTTCAGGAAGCTGTAGGCGACGCGCCAGGCATGGCCACACTCGCCGAAGACGATGCGCTTGACGCCGAGCTTGATGGCCGCCTCACGAATGCGCAGTGCCACCCGGCGCATGTTCTCGTAGGACCCGATAAACATGCCGAAGTTGGCGGCCTCGGAGGCATGGGTGCTGAGCGTCCAGGAGACGCCGGACTCATGGAAGACCTTGCCGTAGCCGATGAGGCCGTCCACGTGCGGCTCGGCGAAGAAGTCCGCCGACGGGGTCACCAGCAGGACATCGGCACCTGCAATGTCCAACGGGTATTTCACCTCCACGCCGGTGTCGTCGAGGACGTCTTCCTCGAGACCTTCGAGCGTGTCCTCCAGCGCCGGCCCCGGTAGACCCAAGTTGTTGCCGATCTTGTAGACCTTGCCGATGATCTCGTTACAGTACTTCTGACCGACACCGATGTGATCCATGATCTCGCGGGCGGCCATGGAGATCTCGGCGGTATCGATGCCGTAAGGGCAGAACACCGAGCAGCGCCGACATTGGGAACACTGGTGGAAGTAGCTGTACCAGTCGTTCAGCACCTCCTCGGTGAAATCCTCGGCGCCGACGAGCTTGGGGAAGAACTTGCCCGCGAGCGTGAAGTAGCGCCGATAGACCTTGCGCATCAGGTCTTGGCGACCGACCGGCATGTTCTTCGGGTCATGGGTGCCGAGATAGTAGTGGCACTTGTCGGTGCAGGAGCCACACTTGACGCAGGAATCCAGATACACCCGCAACGAGCGATAGCGGCCGAGCAGATCACCCATCTTCTCGATGGCCTGCTCCTGCCAGTCGGCCACCAACACACCGGGAAAGCCCAATGGCGCCTGAAACTCCTGCTTGGACTTGAACGGCGACGAGTGGGCCATAACGCCCGGCTCGATCTCCGGGATCTCCGGATATTGCTTCAGGAGTGGAACTTCGAAGTCGGCCTTGGCCATGGGTACTTGAGTCTCCGAAAGCTGAGTCTTGCCCTGCGGCGCTCCAGCAGCGGTCTGGGTCGTCCGTCAGCGACTGCGAGCACCACCAAGGGGGTGGCTCTGCGGGGGTGGCTGTCCCGGGGTGGCTGTCCGGGGGAGGCTTGAGGGAGAGGCCGTTGCCCCCGCCGGTTGCTGCGGCTCCTGCTACAGCGCCCCACCGCGGCACCTAGTGCTGTTCTAGGCGCCGCGCCCAGGCCGCGATGTGCCTGCGCTCGCGAGGATTGTCGATCTGGTTACGGCTCGGGCTGAAGAAGAGCCCCGGCATGTGCAGGAGCTTGCTGTACGGAAAGATGATCATCAGCGCGGCTACCAGCAGCAGGTGCAGCAACAACAATGGATCGGCCGGCAGGGTCATGACATGGCCCAGGTAGAGGCCCTGGAAGAAATCCTTCACGCGGATGACGTCCGTGTGCGCCAGGAACTTCATCGCCAGCCCCGAGAGCCCGATGCCGACGAGTAGGGCCAGGATCAGGTGGTCCGACAGCGAGGTGATATAGCGCACCCGGTCCACTAGGAAGCGGCGCGCCCAGAGCCCGGCGAGCCCCACCACCATGGCGATGCCACCGTAGATGCCGAAGGGTTGGATGAATATGATCGGCGCCCACACGGGCTCGATGAAGTAGCGCAGATGGCGCAGCGTCACCAGGAATAGGCCGAAGTGAAACATCCAGCCGAAGATCCAGATCCATTTATTGCCGCGGAAGAGGCTCTCGAAGAAGACCACCTCGCGGGTAATCCGAAAAGCCACGCCCGCGCGCGTAGTGGGCGCGGGCGTCGTGGGAATCTTGAGAGGGGCCGGCGTGCGTGCGTACTGCACGACCTTGGCCGCCAGTCCCGCCACCAGCACGAACGCCGCAAAGTAGAACAGATAGGCGTAGACGGTGGAAATGAAGGACATGACGACGCTGCCTCGGTGATGATGACTAGGGTGCTGATGTCATCCTGTTTCTTGTACATCCGGTCGGGAGTCGGCCGCGCTGTCACGGAACCGATCGCCCGGTTGGTCGGCGCACGGACATCGGCCGCTGCCGTCTGCCCGGTCCCGGGCGCCTGCGCCCGATCCCAGCCAATGGCCGCCGGCGCGCTGACGACAGACACCACTGCCGGCGCCGCCTGCGGAGGCCGACAGCGGTTGGGGGTATCGACTCAGACGCAGCCGGTCGGCTTCGGCAGGCCAGCGTAGCGGCACGCCTGCTTGGCCGGGCCATAGGGGAACAGGCCGTAGAGGTATTTGCTGTTGCCCTTGTCCTTGCCGAACTTCTTGCCGACCGCCTTGGTGAGCACGCGCACCGCAGGGGCGATCTGGTACTCCTCGTAGTACTCGCGCAGGTAGTTGATGATGTCCCAGTGCTCGTCGGTGAGATCCAGGTCGTCCTCCTTGGACATCACCTCCGCGACGCCGGGCTCCCAATCGTTGATGTTGGCGAGGTAGCCCTCCTCGTCGGTCTCGAAGGACTTGCCATTGACTTCGATAGGCATAGCGATACTCCCGTGAGTGGGGGGTTGGAATTACAGCCAGGCTTGGACCTTGTCGTTCTCCGCGGCCAAATCCACGAAGCCCGCGTAGTCCACGACGCTGATGCCGTCGATGACGCGATCCTCGGACAGACCGCGCGCCATCAGGTCCGGCCCCAGCACGAATAGCTTGACCGAATCGAGCGCTTGTTTCACGCGGGGCTCGACGGCCGTGCCCTTGGTGGCCGCGTAGACGCCGTCTTCCAGCAGCAGCACGTTGGCGCCAGCACCGACGCGAGACAGGCAGGCGTCCAGGGACGACTTCTCGAAGGGCGATTTGTTGACGGTGTGGAGGGTGCTCATGGTTCTCCCCGATCGCGGCTAGTCAGAAACTGAAGACGACCTCGGCATCTTCCATGAGAGCCGTCATCTCCTCGCGCGAGACGAGCTCGATGGAGTCCTTCTCCGCCCAGTCGTCGTCCTCATCTTCCCAAACGAGATGCTGGAGATCGTCCAACGTCAGCCCGCGCTCTTCCAGCGACTCCTTTTCGACGAAGACCTTCTTCACCTCGTAGTCGCCCAGGGCGGTGTAGGTCGGTGAGAAGTTCTTCATGCCGATGCCCTTGGTGTCCTGGTCCTTGATGAGCTGGTACACGCCATCGTCGACGAAGGCCAGGCTTACGTCCTGGTCGAACGCGGCGCCGATCAGTACGACTTCCAACGACTCCCAGGCGTAGATGGTCCCGTAGGGCGCCTTGCGATTGAGATAGAGAAACTTCTTGATGGTTTCCGACATGATCCTCTCCCAGCCCGATCAGTCGCCGAAGACGACCAGGCGGTCTGATTGAATGGCCGCCTCGACCAGCTGCCCCAGGCCCGAGATGCGGAACCGGGGATGGATGTTGGTGGCGTCCTTGCCATTGCGCTGCATCTCACCCTCATCGACGACGCCACGTCGCTGCGCGGCGGCAACGCAGACTACCAAGTCGAGGTCGTGCTGCTCGCCGAGCTCGGCCCAGCGCTCGACGATGTTGCGGTCGTCCTGCGGCGGTGTGGTCAGACGCGAGCCGTTGTTGACGCCGTCGTGATAGAAGAAGACGCGAAAGACCTCGTGGCCCTTCTCCAGCGCGGTCTTGGTGAAGAAGTAGGCCGAATCCGAGGCCTGGTGCTGGTATGGTCCTTCGTTGACTTGGATTGCGAATCTCATATCGACCTCAAAGTCGGCAACCTCTCAAGTGACGGGCGAGGCCCGACCGGCCCAGGCCCCAAACGGGCGCAGCCCTGGCCACTGCCGGCGGCGCCGCTGCGTTCGTACCGGGGCCTCAGAAGCGGATGTACGACGAGCTGTTGAAGCTGGCCCGCGAGCCGCGCCAGGTATCGATATGATACTTGGTGAACGGCAGCTCTACCTCTTCGAAGAAGCGCGGCCAGCCGATGCGCTCGACCCACTCGTTGATTCGCTCCCAGTCCCGGGCGCCTTGCTTGTAGGCTTTGAGGATGCGCTTGACGATCGCGGTGGCCTCGGGCCAACGCGGCGGGTTGTTGGGGATTCCGGCGGCGACGAGCTTCTGAAAAGTTGGCTTGCCGCGGGCGTTCGAGTGGTTGCCGCCCACCCAGATCGCAAGCTTGGTGTGCTCGGCGTCGTTGATCTGCATCGGCGGGCAGGGCGGGAAGCAGGCACCGCAGCAGATGCATTTACGCTCGTCCACTTCCAGCGAGGGCTTGCCGTTCACCATCGCCGGGCGGATGGCGGCGACTGGACAGCGGGCGACCACCGAGGGGCGCTCGCAGACATTGGCGACCAGATCGTGGTTGATCTTCGGTGGCTTGGTGTGCTGCACATTGATGGCGATGTCACCCTGGCCGCCACAGTTGATCTGGCAGCAGCTGGTGGTGATGTGCACGCGGTTCGGCATGTTGGCGTTGCGAAACTCGTCGATGAGCTCATCCATCATCGCCTTCACCACGCCCGAGGCGTCGGTGCCGGGGATATCGCAGTGCAGCCAGCCCTGGGTGTGAGAGATCATGGTGACCGAATTCTGGGTGCCGCCGACGATGAAGCCGGCATCCTCCAGCGCGTCGATCAACGGCTGAACGCGGGACTCTTCGGTCACCATGTACTCGATGTTGGAGCGCAACGTGAAGTGCACATAGCCGTCGGCGAGCTCGTCGCCGATGTCACACAGCTTGCGCAGCGTGAAGACGTCAAGAATGCGCTGGGTGCCGGCCTTGACGGTCCAGATCTCGTCACCGCTGTAGGCGACATGGCGCAGCACGCCTGGACGCGGGTGCTCGTGGTATTTCCACTGCCCGAAGTTCTTCCGCATCACCGGATGCAGGTACTGCCATGGGTCCGGGCAGCCGGATTCGATGGGCTCACGCATGTCTTTGGCCATCGGTAATCCTCCAGTAAATCAGTAAACAGTTAGGTGCTGATCTTGAACTGCGCACCAATCCAGTGCACCGCGGCCAATCGCGTGCGCTGGACCGCCGTGGTCGATTGGTACCCTGATTGGTTAGTAACCCTTCAGACCCCCTCAGCGATCCGCGGCAAATCCGAACATAAGCCTCTGATTTTTGGTTCTCAGGCGCAGATTCTTGGGAGGGGGTCTGAACGGTTACGACTGGTTATCCTGCGGCCCGCTCGGCTTGCTGCTCGAACCAGGCCTCGGCGGCCTCGTCCCAGCCGTCCATGCGGATATAAGAGGACTGGCGCGGGTGGCTCAGCATGTTCGGATCGGGGTCGATGCCAATGCCGTCGAGGAAGTTGGCGAGCCCGATGCGCTCAATCATCTCGCCGCAACGCTCGTGCTCCAGGCCGTTCTCGGCCCAGAAGTCGATGATATTCTCGGCGAGCTCGACCATCTCCTCATAGTCTTCCTCGGTCTCCAGCTTCTTGAAGGGCACGACGACGGTGCCCATCAAATCGCCGATCTTGAGCGTGCGCTTGCCGCCGATGAGGATAGTCACGCCCTTGTCGTCGCCGGGGTGCAGTGCCTTCGGCATGACGTTCAGGCAGTGCATGCAGCGCACGCAGTCGCGGTTGTTGACGGTCAGCGTATCGTCATCGTTCAGCGACAGGGCCTGAGTCGGGCAGCGGGTAATCACGTTATCGATGACGGACTGGCGACCCACGGCCTTGACGTAGGCCTTCACCTCGTCCTGATCCACCTTCATGTCGTCGCGCCAGGTGCCGA
>JANQFI010000111.1 GCA_028277905.1 Chromatiaceae bacterium | reverse complement strand
CGCGTCGTGGCGGGCGCAGCGCCCACGTGCCGTAGCCACTCCGGTACAGATTGAGCGGGAGGAGGTTACGGATGAGTCCAGGGAAGATTGAGAGGAAGTGATGGAGCGGTATGCGGTGGCATCTTCAAATAATACATCTGTGGGGTACGACGCAACCACGGAGACGCTGGAGGTCGAGTTCCTGAACGGCTCGATATACCAGTACTATAATGTTCCGCCACAGATGTATGAGCAGCTTATGCAGGAAGGTTCGAAGGGGAGATTTCTGAATACCTATATCAAGAATGCGTACCCGTATTCTCGGGTCGGGTAAGCGCGCTCTTGAGAGCCTTGGCTGGACCTTTATCCTCTCTCCGGAAACAGCCCCGGCATCCAGCGGGCGGCGAGTTTCGCCGGGAAGGCGAGATGGAGCGGGGCGCGGGTGGTTTCGGCGGTCAGGATTTCGCGCTCGAGCAGGGCCGCGGTGACGCGGCGGGCCTGGCGCTCGCCGGTGCCGAGGATGTGTGCGGTTTCGCCCCTTGGCAGGGCGCCGCGGTAAAGGATCGCCTCGAGAATCCTGCCCGCACCGGGCGGCAGGGCGCCGGCGCGGATTTCCTCCTCGGTCCAGAGCAGGATGCGGTTTCGCAGGCGGTCGGGCTGGACGAGCCCTTCCATGAATTCGACCTGGTCGAGGCAGGTCTGCAGGAAAAAGCGCGTGAATTCAGCCAAGGCCTCCTCGCTCAAAGTGCCGCGGCCGTCGAGATCGCCCCGGCGCGGCTCATCGCAGGCGGCGAGGTGGCCCTTATAGGCGCTTTCGTTGCGGGCCAGGCCCCTTGCCACCGACCAGATCCCGCCGGTGTCCAGCGCCTCGCGCAGCATGGCGTAGGACATCAGGCGGACGACGCGGCCGTTGCCGTCCAGGAACGGGTGAATCCACAGCAGGCGGTGGTGCGCCGCGGCGGCGGCCAGGATGATTTCGGTCCGGCCGAGCTTCTCATAGGCCTGCTCGAAACGCCCGAGGAAGCGCGGCAGGGCGCCGGAGCTGATCGCGATATGGCGGCCGACCCGGACGTCGCGGCGCCGCAGTTCGCCCGGGACCATCTTCACGGCTGCGCCGGTGTCCGGGTGATCGATGATCAGCAGCTCTTCGGGCAGGAGTTCACCGAAGCGGCGGTGAATTTCGCACGCCGCGTCCTTTGCCGCGGCGCGGCCGGCCAGGCCGCCGTCGTCGATCCAGGCCTGGACGGCGATATGGGCTTTGGCCTCGAGCTGGAGGTTGCGTTTTTCCGGTTCGGCGCTGTAGTCGTTTTTGAGCGCGCGCTCAATATCGACCGGGTGGGTGTCGTGGCCCTCGATCAGGTTGCTGTAGTAGCAGTTCATCGCCCGCACCAGGTTCGCTAGCGCGGCGATGATCCCGTCCGGCAGGCTGGGGCGGAAGCCGGCGGAGCGGGCGGCGAGCGCGAGGGCAAGGTCGGTCAGGGCGGTGCGGTGACGCGAGCCCTCAGACAGGAGCATCGGCTCCATCAGGCCGGTGGATTCGCCCCGGTCCTCGCCGGTTTCGGCCGCCGCAATGGCCGGTTCTATGTCCGTTTCGTCAGCGTTC
>JANQFI010000106.1 GCA_028277905.1 Chromatiaceae bacterium | reverse complement strand
GCAGTGTAGCAAAGCCAAGCCGTCCGCCGGCTGTGGTATGAAGGGCTCCGGCAATCGCCTGAAGATGCCGCACTGGCCGGCGTCGGCTCGGCCGCCGGTCCTACGCGGGTCGACGCGACCTTCTGATGCAACCCGAGCCAGCGTTGCGGCGACCCCTAGCATTCTTGGGATCCCTCGACTCGCGTGGTCCGGGGGGCATGGCCAGGTCCTTATCGCGCGGGCAGTAACCCTTACCGGGTGTCGAGTCGGCACAGCGCGACTTGGTCGAGCCCCGCCGGGCGGCGCAGGGCTCAGGCGATTGCCGGAAACAAACAGACCGAATGGTGCAGGATTTTCGCTCGCCTTCATGGAGCGGCAGCGGGCGCATAGTCGAGCTCTGTGCCCGCTGCCGCGACGCAGAAGGCGGGCGAAAGGACAAGCCAGGCGGTATGTCTGTTGACAGAAATGGCTTCAGGTTGGAGGGCTGGATGCGGGCCATGACGGGGACCATCGCCGATAGCGGCTTGGGCGCCAGTCTGTGGACCCACTCGCACGGCCATGAGGTCAGGAATACACCCTATCCGGCAGCCAGGTCGCGAGCCCCGGGAATAGCGCCAGCGCGCCCAGCATCAGCAGCTGCAGCGCGATGAAGGGCAGCACGCCGCGGTAGATCTGCGGCGTGGTGACTGCAGCAGGGGCGACACCGCGGAGATAGAACAGCGAGAAGCCGAAAGGCGGCGTCAGGAAGGAGGTCTGCAGGTTGATAGCGATCATCACGCCCAGCCAGACCGGATCCAGCCCCATGGCCAGCAGCACCGGCCCGACGATGGGCACGACGACGAAGGTGATCTCGATGAAGTCCAGGATGAAGCCGAGCAGGAACATCACCAACATCACCAGCGCCACGGCGCCGACGACGCCGCCCGGTAGACCGGTGAGGAAGTCCGTCACCACCTCGTCGCCGCCGAAGCCGCGGAACACTAGGGAGAAGACGGCCGCACCGATGAAGATCAGGAACACCATGCTGGTGACCAGGGTCGTCTGGCGCACCACCGCGGTCAGGGTCTGCAGGTTCAGCTGGCCCTGCGCCGCCGCCAGCAGCAGCGCACCCACGGCGCCTACCGAGGCCGCCTCCGTGGGCGTCGCGATGCCGTAGAGGATCGATCCCAGCACCGCGACGATGAGCCCGAGCGGCGGCAGCAGCACTTTCACGACTCGGAGCCAGAAGCGCCAGTCGCGCGGCGGGCGCTCGGGCGCGGGGATTGCCGGTACTGCCCAGGGGCGGAATACGGCGACGCCGATCATATAGCCGATGTAGGCGGACACCAGCAGCAGGCCCGGGATCAGCGCGCCGATGAAGAGGTCGCCCACCGACACCGTGTCGGGCGAGAATATGCCCGTGTCCAGCTGCGCCTGCTGGTAGGCGGCCGAGAGCACGTCCCCCAGCAGCACCAGCACGATGGAGGGCGGGATGATCTGCCCCAGGGTGCCGGAGGCACAGATGGTGCCGGCGGCGACGCTCGGCGCGTAGTGGCGCTTGAGCATGGTCGGCAGCGACAACAGGCCCATGGTGACCACCGTGGCGCCGACGATGCCGGTGCTGGCGGCCAGCAGCATGCCCACCACAGTGACGGAAATGCCCAAGCCACCGCGCAGGGGGCCGAACAGCTGCGCCATGGTGTCCAGCAGGCTCTCGGCCACCCGCGAGCGCTCCAGCATCACGCCCATGAAGACGAACAGCGGCACGGCGATGAGCGTTTCGTTGGTCATGACGCCGTAGATCCGGTTCGGCAAGGCCTCGATGAAGGCGTGGTCGAACAGCCCGAGTAGCTCGCCCAGATACGCAAACACCAGTGCCGTGCCGCCCAGGGACAGCGCCACCGGGTAGCCCAGCAGCAGCACGGTGCCAACGGCGACGAACAACAACAGCGGCATCAGCTCAGCCATCGGCCGCTACCCCAGAGCTCGCGGCCTCAGCGTCGCCCGGCAGCGCGGCTTCGACGCCCGCCAGCAAGAGCCCGTTGCGCAGCACCCAGACGATGCCCTGGAGCAGCAGCAACAGTGGCATGAGCAGCATCAGCGTCTTCAGCCAATACACATAGGGCAGGCCGCCCGCCTCCCGCGAGCCTTCGTGCACCGCCCAGGACTCGGCCACATAGCCCCAGGACGAGGCCAGGATGAACAGACACACCGGGACCAGCAGCATCAGTGTGCCGAGCAGGTTCACCCAAGCGCGACCGCGCCGGGAGAACCCTTGGTAGAAGATGTCCACGCGCACGTGGCCGTCGCGCTGCAGCGTGTAGGCAGCGCCCAGCATGAACAGCATGGCGTGCATGTAGGTGACGGACTCCTGCAGCGCGATGGAGCCCAGGTCGAAGCCGTACCGGAGGACCACGACCAGGAAGGTCACCAGCACCATGGACAGCGCGAGCCAGGCGATGACCCGCCCGACCCAAGCGTTGGCCAGATCGAGCCAGCCGGCGAGCCTCAGCAGCCGCCCCTTGGGAGATCCCTGCACCATGCGGAGCTACGAGCCCAAGTCCGCCGTCGCGGGAGTCGTCCTTGGGCGGCGACGGTCGGATATCCTCACCAGCTGAACAAGAGCCACTGGGGCAGGGCGAGATTCGGCGCACGCGTCTCCTGCACGTCCAGGGTGCCGTCGCCGTCGGTGTCCAGCAGGTAGTAGGGCGGACCCGATATCGGCTCGATCTTGACCATGTAGACCTGGCCCTTGACGCGGTACTCGTAGATGACCTCCTTATCGGTCTCGATGATGGTCACCTCCGGCTCCACCCGCTCCGCTGTGGTAGGCGGTAGGGGCACCGCCGGGCCCGACAGGAAGGGGCTCTCGTCACCCGGCTGCGCCATGGCCGCGGTGCAGTGGCAAATGCCCCAGGCCAGCAGCATTGGCAGCAGGGCTCTCGGCGCGACGGCGGCGTGCAGCATGGTCTTGGCGACTCCTTTGAAAGGTCGCAATAGTCTATTACGAATGACTTGCCTGATGTCCCGGGCGGACGCGCAAAGGTCCAAGGCCTATGGGACCAGGCTCGCGCATCTCGGCGCGTGCCGGCAGCGCTGCACGCGCAGTGGCGGCGGGGACGCCGCTCCCAGGGCGACCCCCGGCCGACCCCATCCACCGCCCGGCACCTTGCACCTCGCACCTTGCACTTCGTACCGTACTTCAGAACAGCAAAGGCTGTACCCTGCCCCCGTACTTCGTGCTCCCTACTCCAAACCCCATGCCCACCCTGAACCCCCGCCAGGCCGAGGCCGTCGAGCACATCGGCGGGCCGCTGCTGGTCATCGCCGGCGCCGGCTCCGGCAAGACCCGGGTCATCACCTGCAAGATCGCGCACTTGGTGCGCGCCCGCCGGCTGGCGCCCAACGCCATCCTCGCCCTCACCTTCACCAACAAGGCGGCGCGGGAGATGAAGGCAAGGGTGGGCAAGCTACTGCGGGGGCGGGACGGCCGCGGGCTCAAGGTGTCTACCTTCCATGCTTTCGGCCTCAACCTAATGCGCCGGGAGCCCGCGAGCGTCGGCTTGCGGCCCGGCTTCTCGCTCTTCGACCCGGAGGACGGCGCAACTCTCGTGAAGGCGTACCTGCGCGAGCATGCTTTGGCCGAGGTCGTCTCGCCCGCCGCCGTGCTCGGGCGCATCTCCCGCTGGAAGAGCGAGCTCATCGACCCGGTCCTTGCGGCGACCACCGCCGAGGACGACTTCGAGGCGGCGCTGGCCGGCCTCTATGCCAAGTACGAGCAGAGCCTCGCCGCATACAACAGCTGCGACTTCGACGACCTCATCATCCGCCCGGTGCGCCTGCTGCGCGACGACGCCGACGCCCGCGAGCGTTGGCAGAACCGTATCCGCCACCTGCTGGTGGACGAGTATCAGGATACCAATGGTGCGCAGTACGAGCTGGTGCGCCTGCTGGCGGGCCCACGCGGCGCCTTCACCGTGGTGGGTGACGACGACCAATCCATCTATGCCTGGCGCGGCGCGCGGCCGGACAACCTCGCCCGGCTCCGCGACCACTACCCAAGCCTCAAGGTCGTGATGATGGAGCAGAACTACCGTTCCAGCGGGCGCATCCTGAAGCTCGCCAACAGCCTCATCGGCCACAACCCGCACCTGTTCGACAAGCGCCTGTGGTGCGAGCTGGGCCCCGGGGAGCCCGCCCGCGTGCTGGTCTGTCGCGACGAGACCAATGAGGCCGAGCGCGTCGCCGCAGAGATCCAGCACGCCCACCTGACCAGGGACAGACCCTATGGCAGCATGGCCGTCCTCTATCGCAGCAACCACCAGGCGCGGCCCTTCGAGCAGGCGCTGCGTTCCCTCGGCGTGCCCTATTTCCTGAGCGGCGGGACATCCTTTTTCGCCCGCGCCGAGGTCAAGGACATCATGGCCTACCTGCGGCTGCTCGCCAACCCGGCCGACGATGCCGCCTTCCTGCGCATCGCCAATGTTCCGCGCCGCGAGATCGGCCCGAGCACTATGCAGCAACTGGCCGACTTCGCCGGCAAGCGCGGGCTGCCACTGGCCGATGCCTGCACGGCGCCCCACCTCAGCGAGCACCTGCCCAACCGCCAGGCGCAGCGGCTGCGCGAGCTGGCCGAGCTGCTCGCCGAGCACCGCGCACAGGCGTCCGCGACCGGCGCCCATGCCAACCCCATCGCCGCCGCCCGCGACCTCCTGGGGCGAATCGACTACGCCGGCTGGTGCCGCGATAACGCCCCGAGCCGTGCCGCCGCCGAGCGGCGCCTGGGCAATGTCAACGACCTCATGGCCTGGCTCGCCCGCCTGCATACAGAGGCGGCCGCGGGCGACGGCCGCCTGGCCACCCTGGCCGACCTGGTCGCCAGGCTCACGCTGCTCGACGTGCTGGAGCGCCAGGACGAGGCCGAGGCCGCCGATCGCGTTCACCTGATGACCCTGCACGCCGCCAAGGGCCTGGAGTTCCCGCACGTCTACCTGGTGGGCATGGAAGAAGAGCTGTTGCCCCACCGCGGCAGCCTAGATGACACCACAGATGAGACCACAGCAGAGGGCGGCGATGAGCCCGCCGGCAGGGACGCCGGCATCGACGAAGAGCGCCGCCTGTGCTACGTCGGCATCACCCGCGCCCGGCAGAGCCTCACCTTCACGCGCGCCCGCCGCCGTCGGCGCTTCGGCGAGACCGTCAGATGTGCCCCGAGCCGCTTCCTCGCCGAGCTGCCCGCCGCCGAGCTGCACCAGTCCGGCAGCACCGAGCGTACCGACGAGGAAGCCCGCGCCCACGGCAGTGCCCAGCTCGCCGCGCTGAGGGGCTTGCTCGCAGACCGCTGAGAGCAGCCAACGCAAGGCACCGACCGCGGGCGCGACGCAACCTCGACACAACCGGTGCCATGGACAACCACCCATCGGACGTCTATCCTTTCAAGCTCGCTGTCGAGGTGCCTCGCGGGCACCCCACCCCCCGCGCCTGTAGCTCAGTTGGATAGAGTACTGCCCTCCGAAGGCAGGGGTCGCAGGTTCAAGTCCTGCCAGGCGCGCCAATCAATCAATAACTTAGACGAAACCGGCCAAGCGCCGGTTTTTTCGTAACTGCGTGCTAAGGCGATTTCTGTCAACAAACAGACCGCCTGGCTTGTCTTTTCGCCCGCCTTCTGCGTCGCGGCAGCGGGCACAGCGCTCGACTATGCGCCCGC
>JANQFI010000104.1 GCA_028277905.1 Chromatiaceae bacterium | reverse complement strand
AAGGAGCCGCAGAAGTCGCCGAAAGGCAAGGCAACGGAGAAGCCCGCCGGTCGTGCGGGCCGACGCAAAGGCGCGCCGGGGCACAGCCGCACCCAGCAGCTGCCGATCGATGCCGAGCAGCCTCATGCACCCCAGTGCTGTGCCATTTGCGGCGAGCCCTTGGATGCGTCGCACCAGAGCCGAGCCCATAACGCCCACTACGTGCTGGATTTGGTGCCCTCCGCCGCCGGGGGCAGTGGCTTGGTGGTGCGGCAAACCAAGCACATCTATTTCGAGACGCTGTGCCCCTGCGGGCATTGGAGTCGGGCGCTGCCCGGGCGTTGCGATGAGGACGCCAGCTGGTCCGTGCAGCTCAGTGAATGCCATCTGGCCGGGGCGACGCTGGTGGCCTTCCTCTGTGCCCTGACCCAACGCATGCGTTTGTCGCGCGCCAAGGTGCGCGAATTCTTGAGCGACTGGCTGGGCCTGTCGGTGTCCACCGCGCTGATCAACCAGTGCGTGCATGAGGCGGCCCGTGCGGTCGAGCCGGTGGTCGAGCAGGAGATCCTCACCACGGTGCGCAACGTCGAGCTGGCCTACGCCGACGAGACGAGCTGGAAGGAGCATGGCAAGCTCTTGTGGCTGTGGGTGTTCACCTGTGCCACCGCGACCCTGTTTATCGTCGGACGGCGCACCCGCGAGATGGTGCAGCAGGTGCTCGGCGAGGGCTTCGGTGGTTGGCTGATGAGCGACGGGTACTGGGCCTACCGCGAGCTTGATCAGCGCCTGCGCTGCCTGCCCCATATCATCCGCAAGGCGCGGGCCTTGGAAGAGGGCTTCGACGCCGAAGGTCGCGTGCTGGGTCGCCACGTGCTTGATGTCATCGCCACGCTCATGCAGGCGGTCTACGAGGCCCGCGGCGCACCCCCGCAGGGCGGCGGGTTGCGCAAACGCCATGCGCCGATGCTCGATGCGCTGCTCGAACATTGCCTGCGCTTGGCCGATGGCCGCCATGACAAGAGCCGGGCCCTGGCACGTGAGCTGCTCAATGACTGGGACACCTTCTGGGTGGTGCTCGACCATCCCGATCTACCGTTGAGCAACAACGAGGCTGAGCGTGCCTTACGCCACTGGGTCATCGCTCGGCGTATCGGCATGGGAACCCGTACCGAGCAAGGCACCCGCGCCTTCGCCCTGCTCGCCAGCGTCATCGAGACCTGTCGCAAGCGCAACGTCTCACCCTGGCCCTACCTCGCC
>JANQFI010000092.1 GCA_028277905.1 Chromatiaceae bacterium | reverse complement strand
CGCGGGTCTTGTCGTCGGGCGCCGTCGAGAGCGCCTCATAGAGCTGTACGGCAGAGGTCATGGGGCGAATGTGCCACCGAGCGAGCGCTCAGGCAACCGGGCCCCGCCTGCACCTGCCGGCGGGCTGGTCCAGAACGACGACTCGCTGCGTGATACGAGGAGAGGCTCGAACCGACTTTGCACGGGTAGCACTGTCGCCGGGCTCGCACAACAAGCCGCTACCACCGCTGCCCGACGGGCGATCCCCTGTCATCCCGGTCGCCGTGGTGCCGGGACGGCCTATCGGTGTTCCGCCCGACCGGCTTGAGGTCCGCTCTTGACATCGCTGCGCGGTGTCACGCATCGCGCGACGCTCCGCGTCGCGGCATGGGTGGATGCTCATGTCCTGGAATCCCTGGTGCTCATGGGGCCGATCCTCCCAAGTGCCGGAAGACGAGCTCCGCTTGGCAAAGCTCGCTTTCGGGTGGGCAGTAGTACCGCTCCGCCGACACCGGCGCTTGCGAGCCCGGATAGCCCGGCTCAGTGGTCGGCTCGGCCCCACGGGTTGCGCTCGGGATTCCGCGCAACGCAGCGCGCAGGGTAGCGGGGTCCGGCGCCTTGCGCTCGCCGGAGCGATAGCGCTCGCGATAGCTGTCCACCAAGCCGGGGCGCGGCTCAGGGGATAGGACGAAATGGATGTGCTCGAGGCCCGGGTTGTCGTCCAACTCGTACTTGGTGCTTGGACCGTACCTATTGGGCCCGGGGAGCAGGAAGCTGTCTCGCGGCGACAGCCGGTTGCGGTCGTCGGCATGGGCGAAGGCGCCATCGCGGTCCAGTTGGAGTAGCTCGCGCACTTGCCCATGCGTGTCGAAGTGGATGATGTAGAGGTAGGCGTCGCGGGCGGCCGCGACCCGGATGCGATACCAGTCGCCGCTGTGCATCTCCGGTATTTCGCCCAGCGCCGTGATCAGTGGCCGATAGCGTCCGTCGTCGTCGGGTTGAAGGAAGTTGATGGTGACGTCGGCGCCGGCCGCGGCGATCTCGTTGATGGCGAGGGTCAGCGGCGGCGCGGGGGCTTCGGCGGGCTCGGTGACGGCGGGCTCATCCGAGAGGATCTTCGACGGCTCCGGTTCCCAGGGCCACAGGTAGAGCAAGAGCACGGGAACGACGACGATGAGCGGGAACACTGCCGCGCGCAGCAATCGGTGAAGCCCTGATCGGTTCCCCTGGCCGTCCGAGGTGGGAGATGCGCCTGGTGTATCCGCCCTCCGGCCCTGGTCGGATTTCGATGCTTGGCCGTTGCTTGGCTCGGGCCGCGAGTATCCAGCGTCCCGGTCCGGGTTCCGGCCCGGGCGAATACCTGAAGCAGCGCTGGTGCCCGATGCGCCGGTCTCGTCGAGGCCGACTTGGCGCACTCCGGATCCTTCGGCGCCTTCGAGCGTGACCGCGGTAACGGACGGCGGTGGATGGAGCGGCCGCGGTGTCCCCGACGGCTCGGCGGAGGTTGCGGCTGTCGGCTGCCCAGAGCCGCGACAAGGTGCATCCAGCGCCGCCAGCACCTCTTGGAAGTTGCTGAAGCCTTGTACTCGCGGCGGGCGCCGGTCCTTGTAGCCGGCCTCCAACAGACGATAGAGCGGGCTGTGCCCGTCCATGCACTTGGCCTCCCACAGCTCGCGCACCCAATCGGTGGCGAGCTCGCTAGGGGCAGTATCGGTGCGCAGGCGCTGACTCGGGTCGTTGGGCAGGTGCCGAAAGGCGTTGTCGCGCAGCACCTTGGCGTCTTGGATCGCGAGAATCCCGGTGAGCAGACGGACGACCTCGATCCAGAGCAGGCGCTCGTCCGGCGGCACCGCCGGCGGCTCGGGGGCGGCCTGCTCCGGCTTGTGCTCCGCGCGGTAGGGGACGCCCGCCTCGTCCAGCACCCGCAGCAGCTTGGCGGCGGTGATCATGTAGGCGGTGCGGGCCTGCCAGCGCTGCGGATCGCGGCGCACCAGCATGCCGATGACGGACCAGTCCTCGACATCGCGCACCGCGGCGCCACTGAAGCCAGGGCCGACCTCTGGATAGCCGGGGCGCTGCTCGATCTGCACGGCGCCGCTGGCGTTCATCGCCAACAAGCTCAGGCGCACCGTGTCGCCATCCCAGCGCTGGAAGCCGAAGGCGGCGGCCTCGCGATTGTAGGGCTGCTCCAGCACGCGCAGCGGGGCCGGTGCGGCGCCCGCGGGCAGGGCTGCCGGGTCTTCGATGCGCAGCACGGCGATGTCGTCGAGGTCGCCGACCCGGGGCGTCGACAGCACGGGCTTGCAGAGCAGTGGCAGCGCGCTTAGCCGATCGCTGGGGCCGAGTTGCGGCAGCAGCGGCAGATCGAAGCGAACGCCTTGCTCCGGCTCGGCGCTCTCGGTGTCCGGCCGGCCCTGCGCCGCGGGGACCACGTGCATGCAGGTCAGGATGTGCGACGGCCCGACCAGGATGCCGGTGCCGACGTGGCGGTTGTCCGGCCCGATGATGCGGACCGTGTTGTTCTCGTGGTGCATGGCGTCCGGCCTCCGGCGGTCCACAGAATTCTTTGTCGAGGGTGAGCCTAGTGCTTTGCTGCGGAAGGTTCGAGCCCAGGATCCCCTCGTTGTCGTTGTCGTAATCGCAATCGTAATCGAATACCCGCACGGTCGAGACCGCGATCACGACAACGACAGCGACTACGACTACGACCACGACTACGACTACGACCTGAGACGGTCTCGGGACATTCGCACTGCTGCACTACCCGGCATTCAGGGCCTTTTCCGTTGCGGATATCGATTCAACTCGATTGGATCGCATCGCGCCGGCCGCTCGTGCGTGGGCGGACAGCGAAACAATCGCCGTCCATCGGGAATGGCCCTTGCGAATAGCTTCATCGGTGACGGCCCAGACACCGGGCGACACCCTTGCCGCTACATACCAGGCGACCGTTGCGGTCGTAGGCGCTGTAGGAGATCGGCACCTTGCCGCGCCCGCTGCAGTTGTAAAAGAGCCCGATGCTCCAGGTGGTCGCATTGCGCTTGTGCAGACGGCAATTGCGGCAGCCACGATTATCGGAGACAACCTTGCCGATCCGCAGGTTGACCGGAGGCGAGATTCTGACGACATGGCGGACGCGATCATGGTGGTAGCCGCCGGCCGGCGAGATGGTCAGGCTGCCATTGCAGGCGCCGCGGAGGGCGTAGGCACCCGCACCTCGCGCCCGTGTCGCCGGCTTGGGCTTCGGTCGGCAAGGCTGCAATGCCTTGGTGAGGCGCTGGCGAATCGTCTTCAAGTAGCTGCCGGACTCGCCCCTGAGGTCGCGCTGAAGCGCCTTCAGGCGCCCGCAGTGGGAGCCTGCCTCGGCCAGGCGGCTGGTGTAGCGCCCGAGCCTGGCGCACTTAAGAAGCTTGGCGGCCAATGCCCTGCGAGCCCCCTCGAACTGGGGACCGTCCCGTCGGCTCAGGGTAGGCTCGAGGGCGCGCAAGGCGTCACAGTTCAATCCCGCATCGGCAATGCGTCGCTCCAGCTCATCGGCTTGGGTGCAGATGGCCTCGGCGTCGATGACGCGCGCACGGATGTCGGCAAAGCGCAGGTTGTCGCGCCAGCGCGCCAAGTCGCCCGCAAAGGCGGCGAGGGCTTCGCAATCGCCATCCAGGTGCGCGAACCTCGACTCCAGCTCGCTCAGCGCCGCGCAATGGCCGAGCGCCTCGTCGATGCGGGCGTCGAGCTCGGCGAAGGGCGGCCCCGCGTCGCCTCGCCGCGCAATGGTCTCGCGCAACGCCGTGAGCTCCACGCAGTCACCCTGTGCGACAACCAACCGATGCGCCAGGTGATCCGCCAGGTCGCAACGCCCGAGGCCCGCGTCGAGCCGCCCACGCAGTGAGGCAAGCGCCGGCCGAGAGGCATCCAATGGGGCCGGTCTGGGCCCTGCGTGCTCGGTCTCCATCGCGGCCGATGGTGCCGGGGCGGCGAGCCCGGCGCCGCCGGCGGCAACGCGCTGGCGGAGCTCGCGGTCGATCTCCCGCAGGCGCAGACAGTCCCCCTCGGCGGCGCTCAGTTGCGGCGCAAGGCTGTCGGCGAGGCGGCAAGCGGCGGCCTCGGCCGCGATCTCCGAGACCGGGTCCGCGAGCGGATAGGCTCGAGCATCGAGGGCGCGCGTGTCCTGCTCGAGCGCGGCAATCGCCTCGCAATCGCCGCGCGCGTCGCCGAGGCGGCCAGCGAGGGCATCGGCGTGGCCGCAGAGGGCGAGGCGATCATCCAGCCTGGCCTTGATCGCGGCCATCGGCGGACGCGCGACATCCTGGTCGAGCAGCGCATCGGCGATGGCCGGCAGCGCCGCGCAGTCGTCCCGGGCCGCGGCGAGGTCGGCGTCGAGATCGGCGGCATCGGCGCAGCGGTCGAGCTCGCGCTGGGTATCCACGCGCAAGGCCGGAAAGCGCTTGCCGCCGGGGTCGATTCGCCCCAGGCGCTGGTGCAGCGCCTGCAGCACCGAGGTTGCAGCACAGTTCGCGGCCAACCCCGCAGCCAGATCCTGCTCCAGCTCGGCGCGCAGATGCCCCTGCCAGGTATGCCAGGCGCCCGCCGCCAGCGCGGCGGCGATGCCGAGCACTGCGAGCACAAGCAGGGCCGGGCGCCACCGCCGCCACGCCGACACAGGCCGCGGCAGCGCCGTGACCGGACCGGCGCCGGCACCCTTGGTCGGCGGCGCCAACCCCCAGTAGGTGAGCACGGGCTCGCCGCCGACAAGATAGACGCACGAGGGATGCGGATAGCGGGCCGCACGCAGCAGCAACTGCGGTGGCGGCTCGCCGGCGTCCGCCTGGAAGTCCGGCGCGGCATCCAACCGCCCGGCGAGCCGGCGGATGCTGTTCAGCCGGTCCTCGATCGAATCCAGGGCTCGCTTGCGCTTGCCGTCCGGCAGATCGGCCAGCGGCACGGGCTCACCGGCGAGGTCGCTGTACCAGTCGATCCGCCCCTCGATCCGTCCCGGCTCCGCGGCAATGGGCTCCGCACGCGCGAACAGCGATGCCGATGCTGCGGGCAGGTGGCGTCGCAGCAGGCGCCGCAATGCATCGGCGCGACGCCACTCCTCGGCCATCTCGGCTGCCTCCCGGCTCAGCTCCGGGTAATGAAGGCTTGCGATGCGCGTTGCGTCTATGAGTCGATCCTGGATATAGTCATCCGCGACTTGGGCCGGGATGCGCTCGAACGGGGGACGGGGCGCGGAGGCGGACCCATCTCGCTCCCGGTCGATGCCGACGCTGCGCCGCAAGCCCATGACTCGGCGACCGGCACCAGCAGGGTCTCTCGCGCCACACTGCACTGGCCTAGCGAAACGGCATTGGCGAGCCGAAGTTGCGCCCCGAGCGGGTCTACGCAGTGTTGCTCAGATGCGCGTCGTGCTCAACTGGTCAGCGCGCGCAAGTCGCTGGCGCCCGCGCGCACCAAAGGACTCGGACCGATGAAGAAGCTGTCCGTCGCAACCGTACTTGCAGCCCTGCTGGCCGCCTATGCAACGGTGAGCCTGGCCGCAGAGCGGACGCCGCTGCTGCAAGACGGCAAGAAGACGCTGTATCGACGCGTGCTGACCCGACCCGGTGCCGAGCTGGGTGCAGAACCGGGCGCCAAGGGTGGGACACCGGTCGACGCCTTCACGCGCTACTACGTCTATGCAGAGCGCGAGCAGGCCGGCAAGCGGTGGCTCGAGGTCGGCGTGGATACCAAGGGCACCAGGCTCCCGGGCTGGCTCGACGCCGCGGCCACGGTCCCCTGGCGGCAGCAGCTGGCCCTTGCCTTCACCAATCCCGCCGAGCGCGGGCGCGCACTCTTCTTCGACTCCTGGGACAGCCTTGAGGCGCTGATGGCGCTGGAGGCCCCCGGGCCGGAGCTCCAGGCGCTGACCCAGAGCCTTGCCGAAGGCCACAAGGACCCGCGCGTCCTTGCGATCGAGCCGGACCGGCACATCGACATCAATGATCGCTTCTACCTGTTGCCGATCCTCGATTACCACGAGTACTTCGCGGATTCGGGACACCTGCTGCGCGGCTTGAAGGTGGCCTCGGTCACGAAGACGGATGCCCCCCAGGCGCCGTCCGAGCCGCCGGAAAGCGTCGCATCGCCGCCGGCCGACGCGGCACGCGAGGTGCGCAAGCTCGCGCCGTTTCGCGCCGCCGTGGTCTTCGTCATCGATTCCACCATCTCGATGCAGGCGTACATCGACGAGGCTCAGGAGGCCGTTCGAGGAGTCTATCAGCAGGTCGCTCGCTCTGACCTGCTGGATCGTGTCACCTTTGGCCTGGTCGCCTTCCGCGCCCGCAGCGATGATCCGACGCGCAACGAGAGGCTCGAATACGTGGCGCGGCTCTTTGTCGATCCGTCCCGGGTGGCCTCTCCGGCGGAGTTCCTGGCCAAGGCCTCGGCCGTGCGCGAGGCGCGGACGACCACCGACCACTTCGACGAGGACCCCTATGCCGGCGTGCAGCTGGCGCTGGAGCAGATCCCATGGCATCGGTTCGGTGCGCGGTTCTTGGTGCTGGTCACCGACGCCGGTGCACTCGAAGGCGATGCGTCCACCACAGGGCTGCGTGCCGAAGAAGTGCGCTCGGCAGCGGCCGCGAAGGACGTGGCCCTCATCGTGCTGCACTTGAAGACGCCGCAGGGCGCGGACAATCACGCCGGTGCGGAGACGCAATACCGCACCCTGGCCGAAAACCCGGCGATCCAGGACTCGCTGTACATCCCGGTCAGGACCGGCTCGGTGCAGACTTACCGCGAGGCCGTCGCGTCGCTCGCCGAGACCGTCACTCGGCTGATCCAGCGCGCCGCGCAGGGTGGGCCGGTGCCGAGCCCGGAGCCGGGCGAGACGGCCGCCGAGCCCACGGTGGATGACCCCGCGGCGCGCGTACGCGATCTGGTCGGCCGGCTCGGCTATGCGATGCAGCTCGCCTACCTCGGGCGCAGGGAGCGCACCGCTGCACCGGAGGTCTTCGAGGCCTGGATCAGCGATCGTGACCTCGCACAGCCCACCGTGCGCGCCGTCGAAGCCAGGGTGCTGCTGACCAAGGACCAGCTGAGCACCCTG
Organism: Chromatiaceae bacterium; assembly: GCA_028277905.1. Classification (GTDB taxonomy): domain Bacteria; phylum Pseudomonadota; class Gammaproteobacteria; order Chromatiales; family Chromatiaceae; genus Thiohalocapsa. The sequence goes on along the minus strand of JANQFI010000092.1, from coordinate 20,326 downwards.
CACGAGATCCTCGATCGCGTGCTGGAGACGGCCAATGCCGGGCTGCTCGAGCCCGACGCCTTCTTCGATAATCTGCGCTCGCTCGCGGCGCAGTACACCCGCGACCCAAACCTGGCCAACACGGCCGATGCCCGCTCCCTGGCCGACCTCGGCCTGCTCGCCGAATATCTGGACGGCCTGCCGTACGACAGCGAAGTCATGCGGGTGGACCTCGACACCTGGTCGCGCTGGGGCGTGCAGAAGCAGCAGGACTTTGTCGCGCGGATCAAGTCAAAGCTGCGCCTGTATGAAATCTACAACGCCGATGCCGACCGCTGGGTGAGTCTCGCCCCGGACAGTCCCCCGGGTGCGCATGTGTATCCTGTGCCCTTGCACGACCTGCCCTGACGCAGCCGGTTGCTAGGCATGAGGGAGCATTCAGCCCAAATTGTCGCAGCGGTCGCTGCAGCGGATAGCGGCCCTGTTAGCGGCCCTGTTAGCGGCCCTGTCGAGCCACAGCCGGTCCCCGGTGCCCTGCTGCTCGATATCGCCCGGCTGCACTGCCGACGCGGCGACGGGTCGCGCGCCTACCGCGTCGATCTGCCGCACTTGCGACTGGCCGGCGGCGAGGTGGTGGCCCTGACCGGCGCCAGCGGCAGCGGCAAGAGCACGCTGCTCGAGGTGCTGGGATTGGCCGCACCGCCGGCGCATGGTGGCCAGTTCATCTGGCATGGCGCCGGTGGTCCCATCGACCTCGCCGCGCTCTGGCGGCGCAGGCAGGAGCACCGCTTGGCCGGCCTGCGAGCGGCGCACATCGGATTCGTGATGCAGACCGGGGGGTTGCTGCCCTTTCTGACCCTCAGGGAGAATCTGCTCATCAACAGGCGACTGTTGCGGATGCCGGGGCAGGACGACCACATGGCCTATCTCTTGGACCACCTGGAGCTGGACCCCTTGCTCGACGCACTCCCGGCCGGTCTGTCGGTAGGAGAACAGCAGCGGGCATCGATCGGCCGCGCGCTGGCCCATCGACCGGCGTTGCTGCTCGCCGACGAGCCCACGTCCGCCCTCGATCCGCGGCTGGCCGACCGGGTGCTCTCGCTGCTGCTCGACCTCGCCCGGCGCAGCGGAACCGCCGTCGTGCTGGCGACCCACGAGCACGAGCGCGTGCGCAAGCTGGGCCTGCGCCGCTTCGTCGCGCGGGTCGCGCCGGCCACGAACGGGAAGGGCCCCGGCGCTCGCTTCCTCGAGCCCGCCGCATGACTGCGCGCACCCATGATCCCGGCGCCCGTCTTCCGGCCGCGCTGTCCGAGACTTGGCGGCTCGCCTGGCGGGACCTGGTGCACGACCGCCGCACCGTGCTCGTGTTCGTGCTGACCGTAGCCGCCATCGCGACACCCTTGTTGCTGTTGCTGGGCCTGAAGAACGGTTTCGTGTACAACCTGCGCGAGACCTTGCTGCGCGACCCGCGCAACCTCGAGATCGTCGTCTTCGGCAGTGCGCAGCTCACAAGGCCCTGGCTCGAGGCCCTGGCGGCGCGCGATGACGCCCTGTTCGTGGTCCCCAAGACGCGCACCATCAACGCCAGCGTCGACGTCCTGGACAGCCGCCGCAAGCTGCACACCGCCGTGGAGGTGCTGCCCACGGGACCGGGCGACCCGCTGCTGCCCCCCGGGCTCGACGCGCCGCGCGATCCGCACCAGGTCCTGGTGAGCTCGGTCCTCGCCGAGCGGCTCGGCCTGGGCCGGGAGGACCCTCCAGGCAGGGTCGTCGCGGTGATCAAGCGCCGACTCGACGGCCGCTCGGAGCATGCCCGCCTGCCGCTCGAGGTGCTCGGCTTGGTCCCGGAGCAGCACTTCGCCCGCCCCGCGCTGTTCGCGCATCCGGCGCTCCTGATCGCGGCCGAGGACTACCGCGACGGACTGCGCACCCTCGACGGCGACCGGCCGCTCCGCACCGAGGACGCCGACCGTCGCGACTCCTTCGCCAACGCGCGCGTCTATGCCCGCACGCTCGAGTCGGTGGCCGGCCTGGCTGCCCACATGCGCGCCCAGGGCATCGAGGTGCGCACCCAAGCCGAGCGAATAGCCTCCGTCCACGCGCTCGACCGGACGCTCTCGTTGCTGTTTCAGGTCCTCGCCGGGATCGGCATCGCCGGCTGCATCCTGGCGCTGGGTGGCGCGCTCTGGGTGAATACCGAGCGCAAGCGACGGGCCCTGGCGATGTTGCGCCTGTTCGGTGTCAGTCGTCCAGCGGTCGCAGCGCTGCCGGTCCTGCAGGCCATGGTCATCGCACTCGGCGGTCTGCTGGTCGCTTTCGCCGTGTTCGCCGCCGGCGCATCCGTCTTCAATGGCTTGCTCGGCGAGCACCTGGGCGAGCACGGTTCTGCGAGCAGGCTGGGAGCGGGCAATCTGCTCGCCGCCCTGGGCGCGATGCTGCTTGTCGCGCTCGTCGCATCCGGCGCGGCGGCATGGCAGGCCTCACGCGTGGCGCCAGGGGAGGCATTACGTGACCTGTAGATCACATCCAAGCCTCGGCGGGGGCGATCCAGTGCGAGCGGGCCGTCGGATCAGGCCGCTGGCCTTGCTCGTGGTTGCATCGGCAATCACGCCCTGGACAGATGCCGAGGAGCCGTCGGGCGAGCCCAACCCGGACTCGGGGACCGCTATCGACTGGCCCGCCAAGCTGTACAACCCGCATCCGGCCGACGGCGACGTGCTCGTACCCATGCCTTGTGGCGGCGCCATGGCCTTTCGCGCCCTAGGTATCGAAGGCGACGGCAGCGGCGCCGGCCCATTGCGTGACCGCGTGGTCGAGCTCGGCAGCGACCTGGAGGCTAGGGGCTATGCCGAGTTTCGGCGCATGGAGCCCGTCGCCGGCAGCTTCAGGGCCGACAGCCTGGGCGCCACGGCCAGGCCCGGCGACCGCAGCTTGCTGGTCGGCAAGTACGAGGTCGGGACGCTACAGTTCGATGCCGTGCAGGCCATGGCGCCCGATGTACCCTGCCCGCAGCCCTCGGCGCGTGGACGCATGCCGCGTGGCGGTGTCGGCTGGCACGAGGCCGTCGGCTTCGCGCACACCTGGTCGCTTTGGCTACGCGAGCATGCGGGCAGTCTCGCCGACTGCGCCGGGGGCGTACAGCCCTGTCTGCCGCGAGTGGACGGCGAGCCCGCCTATGTGCGCCTGCCGACGGATGCGGAGTGGGAGTATGCCGCCCGTGGCGGCGACAAGGTCAGGCCCGCCGATTTCCGAGAGCCGCGGTTTCCGATGCCGGACGGCATGGAGCGCTATGTCTGGTTTACAGAGAGCGCTGAGGGGCGGGTCAGGCCGATCGGCGTGCTCGCCCCGAACCCGGCCGGCGTGCACGACATCCTCGGCAATCTGGAAGAGATCGTCCTCGATCCCTTTCGGCTGCGCCGGTTGGACCGCGCCCACGGCCAGGTCGGCGGCTATGTCGTGCGCGGCGGCAGCGTCCATTCCGGACGCGGCGAGGTGCGCGCATCGCTGCGCCGGGAGGTCCCCCTGTACGACAGCCAAGGCGCGGTCGCGACCGCGGACACCGGGCTGCGCGTCCTGCTGTCCGCGCCGGTGCTGACCAGCGCGGAGCGCCTGGCCGCCGTGCGCGAGGCCTGGTCGCGGCTCGGCAGCGATCTGGCCGCGCGCGGCGATACGGATGAGCCACCCCCAGCTGAGCCACTCGTAGATGAGCCACCGGCAGATGAGTCATCGGCATCCGGGGCGACGCCGCAGCCGATAACGGCTCCGCAACTGAGCCCAGGGCAAGACAGGCCCGATGCGGAGGGGCCGGCGTTGAGCGCAGCCCCCTACGACGACCCCATGATGGAGCTGAGCCACCTGGCCCGGGTCGCCGGCGATGAGGCCATGACGGCTCGTCTGGAACGCCTGCGCGGGGTCGTCGGGGCCAACGCCGAGCGTCTGCACGAGCAGCGTGCCCGCGCCGCACGCGAGGCCCTGCGCTTCGGTGGCCTGCTGTGCCAGCGCTTGGCCGAAGAGGGCTACAACCTGGACCTGCGCGAGCAGGGGTTGGAGAAGTGCGTCCAAAGCGAGTTCTACGGACCTGATCATCGGCGCTGCATTGCCAAGGACCTGAGCCTGCGCGACGACCGCGAGGCCTTCGACGCCAATGCCGATTTCTATGCAGATACAGTCATCCGGACGTCGCGCACCTACCCGGACAGCTTGGCCGTGCTGGAGGCCGAGCTCGGTGCGCTCAAGGGCGAGCGGATCGCCGCCGGCGCCCGCGAGCCTCTGTTTGCGTACCCTGAGCTGTTTCTTCGTCACTTGAGCGACTATGCCGACCATGGGCGCGTGCGCCGAGCGCCTTGGCGTGATGCCTGCCACGCAGTCGGGCGCGGGCTGCTGACCGATTGACCGAGGAGCTGCCGATACCAACGGCGGCGGATCTCCGACGACCGAGACCAAGAGAAGCGCGGACATGAAGCGAAGAAGCCTATTGGCGAGTCACGAAGCCGTCGTGCTCCACACATCCCTGCTCCTGGCCGCCTTGGGCGGCCTGAATGGCTGCGTCGCCAGCTTGCCTTCCGACTCTGCAGGCTCGACTCCCGGGGCGACCGGCGGTGCCTACACCCAAGCCGAGCGTAAGCTGCGTAGCGACTCGGCCCAGTTCGTCAAGACCTCGATGCAGGGCTGCGTCGCGGGTGCGGTCACCGGCGCGCTGATCGGCGCCTTGATCGGTCGCGACGATGACCGGGGTCGCGCGGTAGCGATCGGCGCGGCCGGCGGCTGCGCCGCCGGACTCGCCGTCAATACCTATGTGCAGAGCAAGCGCAGCCAGTATCGCGACAGCGAGGCCCGGATCAACGCCATGATCGCGGATGTGCGCGCCGACAACGAGAGGATCGCCGGGATCATCTCGACCACCCGCACCGTCATCGCCGAAGACAAGCGGCGAATTGCCGAGGTCAGCGCCAAGATCCGAAGCCAAGAGATCTCCGCCGCCCAGGCCCGCGCCGAGCTGGCGCGGGTCAGAGAGAATCGGCGCCTGCTGGGCAACACCATTGACAGCGTCAAGCAGCGGCAGGCCGACTGGTCAGAGATCGCAAGGATCGAGCGCGGCTCCGGCGCGCAAACCGCGGGGCTCGACGCCGAGATTCGCGAGCTCAAGGGCAAGGTCGCGACCCTGGAGGCCGAGGCCGAGCTGATCGATCGCGAGATCGCCGCCAGCCCGGTCGCGGCATGACGGAGCCGAGCACCATGACGCGATCCCAAGCACTCTGGATAGCATCCAGGGTCGTCCTGCCGGCGCTGCTGGCGTCCGGCTGCGCCACGACCCCCGGCGCCTGCGACCCGAGCAAGGCGGATTTCTTCTCCAACACCAGCTGCCTCGGCTCCGGTGCCTATCGGCAGCGCCAGCTTGATCTCGAATCCGATCTGGCCGCGGAGCAGGAGCGCAATCGTGCCTTCAAGGCCCTGCTCGCTGACCTCGAGGCCGAGCAGGCCGAGGTGCGCTCGGATCTGCGCGCCCGCGAGGCCGCATACGCCCGCGCACAGGCCAATTGGCAGCGCATCAAGCGGAGTCTGGCCGCCGAGCGCAGCGCCAATTCGGCGCTGGCCTCTCGGGTCAAGCAGATCGACCAGGATTTCGGCCGCGCCGAGACCGGCAAGCGGTCCGAGCGCGATGCCTTGCTCAACCAGGTCCGGCTGCTGGAGCAGGAACTGGACGCGGGCGTCTACGACTGACAGCGCGCCCGCCGGGCGCCGGAACGGAGGATCCCTTGCGAGCGTCGCTCAGGATCGCACGCATCGATGTCGGCAGTTATCGGCTCCTGACCGCGGATTTCGCCGGGCTCGAGGGTCTGCATCGCGAGCTCGACGCCACCATCCGCCACCATCTGCCGGGCACGACGGCGTCGTTGCTCGCGCGGCCCGTGCCAGCGGAAGATGGCGCCACCGTCGACTGGTACAGCGACCTCGCCGGCGAGGCCAGGTCGCTGTCGGCGCTGCCGCCGGCGCGACGCGCCCGAGTGAAGCAGAAGCTCGCTGACCGGCTGGAATCGCTGAAGCGTCTGGCCGACGAGCTGCCGCGGCGCCTGCGCGGGTCCGAGCAACTGGCTGCCGCCTTGCGCGCGGCGACGCACTATCCGGGCGACGAGCATGTATTCGCGGTCGGCGATGAGCCGGTGCTGACCCTCTGGGGGTTCGTGCGTACTGGGGCACGCGGACGGCTGGTGACGCCGGGCGGCGCGGCCCGGGCCGGTCGCGCCCGGGGCCGACTGCTGGCGCTCGGCCTGACCACGCTGGCGATGGTCACGATCGGCACCGGCGGCTTCCTGTGGTGGATGCAGGACCGCGAGCAAGGCCTGCGCACAGAGGTCGCCGGGGCGCTGGCGGGCGGCTGCCGAGACAGCGACCGGCTGATGCTGCTCGATCGCCGTATCCAGCAGCTCGACCCGCGAGGCCGGCGCCTGGGGGCGCTCCGAGAGGGCATCGCCGCCGAGCAGCAACGCTGCGCCGAGGCCGAGCAACTGGCTGCGGACCTGGGCCAGGCGGGGTGGCATTGCGAGGCCATCGCGGGGCTGTCGGTGGACATCGAGGGACACGACAAGCGCCGACCACCCTTCGACTCCCTCGCCAAGGAGATCGCCTCTCGGCACGCGCTCTGCCGCGAGGCCGATCGCCTCGCCGCGGCGCTGGCGGATGCGCGCGGCGACTGTGTCCGAGTCTCGGCCCTGGGTGAGGGGCTCGACGCGAATGCTCGATCCACACCCAGGGGACAGCCTGACGAGGCGTCCACGACGCCACCCGGATCGAGCCTTGCGGAGCCGCTGGCGCGCGTGCGAGCAAGAATCGAGACGGAGTTGGCCCGCTGCGCCGAGGCCGAGCGGCTCGAGCAAGCGCTCGTCGATGCAGGTGCGGACTGCGAGCCGCTGATGCGGCTGGACGGCCAGCTTGCGAGCCAGGACGACTCGCGCCCGCCGCTGGCCTCGCTGCGCGAGCGCCTGGAGGCGGGGCTCGACCTCTGCCGGCGGGCGCGGGCACTCGAGCATGAGTTGATCGGCACTCAGCAGGAGTGTGGCCGCATCCGCGCCCTCGACGAACGGATGCAAGGTCCCGACATGCGCCAGCCGCCGCTGCGGGAGGTTCGCGAGCAGTTGGATGGTCTCCTGGATGCCTGCTCGCAGATGGACAAGCTGGAGCAGTCCCGGCGGGATGCCGCCGGCGACTGTCCAGGGCTTGCCGCCCTCGCCGAGGAGGTCCGCGACCACCATGGCGACAACCTGCTGTTCGTTGCCCTACGCCACCGCATTGCCGAGGACACCGGTGCCTGCGCCCTGGCCGAGCGCCTGCGCGCCGAGCTGGCCGCGGCGGCAGGCGACTGTGACGCCCTGAAGGCCCTGACGCCGCGCATCCGGGACGCCGACACCGACACCGCCGCGCTGGCGCCGGTCCGAGCTGGCCTCGCCGCCGAGCTTGCGCTGTGCGCAGACGCGGAGCACTGGCGGCGACGGCTCGCCGAGGCCGAGGGCGATTGCGCACGCCTCGAGGCCATGGGTGCCGAGCTCCCGACCGCGGCGGCCCGCGCCGGTCAGTTCGCCGACATCCGCCAGGGCATCGAGACCGGAAGCCGGCGCTGCCGGTTGGCCGCGGCCAAGGCGCGGGCAGCGGCCAAGGCGAAGGTCGCGGCAAGGGCCGCCGCGACCGATCCGTCGCCGGCGCCGGCCGCGGCTGCGGCACCCGCCAAGGTGCGCTGCCCCGGGGTCCGCAAGCAGGCCGAGGCGCCGCAGCTGGTGATGGTCTTCGATGCCTCTGGCAGCATGCGCTACGGGATCAACGCGAGCCCGGCCCAAATCCGCCAACTGCAGCGGCTCGGCGACACCCCGGGCGGCGCGCTGCTGGCCTTGCTCGGCGGCGCCTTGCAGTCGGTAAACCAGGGTCCGAGCCGGATGCAGACCGCCAAGGAGGCCGGGCGGCGCATCCTGGGCGGCCTGCCCGATGACGTCGACATCGGCCTGGTGAAGATCGAGGACTGCCCGAACGCCACGGCTGCCGGCTTCTATGCGCCGGCGCAGCGCCCCGCGCTGCTCGCGCGCATCGGCGCCTTGCAGCCGCGCGACAAGACCCCCCTGGCCAGTGCGCTCGCCAAGGCCGCGTCCATGGTGGACGGGGTGCGGCGGCCGGCGGTGGTCGCGGTGATCAGCGACGGCGAGGATACCTGCGGCGGCAATGTCTGCGCCGCGGCCGCGCGCATCGCCCGCGCCAAGCCCCGGCTCAGGATCAATGTCGTCGACATCGCCAGCACCGGCGCCGCCGACTGCGCCGCCCAGGCCACCGGCGGGCGCGTGCTCCGTGCCGGCAACGCCGCCGAGCTGAGCCGGCAGATGCAGCGCGCCACCGAAGAGGTGGCCGGGCCGGCCGAGTGTCGGGGCGACTGACGCAAGTACATCCAACACGGGAGAGACCGCATGACCGGCCCTTTGCTCAGGTCCGCATCCCTGACGCATTACCACGCGGTGGGCGCCGTGGGCAATCCGGTCTACCTCGCCGCATCCCAGCTGCGCGCGGCCATCGGCCGGCGGCTGGGGCCGGAGGTGGCCGATGTCTTTGCCGTGCCACAGCGCAACGAGGACGGCGACACCCTGGACTGGTATGCACCTAGGCCCGGCACCGTGGTGCCTTGGAGCTCGGCCACGGAAGCGGAGCGCGCCGAGGCGCAGCGGCAGCTGCTCGACCTGCGCGCGCAGATCGAGACCCTGGGGCGCAGCATGGAGGCCGAGGCTTCGCCGGAGCGGCAGGTCTTCGGCCGGCTGCTCGCGCAGGTCATGCAGTTCCCGGACGAGCAGGACGTGCACCTGGTGGATGGCCGGCCGGTGCTGACCTTCTGGGGCTTCGTCAGGGACCGCGCCGCGGTCGGCTCGGACCCACTGCGCAATCTGGAGCGCCACATGGCCACTCCGAGGCTGGCAGCGGCCCCTGCCCGCCGGCGCTGGTGGCTTTGGCTGCTGTTGGCCTTGCTCCTGCTGCTGCTTGTCGCGGGGCTGTTGTGGGCCTTGCGCGGCTGCGATGGCGCCGGGACCTCCGGTCGGGAAGGGCCGATAGCGGAATTGTTCCAGGACCGACGTCGCCTGAGCGGTGCCGAGCCCGAGGCGGACGCGACACCAGCACCTGAACCCGTGCTCAGCTTCCCGGACGAGGACGCGCCCGTGCCCGCCGACCTGGAGGTGCCGGCCGATCCGGAGGTCGTCGACCGGGTCGACAGCGACCCCAGTCTGATCGACATGGACCGGCGTCGCACGATCATCGATCGCACTGCCGACCGGCTTGTCATCGACGGGGATATCGATTTGCTCGACCCGGATGAGCGTACCATCGAAGATACCTTGGGCGGGTATCTGCGCGACGACGAGGTTGCGGCTGACCCAGCCGCTCTCGATGAAGCCGCCGCCCTGGATGCCGCAGGGATAGAAACAGCCGAAGTCGATGCGCCCGAAGTCGATGCGCCCGAAGTCGATGCGCCCGAAGTCGATGCAATGGGCGTCGATCCCGACCACGCCGACCTGATCGACACGGACGTCGATGCCGAGACGATCGAAGCCGCTGCCGCCGTCGACGCCGCGGACGCTGCGGCCACCACCGACGAGGCGCTGCCCGCGGACAGCGACGCAAGGGATACGGCCGAGCCGGCGGCAGCCACCGAGGATACCGACACGGACAGCGCCGAGGATGCTGATGCGACGGCCCTGGACGGAGCCCCATCCCCCCCGGAGCCGGAGAGCGCGGGCGATGCAGACGGCGATGCGGGCAAGCCAGGCGACGCTGCCGCGGACAGGGCGCCCGTCGACCGCGAGACGACCGCGGCAGGCACCGACGGGGCCACTGCCCGAGCCGCGCCCGGACCGGCCCCCGTCCGGATTCCGCCGCGCGAGCTGCTGAACAGCGGCTGGCGCACCTCGACGACCCTGGTGGACCCGAAGGACGGCAGTCCGGTGCACCTCAGCTACCGCCTGAAGGACGGCGCCGGCAAGATCAGGCTCGCGCGCAAGGACGGCAGCCTCTGTGAGAGCGACATCCAGGGCTCTGTCCGCGACGGCCGGTTGCTGATCGAAACCCAAGACGACATCGTCTGCGGGGACAACACCAGCTTCGGCCGCCCCCGGATCGACTGCAGGCCGCAAGCAGGTGGCGCGGCCCGTTGTGTCGGCCGCTACGCCGATGGCACCAGCTTCCCGATCGACATGGAGCGCCAAGCCGAGGCGGCGCCGGAGGCAGCGCAATGAGCAGCCGAAGGCCGTTGCCCCGGGGCTTCAGCCAGCTGAGCCGGGCCCATGGCTGCGAGCGATACGCGCGCCGCACCGGCTGAGCCCCGTCCCCAGTCGCCCCCGAGAACCGCCACGATCACGCCGGAGCCGACCCCATGCGTGCCAAGCCCATCGATACCGAGCACAAGGTGAGCCTGATCGCCGACAGCGGCATCCAGTTTCTGGACTTCGCGCTGACGCTCGACCTGCGCAAGGAGCCGGCCGGCGAGTTCATCCGCCAGGAGAGCAACCAGTCCCTCGGCCGGCTGGTCTACGACGAGCGCAACGACCGGCACCATTGGCCGGACCGTCCGGGCGTGCCGCTCAAGTCGGAGCTGAGCGTGCCGGTGGACGAATCCGCCCGGCTGCTGGACGGGCTCTGGCTGCCGGTCCCGCTGCTGCGCATCAACCCGCCGCGCCGGTTCGCACTGGGGCCCGAGACCTGGGCGCGGGCGCGCCTGTTGGCGCTGTTCGAGCACGAAGCGGCGGACAGCGGCCACAGCCACCACCTGACCCTGGGCGTCGATACGGCCGTGTTTGCCGATGCCGAGGACATCAAGTACCTCGCCCCGACCCGGGCCGATGTCGCCGCCGGCGTGTCCTACGCCTTCGCCCACGGCGCCGACGAGATCGGCTGGTTTCCGGAGCTGCCTTGGGTCGCCGGATGGATCGACGAGGTCTTCGCCGAGCGCGCACCCAAGGTGCTGCGCCTGCCGCCCGAGGACGTCGAGGCCGAGCGCAAGCGGCTGGCTCACCACGCGCACTACCTGAACCTGCTGGCGATCATCGGCCGGCATGTGCGCATCCCCGAGATCAAGCTGCGCGGCAACGGCCGCGACCTGGTGGAGCAGTCGGTGCCGGTGGATATGGTGCTCGACGTCGGCAACTCGCGCACCTGCGGCATCCTGATCGAGCAGCACGCGAAGGAGGGCGACGTGCTGGGGCGCCGCTACGAGCTGGTGCTGCGCGACCTGAGCCGCCCGGAGCGGGTCTGCAGCGAGCCCTTCGAGAGCCGCGTCGAGCTCGCGCAGGCCACCTTCGGCAAGGAGCATTGGGCGCACAAGAGCGGTCGCTCCGACGCCTTCCTGTGGCCGACCATCGCGCGCATCGGCCCCGAGGCGGCGCGCCTCGCCGGGCGCCGCCGCGGCACCGAGGGTGCCACCGGCATCTCCAGCCCCAAGCGCTATCTCTGGGACGAGGATCGCTTCGAGACCGGCTGGCGCTTCAACAACGCCTATGTGCGCACCGAGATCGAGCCCATGGCCACCGCCGCGCCGCTGTGCAACCTGATCAACGAGACGGGTAGGGCACTGTACGAGCTGCCGGAGGCCGAGCGCATGCCGGTATTCATGCCCCATTACACGCGCAGCGCGATGATGATGTTCATGCTCGCCGAGGTCCTGACCCAGGCGCTCGGCCAGATCAACTGCCCGGCGCAACGGCTGCGCATGCCGAGCGCCGACCTGCCGCGGCACCTGCGCACCCTGATCCTGACCGTGCCGCCGTCGATGCCGACGCAGGAGCGCGAGATCTTCGCCGAGCGCATGCAGCAGGCCCTGGGCGTGGTCTGGAAGGCCCTGGGCTGGCACCCCGAAGACGATCCGGTCGACGGCGACGGTGCCGCCTCGGCATGGCCGCCCTTTCCGTCCATCGAGGTGCGCTGGGACGAGGCGACCTGCTGTCAGGCGGTGTACCTGTTCACCGAGATCCAGAACACCTTCGCCGGCCGCCCCGAAGAGCTGTTCCGGCACGGGCGGGCCGCGCGCCGGCGCGGCGGCGTGCGCGACGGCTGCCTGGCGGTCGCGACTGTCGATATCGGCGGCGGCACCACCGACCTGGTGATCAACGAGTACCGCCTCGAAGGCGGAAAACAGGGCGGCAACCGCACCATAGTGCCGCGGCAGCGCTTTCGCGACGGCTTCAAGGTGGCGGGCGACGACATCCTGCTGGAGATCATCAACCAGAGCATCGTGCCCGCGCTGCAGCGGGCGCTCGGCGAGGCGGGCGTTGCCGATCCTGCCACGCTGCTGTCGCGGATGATCGGCAGCGATCCCCTGGACGTGCAGGAGAGCGTCCAGCGCCAGCAGCTCGCCCTGCAGGTCCTGTATCCGGCTGGCCTGTCGGTGCAGCGCGCCTACGAGGGCTATGATCCCATCGCAGGGGGGGAGCCGCGCACCGCGACCCTGCGCGAGCTCGTCGCCGAGAGCAGTGCCGACATGCCGACCCTGCCCGTGCTCTCCTGGATCGCGGACAACGTCAAGGAGGCCGCCGACGCGGCCATGCCCGCGCTCGATCCGTCCTTCGATCTGCTGGCCGTGCCGCTGACATTGGACCTTGCACGCCTGCACCGGCTGTTCCAGGACGACCGCCTGGAGCTGGTCCGGGCGGTCAAGTCCCTGTGCGAGATCGTGCACCTCTACGACTGCGACGTGCTGCTGTTGACCGGGCGGCCGTCCAGGCTCCCCGGTGTACGCAACCTGTTCCGAGCCCTGCTGCCCCTGCCCCCGGATCGAATCCTGACCATGCACGACTACCGCACCGGGGCCTGGTATCCGTTCAACCGGCGCGGGCGCATCGACGACCCCAAGTCCACCGCCGCGGTCGGTGCCATGCTGTGCCTGCTGGGCCAGGGCCGGCTGCCGAACTTCTTTCTGCGCAGCAACGCGCTGCATGCCTACAGCACCATCCGCTGCCTGGGGCCGCTGGATCGGAACATGATGATCAAGCGCGAAGACGTGCTCTTCGCCGATGTCGATCTCGACGACCCCGACTACCAGCTGCCCGACACGCCGGTGGAGATGCGCGGCATCATGCACATCGGCTACCGGCAGCTCGACGCCCAGCGCTGGACCGCGGCGCCGCTGTACCTGCTCGACTTCGTCGACGAGGCGGCGCGGCGTGCCGTCTACGATCAGGGCGCCGTGCTCAAGGTCAGACTGGAGCGCATGCGCGGGCGCAGAGCGGCACGCTTTCGCGTCGCCGGGGTCGAGGTCGAGGGCGGGCGCTCGGTGTCGCGCAACAGCGTGGCGCTGAAGCTCAACACCCTCTCCAGCATCGGCTTCGACCAAGACAGCTACTGGCTCGACAGCGGCAGCGTGCTGCGCTGAGCAGCAGCGGGCCGCTTGGCACCCGATCACCGGAGAAGAACAGCCGATGCCCCATCCCGAGGACCTGACCGGCCGCTGCGAGGCCATCCTCGCCGGCTGCGGCGACGCCATCGACTGGGTGCGCCAGGTGCGCACCGAATCGGCACGGTTGGACCGCGAGTCCGACAGCCTGATCGACAAGCTCAGGCGCACCCGCAACCGCGCCCGGCGCCTCGGCCGGGCCGCGTCCCGGCCGGTCTCCGTCGGCTTCTTCGGCCTGTCGCAGGCCGGCAAGTCCTATCTGATCTCGGCGCTCGCGGCCGGCGCCGACGGCGAGCTGGAGACCGACCTGCAAGGCCGGCGCCTGAACTTCATCCAGCACGTGAATCCGCCCGGGCAGGGCAAGGAGGCGACCGGCCTGGTCACCCGCTTCACGCGCCGGCCGGTGGAGGCCCCGCCCGGCTATCCGCTGACGCTGACGCTGCTGACCGAGGCGGACCTCGCCAAGGTGCTCGGCAACGCCTTCTTCCACGATTTCGATCGCGAGCAGGTGACCTGGGACCTGAGCTCGCCCCATATCCGCGCCCACCTCCGGGCGCTGGAATCCAAGCGCCAGGCGCAGCAGGTACCAGGCCTCGACGCCGACGCGACCATGGAGCTGCTGGAGTACTTCGAGCACCGTTTCCCGAAGACCACGGCACAGCTCAAGGGGGACTTCTGGCCTTCCGCGATCGAGCTCGCCCCGGTGCTGGCGCCCGCGGATCGCGCCGCGCTGCTGTCGGTGCTCTGGGGGGAGGTGCCGGAGCTGACGCAGACCTACCTGCGCCTGCGCGAGGGGCTGGCGGCACTCGGCCATGCCGCGACCGTGTGCTGCCCGGTCGATGCCCTGGTACGCGAAGACGCCCAAGGCCGGCTCACCCAGGCCGACAGCATCATGAACGTAGACATCCTGGAACGGCTTGGCCGTGACGATGCGGACAGCATCAGCGTGGTGCCAAGGCGGTCGGACGGGCAGGCCGCGGATAGGGCGCCGGTCGCGCTACCGCGCTCGCTGCTGGCGGCGCTGACCACAGAGCTGTGCTTCGTCCTCGCCAATCCGCCGCGCACCGGGCTGCTGGAACAGGTCGACGTGCTGGATTTCCCTGGCTATCGCGGGCGTCTCGCCGTCGCCAACCTCGGCGAGGTGCGCAAGCAGCTCAAGGACGACCAGGTGGACCCGGTGGCCCAGCTGCTCCTGCGCGGTAAGGTGGCCTACCTGTTCGAGCGCTACACGGACGACCAGGAGATGAGCCTGCTGGTGCTCTGCGCCCCGTCGCACAAGCAAAGCGACGTCAAGGACCTCGGGCCCGTGCTGGAGACCTGGGTACATGCCACCCAGGGTGCCGACGCCAGGGAGCGCGCGCGCCGGCGCCCGGGCCTGATCTGGGCCCTGACCATGTTCGACATGCGCCTCGCACCCTCGCCGGGGCAGACCGAGGACCTGATGCGCAAGGGCTGGGAGGGCATGATGAAGCTGGCCCTGCTGGAGCGCTTCGGCGGCTACGACTGGCTCAACGAGTGGGCCCCGGGCCGGCCCTTCGACAACCTCTTCCTGGTGCGCAAGCCGCGCATGGCCGCCGCCGTCATCGAAACCGATGATGCCGGCGAGCGGCGCCTGCTGCCGGCCCAGGCCGAGCGCCTGCAGCTACTCCGCGAGACCTTCTGCGCCGAGCCCAAGGTGCAGATGCACCTGGCCGCCCCGGCGGAGGCCTGGGACGCGATGCTGACCCTGAACGACGGCGGGATCACCCGGCTGGCCGGCTACCTGGACCAGGTCGCCTCTACCGAGGCCAAGCTCGGGCGCATCGCCGAGCAGATCGACGCCATCGTCGACGAGCTGGTCCGCCATCGCTTCGCCGCCTACTACCGCAGCGAGGGCGCCGCCGAGGTCGCGGCCAAGCAGCGCCTCGCCGAGCGCGTCGTCGCGGCGCTCAAGCCCTGCGCCAGTCGCTTCGGCGATTTGTTGACGACCCTGATGCCGCCACGCGAACAGCTTCGCGGGCTGTACCTGCGCACCGATGATATGCCGCCGACGGACGCCGCCGAGCGCGTCGCCGAAGCCTCGGCAGAACAGGCATCAGCGGCCGATCCGGGCGGCGGCCTGATCGACCTCGATGCCATCCTCGGTGCGGCCTCGACCGGTGGGGCAACCGACGGCGGCGAGCCTGGGACCGCAAGGACGGCGACCGGAAGCGATCGCTTCGTGGCGGCCTTGATGCGCCATTGGATTGCCCACCTGAAGGCATTGAGCGAGGATCAAGCGCGCCTCGCCTATCTCGGCGTCACGCGTGCGCCGCTGGACGACTTGATCGCGGAGCTGATCACCGGCGCCGACCGCATCGGCCTCGAAGCCGAGCTGGACGAGCTCGTGGCCGAGGCGGAAGCCCAGGCCGCCGCCAAGCGCGCGGGCTTGGCCGAGCGCCAGGTCCATGTCACCTACGCGCGGATCGCGCGCTTCATCGACTACCTGGGCTGCGACGACCTCGCTGTCGCTGCCCGCCCGCGCTCGCTGCTCGGCAAGCACCTCGGGGTCTTCGAGCCGCCATCTGTGGTTCCGGACGGCGCACTGCCCAAGCTGCCTGAAACCCCGTTGAGCTATTCCGCGCACTACATCCTCGACTGGCTCGAGGCCTTTCGTGCCCTGACCATCGGCAATGCCGGGCATGCCACAGGTCGGGAGATCTCGGCCGAGCACAATACGCGCCTGGGGGCCATCCTCGCCCGCATCGAAGGACGCCCGGCGGTGCCCGATGATGGGTCCGAAACGGTTTAGGCAGGAGACATCCGGTGCCGCTGAAGCTCAGGCTGCAATCCACAGGTCCCGGCCGCGGGCTGCTGCGGGTGGAAGGTCACTCGGAACCCGTGGAATCCGTCAACCTCGCGCTGCGCCGCAACGACGGCCGCTATCTCGGCGAAGGCGGGGCCTGGCAGCCGACACCCTACTGGCATCCGCAGTTCGGCGCCCAGCCGGGGCCGGACGGGCTGGGGATCGAGCTGGGACCGGCCCTGATGGACGCCATCGTCGCCATGCACGGCCAGCCCCTGCTGCTGACCCTGCGCCGGGACGACCGTGAAGACAGCGGGGTATTGCGCATCCGCGGCGCCCTGATCGGATCCAACGCCGCGGCCGAGCCGGACAAGACCAGGGCGCCCGTCCAGCCCCAAGGACCGGCGACCGAGCCGCCACAGGAATCAGAATCCATCCAAGCGCCAACGGCGACCGAAGCTGCCTGTGCCCAGTCCGACCCGCCCCCGACCCCGCACCGCCCGCGGTGGCCGCTGCTGCTCGGCGCGGCCCTGGTCCTGGCGCTGATCGGCGCCGGCCTCGGCGCTGCCTGGTACCTCGGCTGGCTGGCTGCGTGGATCGCGCCGCCGCATGCATCCGGCCCCGAGGAGCCGCCGACGCAGTTCCTGCCCTCGCCCGAATCGGTGCTGACCGGTCGCGCCTTCGCCGTCGAGCTCCTGGCCGGGTCGCCGTCGGCAAAGCAGCTCCTCGCCGCCGCCGAGGCGCGCTCGGAGGCCGGCGACTGCGACGCCGCGCTGATCCTCTATGACCGCGCCATCGATGCCGACGGGGCCTTGGGCGCGCAGGTTGCCCGCCTGTACGACCCCGCCAGCTTCACGGCCGGCGGCTGCATCGATGCCCCCAACGAGGACATCGCCCTTGTGTACCTGCGCACCGCGGCCGACGCCGGTGTCCCGGCGGCCATGCGCCGCGCCGGGGAGATCCTGATCGGCCGCGCCAGCTCCGGGCCGGTTCACGACGAGGGCCGCGCCTGGCTGCGGCGTGCCGAGGCCGCAGAGCGCGAGGCGCCGCGCTGAGCCGCTGTCGTCCTGGCGCCGGACCCGGCAACCGCACCAGCCCGTGGCACCGCAAGGGCTGGACGCCGTGCAGATCCGAGCGTCCGTTCCCCATAGCGGCCCTTTATGCTCAAGGTGCAATACCGAGCCCAGCCTCACCAAGGTGAGAGAAATGACGCGATGCCAAGGGAGCCACTCGACGATCGCGGCTGCGCCGCTGCCACACGCAATCACGCGCAACCTATTGCAGGTAGTCGCTCTGGCATTACTGCTCGCCCTCGATGTCCCAGGCGCAAGCGCCGATTCGACGGGATCGGCCGGGGTATTGGGTCCGACGCCGGACACCAGGGCATTGCTGGACCAGTCGGGGCCGCCGCTTGACCGGGCGCTGCCGCCAGAATTGCAGCGCCGAGCCCAAGCCGCCTTCACTGCCTTTCAACAGGGTAGCCTGCAGCAAGCCGCACGGGACTATGCCAAGCTGCTCGAAGACATCGATGCCGCCGGTCTCCCGGAAGAAAGACGGCTGGCTCTGAAGGCCATGACGCTCATGCCCTTGGTGGTCATCTACGACAGCCTCGGACTGACCGAGCGGGCCCGCCGCTCGTTGGAACAAGCGCGGGCGCTTGCGGCAGACGCGAAGGACCCGAGGCTTGCCTTGATTCTCCCCCCTTGGCCAGCGCGTTCGAGTCGAAGCACGGAGAAGCGTCGGATGACGGCTTGCCCGAGACCCTTCTGCCGCGCGCTTTTGACACCCTGTTGGGCCGCCTGAGGGGTCAGGTCGATCCGGAGCTCTTCACGGCCCTGACGCGAACGGGCGTGGCAATCCGGGCGATGGCCACCGGGCGCTACCAGGAGGCGCTTGGGAGCCTGCGAAGCGCCCGACCCTGGCTCCGTGCCTATGCACAGCAATATCTCGAGCTGCAGAACCTGGCGCTCCAGGCCGCGGCATTGCAAGCCTTGGGGGACTACGACGCAGCGCTGCCACTCGCTCTCCAAGCGGTCTCGATATTCGATCGCATGTTGGAAGATACCCGGACCCCAGAGGTGCTGAGGAGCTTCGCCGCCGGCGATCACGCGAGCGTTTACAGACTTGTCATCAGCCTGCTCTTCCTCACGCAGCGCTATGCGACGGCCTTCGATTATGTCGAGCGAGCACGCGCTCGCGAGTTTCTGGCTCGAATGGGTAATCCCGGATACAAGACGAGGCCAGGCCAGGACATTGCCGCCGCCGAGCGATTGCATAGGCTGCACGACGAGATCGTATCGCTGCAACGCGGCTTGCAGTTGGGTCACGCCCAGGATCGCGGAGCCTATCCTACCGTCAGCCTCTCGAATGCAGAGCGCATTCAAGCCCGATTGCAGGATCTGCAAGCAGAGTACGAGGATCTTGTTTTGCAGACCCGCATGCAGCATCCGGAATGGACTGCACGCGTCCGCATCGACACCCTTGACATGAAGACGTTGAAGCGAGACTACCTGCCAGCCGATGTCACCCTGGTGTCCTACATGACCTTTGCCTCGCGCGTTGTCGTCTTCGTCATTCAACACGAAGGCAATCACGTCGCGGAATTCGCCACCGGCGTTTCGGGAGATCCGGCGAGGGCGGTCAAGAGGTTGCAGGAGACCATCGATCAATTCTCGACGTCCATAGCGCGACCGACGGCCGCATTCGATAGCCTCGCCAGAACGCTGCACAAGCAGCTGATCGCCCCAGTCGCACCCTATATTCGCCACCAGAAGATCATCCTGGTGCCTCATGGCTTCCTGCATGACATCCCGTTCGCGGCCCTCGAGGATGCGCGCGGCCGCCGCCTGCTGGAGCAATACACAATCACCTACCTGCCGAGCGCTAACGCCTTGCGTTTCTTGTCCGTAAAAGGCGGCGATTTCGCAGGTCGGATGCTCGCCGTCGGAGACCCCGCCACAGATCACCTGGAGCCACTCAGGCATGCGGCAGAAGAGGCACGGGCGGCCGCGCGATTGTTCGACGCAAAGCCACTGCTCGGCGCCTCGGCCACGGAGAACCGAGTTCGCGAGCGAGCCAAGCACGCGGACCTGCTGCACCTCGCAGCCCATGGCATCTATGACCCTGACAACCCACGTCTGAGCCACATCGCGCTGGCAGCGGACGACGGGAACGATGGCCGGCTGGAGGTCGGTGAGCTCCTGGACGAAATCGACCTCTCAGGCGTCAACCTAACCGTGCTGTCAGCATGCAACACAGGTATCGGGAAACGCAGCGGTGCGGACGACATCACCAGTCTGGCCCGCGCCTTCATCTATGCGGGCAGCCGTGCGGTCGTCTCAACCATGTGGCCCGTCGACGACGAGGCAACAGCCAAACTGATGGCGCACTTCTACTGCCGACTCATGTCGGGGGAGCCGCCCGCCGCGGCGCTCCGGGGCGCACAGATCGCGCTGATGACGAGCGAGGTGTACGGGGCACCTCGATTCTGGGCGGGCTTCAGGTTGACCGGAGATCATGCCGGGCCTTGGTATCCGCCGGGCAGGGCCGAACCCGACTGTGCCCTTGTTGCGCGTGGGCCTTGAATAGCGCCGTCGCGAATTTCTATTCCGTCGGCCGCTGCGCTAGGTAACGCGCCCAAAATAAGTTATACACATTCCGGATTAAGCCCGCGGCCATCGACAAGATAGTTCCATTCTGCTAGGACGGCATCATGGCGGATGAACTGATCCTTGATGTCGCGACATGTCTCGGAGCATTGGCGACCGATGTCGTACACCCGATCGAGAATCCGTGCAACGACCGACAAGCCCGTTTGCGTGGAGACACGTTGGATTGCGCGCAGTGCAGTCTGCGGGCTGTCGCGCATGACGCCGCGTCGGGCGCGTTCGACCTGACTGAAGAGTCGATGCGCGATCGGATGCCACTTGGCGGTGTCGGGCGGGTAGTGCGCGATGGGCAACGGCAGACCCAAACGGCGGCTGAGTGCGATGAGATCCGCTTTGAAGCGCAGCGAGCGCGCCGCGTTGGCGCCGCCGGCATCGAAGGTCAGGACGCTCTCGGTGGCCTGCGGGTCGGCCTGGCGACAGGTCTCGGTCCAGGCCAAGGCGATGGCGTCGCAGACGAAGGCGCTGGTCTCGCGCGAGGTGCCGAGCGTCATGCAGCCGCGCTTGTTGAAA
>JANQFI010000086.1 GCA_028277905.1 Chromatiaceae bacterium | reverse complement strand
AGCGCGAGCTGGTCAATGCCCCGACGCTGGCGCCGCCGGGGCGGCGAGTGACGGCCGTCGAGGTCGCCGCGGTTGTGCTCGCCAAGCTCAAGCACGATGCCGAGGCGCTGTACTTCCGGGCCCCGGTGACGCGCGCGGTGATCACCCGCCCGGCGGCCTTCTACGCGATGGAGCGCGACGAGATTGCCCAGGCCGCGCGCCTCGCCGGCTTCGCCGAGGTCGCGTTGCTCGACGAGCCGGTAGCCGCCGCGCTTGCCTACAGCCGCGACGGGCTCGACGTCGGGCGCCATGTGCTGGTCTACGACCTCGGCGGCGGCACCTTCGACCTGGCGCTGTTGCGCGCCACCGACGGCGGTTTCGAGCTGGCGCTCGAGCCCAAGGGCCTGCGCCGCTGCGGCGGCGACGACTTCGACGAGGCCCTTTATGACCACTGCGACGCCGAGGCCGTGCGGCAATGGGGCGAGCCCCTCGACGGCACCGGCCGGGACCTGCACTTCCTGCGCGCCTGCCGCCAGCGCAAGGAGAGCCTGTCGGCCCATGATCAGGCCCTATTCAGCAGCCTGGTCGGCGGCGGGCGGGTGTTCAAGCACCGGCTCGCCCGGGCCGACTTCGAGGACCTGATCGGCGCGCGCGTCGAGGCCACGGTCCGGCTCACGGGCGAGCTGGTGCGCGCGGCCGCAGACGCGGGCTGTGCGGTCGAGACCCTGGTGCTGATCGGCGGCTCGGCGCGCATCCCGCTGATCCAGCGCCGGCTCGCCGAGGCGCTGCCGGTCGAGCCGCGCCCCTACGGCGAGGCGGACGTGGCGGTGGCGCTCGGGGCCGCCTACCAGGCCGCGCAGCACTGGGGACCGCGGCCGGTGCCGCCCGATGACGACCGGTCCGAGCGCTTGGCGCGCTACCGCGAGGCCGTCACCGAGGCCTGGTCAGACCAGCGCCTGGATCCGGACGCCCTCACGCACCTCGATCGGCTCGTCGCCGAGCTGGGGCTCGATTCGGATCAGGCCGCCGCGATCGAGCACGAGGTCATTGGTGAGACCCGGGAAGCCGTCGCCGCCCGGCAGCACGAGAAGCAGCAGCGTCGCACTCCGCCGGCGCCGATGCGTAAGGCCGTTCCACGCGCGGTGGATATGCACGGCAAGCCGGCCGCCTTCGTCCAGAAGCGCCAGCGCCAGACCGCCGAGGCCCTTGGACTGCCAGTCGCCTTCCGCCATCCGCTGCGCGACGGCGGCGAGGGCCCGGAGCTGCTGGTGATTCCCGCGGGCAGGTTCCTGATGGGCTCGCCCGACGACGAGGCTCAGCGTGTCAATGATGAGGGGCCGCAGCACCAGGTCAGGCTCCCTGCGCCCTTCGCGATCGGCCGCTATGCCGTGACCTTCGCCGAGTATGATGGCTTCTGCACATCGACCGGGCGCGACAGACCAGACGCCAGCGGCTGGGGTCGCGGTCGGCAGCCGGTGATCAACGTCTCGTGGCATGACGCGGCAGCCTATTGTGGGTGGCTCCGTGAGCAAACCGGTCGGGCCTATAGGCTGCCGAGCGAGGCCGAGTGGGAGTATACAGCCCGGGCCGGGACCACCGGCCCCTTCTGGTGGGGCGAGCGGATCGACACCGATCGGGCGAACTACGACGGCACCTACAACTATGCCGGCGGCCCGAGGGGCGAGTACCGCCGGCGCACGCTGCCGGTGGATGCGTTCGAGCCGAACCCGTTCGGCCTCTATCAGGTCCACGGCAACGTCTGGGAGTGGTGCCAGGATAATGAGCACGGCAGCTATCGCGGCGCACCCGAGGACGGCTCGGCTTGGGAGACTGGGCAAGGCGGGTCCAGGCTGCTGCGCGGGGGCAGCTGGCATTGGTACCCGAGCTTCTGTCGGGCGGCTCATCGGGGCTTCGGTTCCGCCGGCGCCGCGAACACCCGTCGGGGATTCCGCGTTTGTTGCAGTATCCCCATCGAACCATTGGACTCAGAGCACTGATCATTGAAGCGCTATCCCGATGAGAACTGGGCCTCCACTCTGCGGCGCGGACCAGCGGGCTGCCTGCCTGCGCATGAACGCCCGTCAAGATCTCAGCAACCCCTTAACCCTCGGTTGTAACTCGCAAGGTCAATCACGTGAGCGCCATTCAGGACGAGATCGCAAGAGCCCTCGAAGGCTCTGGCGAGCGCCTGCGCCTGCCGGGTCTGCCCGGCGCGCTGGCCGACGAGCTCGCGGCGCTGGCCGGCAAGGTCCACGAGCCTTGCGTCGTCGCCGTCGTCGGTCAGGTCAAGGCCGGCAAGAGCACCTTCATCAATGCGCTGCTCGGTGCCCGCGAGGACCTGGCCACGGTCGGCACCGCCGAGACGACGGCGACCATCAACTACTTCCGCTACGGCAACCCGGCCGATCCGCAGCGCCCGGTGCGCTGCCACTGGCGCGGCGGCGGCTACGAGGATGTGCCGGCAGGCTTCCTGCATCAGCTCCAGGGTAACGACGAGGAGACGTTGCGCCGGGCCGAGGGCATCGCCTATCTGGAGTACCGGCTGCCGCTGGATTATCTGCGCCGCGTGACCCTGGTCGACACCCCCGGCACCGGCGCCGTCGTGGACCAGCACCAGGACAGGACGGCCGAGTACATGCGCCTCTATGGTCAGTTGCGCGAGCGTCACGACCAGGAAACGCGGCGGATCGGTGACACCAGCGACGCCATCATCTATCTGATCGGTGCCGTGGCCCGTCAGCAGCATCGTGACTTCCTCGAGGCGTTCGGCCAGGCCACCGCCGGGAAGTCGCGCGCGCTGAATGCGATCGGGGTCATGGCCAAGATCGACCTGGCCCCGGAGATCATGGCGCGCCGCGACGAGCTCGCGGCCAAGATCGGCGGCCAGCTCAAGGATGAGCTGAACCGGGTGATGCCGGTCTCCGCGGGCTTGCAGCGGGCGCTGGAGCCATTGACCGCCGACGGCGGCGCGCAGTTGCAGACCTTGATGGATGCCCTGCGCCGCATCCCGGCGGAGACCCTGGTGGAGATGCTGGACAGCAGCGAGCTCTTCTGTGACTTCGACTTCGAGGACTGCCCGCTGAGCACCGACGAGCGGCGCGCGCTGAAGGGTTCGCTGGACTGGACCGTGTTCACGACCGTCGCCCGGCTCGCAGCCGACCCGTCGCTGGAGCGCGCGGCCGTCGCCGCAGAGCTCGAGCGCCTCGCCGGCTTCGGCCCGCTGAACGCGGTGCTGGAAAGCCATTTCCTGAAGCGCAGCGAGCTGTTGCGCGCCTACCGGATCCTGACCGATGCCCGCCGGTTGATCGGCACGATCCGCTATCGTCATCTGTCCGAGCTGCGCCGGCGCGAGCGCGACGAGGCGGCGCGGCGCGAGCGCTTCCTGGCCTTCATCCGCGCGGCGGGTGGGGACCGGGCGGTCGCCGACGAGCTGGCCGACTGGGTGCGCAAGGCAGCGGTGCCCTATGTGGCCCCGGTCGTCGAGGCCGTCGACGCGGTCGATCGGGCCTTGGGCTCGGCCTACCACACCCTGGAGGCCTACAATGCCGACTTCGAGGTGCTGCAAATCCTGGAGCAGCACAATGAGCGCTTCACCGAGGCCGAGCTCGACGAGCTGCGCGGCGTGCTCGGGCTCTATGGTCTGCAGACCGCCGAGCGCTTGCCCGCCGAGCGGGCGCGCGACATCGACTACGTCGCCGTGCGCCAGCAGCACTGGCGCGAGATCCGCGAACGCGACAGCTCGCCGGAGCGCCGCGCGGTCGCCGACCGCGTGCACGATCGGCTGGGGTTGATCCTCGCGGAGCTGGATGCGGCTCAGGGAAGATCGCACGCCGCGCACTGATGCAGCTGCCCGCGCGTTGATGCGTGCTTCCTCCCTCTTGGATCGGCCGTTGCCGGCACGCGTTGCAGGCTCCCAACTCGGTGCTTTTCACCTTGATGCCTATCGGGTTAATATCCGGCGGCGTGGGGAAGTGACTGTGGTCGCCGAGCGTCTGCAGGGTCGTTGAACCTGTTGCGGTGGGTCGGTCGCCAGCACCGCGAGATGAGTCTCGAGGGCCCAATCGACCCCTGACCCGCCGGAGCCTCCAGACCTGCCCGACCTCATCCCCCGCGACCGAGAACAATCGGCTTGCCTATTCCACTCGGTGGCCCACGCGCCCCGTTGCTGAGGGTCGGTTCGTCGCGGTGTAAAGGCGGTCGGCTCGACGCGCTCGTTCGATGGCTGGGGGAATCGGTGAAGGACACGACAACGGAATCCGCGGTGCGGTCTCTGTACTCGGGAAGATGGACGCGGTGCTTCGTCGGAATCGCCACCCGTGCGTTCGGCCGCTCGGTCGACGCCCAGGCGCTCAGCGAGGATGCCAGACAGCGCTTGGCCATCCGCCTGAGCCGTCTGGGTGCCGCCGAGGCGCCTAGGCTGAGCGACGCCTACATCCTCGTCGCCTTCAAGCACGCCCTGATCGACGCCTACCGCGAGTTCGTGGGCCGGCCGGTGCCGCGCAAATGGCTGCGCGAGCTGGGCGCGCTCGGTGTGCGCCTGTTCGAGCTGCGTTGCCTGCTGCGCCTGCCTCAGTCGGACGTGCTGGCAGCACTCCGGCAAGATCCGATGCTGGCCAAAGAGTCTGCCGTCGACGAGGCCGAGGTCCGCCGCCTATTGAACGAGATCGAACGACGCCAGGAGTGCCAGGGCCATGCCAGTGAGCGGGTCTCGCTCGATGTTCCCAAGCAAGATGGTCAGGGCGTGCCCGAGCCCGCTGACAGCGGGGCGGACCCGGCCGAACACGCCGCCCGAGACCAGGCAGACACATTGCGGCGACTGCTGTATGGTGAGGCTGCGGCCAAGCTGGCGCCGGGCGCGCGCCGGCGCCCCGAACAGCTGTACGAGCGGGGTCAGCCCTCGCTCCCGCTCGACGACCAGGAGTACTTCATCCTGCGCTGCTTCCGGGATGGGGTCCCCGACCAGCGTGTCGGCGATCTGCTCGGCGGTCTAAGCGTCCGTCAGGTTCGGTATCGCCGTCAACAGGCGCTAGACATGGTCCGCCGCTGTTTCGCCAAGGCTGGTATCACGCTCGACGACTTGCTCGATTGAGCCCCTCGCGCTCGACGTCGCTCCCGGTTGCCTGCCCCGGCGGCCACTCATCGGGCTGGCGGCTGAATGGGCGTGTTCGCATCTCTTGTCAGGGTGCCTCGCGCCATCCGTTTCATGAGAAAACAGGTGCACACATGCTGCCACTCAGTCGACAGGGCACGGGAGCCGAATGAGCAATCCGCGTTCCGAGCGCGACCAACGCGAGCGAGACCTCGCGGACCAGGCCCTGCACCTCTCGGCGCACCGTCCACGCGGTCCGACGCCGACACTGCTGGAGATCGAGCAATTCCGCCAGGGCGCCCTGCACGAGTCTCGCCGCGCCCAAGTGCTGTCTCACCTTGCACAGAACCCGAGCGCCTTCGCCTTGCTGAAGCAGCTCGAGCGGGCCGATGTCGAGCTCGGTGCGAGCTGACTGGCCGGTGTGACTGCCAGAACGCCCCGCTTGTGAGGAGGATGGCGACACGCCGACCAACACCAAAGGTCCAGGCGCGGGCTGATGACCCGGCGCGCCGGCGCGGCGACCGACGGAAACCAGCCACCCACCGGCGATCGGACGCCGCCTGCGCGGTGCCGCGCTGGAGGCTCTCACCTATGGCGCCGGTGTGCGCCGGGTCTTTGAAGGGCATGTCGGCTCCGATCCCGCATGGGCCGCGACGCTCGCCGCATTGCCATCTGAGGTGCCGGCGTGACCGGCCGATGAAACCAGCCCGAACCGTCCCTAGATCTGGTGTTCGATGCTCCATCCCAGGTCACCCTCCTGCTTGGGAGGATGCTCCTCAACCACTGCCGGAGCGGGACCTCCTCGGGCAGCCCGCGCCCGACTTCGACTTCGATCGGCGAATGGCTTGATAGCCGTCGTCTGCTGCACCAGAAGAGTGCAGCCGATCCTGTTCTCCGCCTGTCTGCTGCGTCCCGAATCCTGGTACCAGCGCTCGGCAAGGCGCGCTTCTGTATCGGTGAGGAGGTATTCGACGCGGTTGGAGCGGATCAGAGCCGGCGCGCAAGCAAGCTCCGCCCGCGGCCAGTTGCCGCAACGAGCTGTCGCTGCGCACACCGGCGGTTATGATGGGCGCTCAATCGCCAATGGGTGCGGCTCTTTTGGAACGACGGTCCGCCCTCAGGTGATCTGGCAGTTACGGGCGGTTTTCTTCGCGTAGTGGCCCTGTGGTCCATGTCATGCGGCCGCACGCTCGGTCCGCAGAATCGGCGGCCCGGGGTCGTTGCGTTGGCGCGCCTGCTCGCAGTGAAGCGCCAGGTCGGCTGGCAGGTCGCCACTGAGCTTCAGTGAGCGCAGCTTCAGGATGGCTTCGGCCCGGTCCAAGCCCCAGCGCGCGCCGGTGATGGCCATCCGATCCTTGACCAGGTGCCGGCACGCCCCGTCGATGACGCCGGTGGCGATCGGCAGGCCCTGCGCCAGGGCGCGGTCGTCTTGGCGGCGCGCCTGGTGGTTGTCGATGTCGTCGGCGGCCTTGTCGCCGGGTTTGCGCGCACTGTGGCGCAGCGGCTTGCGGGTGGCGGCACGGCGCAGGCCCACCGCCAGGTCTTGGGCGCGGCCTGCGCGGATGGCCGTGGCGCGGTCCATGACCCACGGCTCACGGTCTCCGGCGTCGTCGCGGTGTCGCGCGTCGGCAGCCTGCCACAGGGACTCGGGGACAGGGATGCAATCCTGCACCACGACGATCTCGACCTTGTCGCGCGGCGCGGCGGCAGCGACCTGGCGCAGCAGAGCCTTCTGGCCATCGGTGAGCACCACCCAGCGCAGCTGCTGCTGCGGATCACGGCGCACCGCGCGTCACAGGCCTGCTCGATCAGCGGGCGTTGATCGGCCGCCACCCGCGCCCAAGGGCGCTGGTTCTGCACGCGCGCTCGCTGCCCCGCGGGTGCTTGGTCGGCCTCCAGGATCGGCTCCGCGGTGCGCGGGTAGGGCTCGACCGCGGAGACCGAGGCCACGGTGGCCAGGCGCTGTCGGTGCTGCTTCTCCCCGCGACGCAAGCGCGGGTGCGGTTTGTGCACCTCGCGCGCCAGGGCCTTGCGCGTGGCATCGCGCAGGCCGTTCGGGTGCCTCACGATGCCCTTGCCCTCGGCGCTGATGCCGCGGCGCTTCGCCGTCGCCGCAGCCACTGCCGGCGGCGCCAGCGGCTGCGCGTCGACGGCATCGAGGTCCTGGCGCAGGTGCCCGGCGACTGCCGCGGCCCGGCGCTGCGCCAGCTGCCCGCCGCCGGCCTGCGCGAGCGCGGCGTCGAACGCGCCGCCGACGACAGGGCGAGCGCATATTAAGTTCAACACAATCAGAAATCTGGGGCATCATACGAGAAACTGTCTGAGGAGTTTCTCATGTCTGCCAGCATCCTTGAGCATTTTGCCCCGCTTCCGGACTTTCGCGTCGAGCGCAACAAGCTGTATCCACTGCCGGAAATCCTCCTGTTGGTGGTTTGCGCGGTGCTGACCGGCGCCGAAGGCTGGGAGGCGATCGAGGAGCTCGGCAAGGCGAAGCTCGACTGGTTGCGCAAGTTCGCCCCGTTCGCCCACGGCATTCCCTCGTATGACTGCATAGCCTACGTGGTCTCCGGCCTCTCCCCGAAGGCGTTCCAGGCGTGCTTCGTGAGTTGGACGCGGGCGGTGTCCACGGCGAGCGGCGGTGAGTTGGTCGCGGTCGACGGCAAGACGGCACGTGGCTCGCGTGATCGCCGCGGCGGCAAGTCTGCGCTGCACATGGTCAGTGCTTGGGGCTGCCGTAACCGATTGGTGCTGGGGCAGGAAGCGACGGCGGAGCAGTCCAACGAGATCACGGCCATTCCCAAA
>JANQFI010000703.1 GCA_028277905.1 Chromatiaceae bacterium | reverse complement strand
GGAACGGATGCCCCTCCGGCCCGGTGAACTGAATCTGTCCGCCGACCGATAGATTGCACAGGAAATTGGACGCAACGCCGTCGTAGCGCTCGCTGCTGGTGAGGCGTTGCCAGTTTATCGATGACTTCAGCGGCGAGCGTTACGACGGCGTTGCGTCCAATTACCTGTGCGATCTGTCGGTCGGCGGGCAGATTCAATTCACCGGGCCGGAGGGGCATCCGTTCCCGATCCCCGACGACCACGGCGCCGGCCTGCTGATGATCGGTATGGGCACGGGCATCGCGCCGTTCCGCGGGCTGGTGCGCCGCATCTATGACGAGCTCGGCGGATGGCAGGGGCCGGTGCGGCTGTTCTACGGCGCGCGCAGCGGGCTGGAGATGCTCTACATGAACGAAGAGAACGCCGACCTTGCGCTCTATTATGATCAACCCACTTTTGAGGCCTTTCGCGCCGTGAGCCCCAAGCCGCATTTCGGCGCGCCGCCGGCGCTCGATCGCACGCTGCTCGACCACGCTGCCGAGGTGTGGACGATGCTGCAGGATGAGCGGACGCATCTGTTCATCGCCGGGCCGCAGGCCCTTCTGGCGCAGGTGGACTCGGCCATGGCGCAGGTGGCGGGCTCGGCCGAGCAGTGGAATGCGCTGTGCGCGCGGATCAAGGGCGACGGCCGCTGGCATGAGGTGCTGTTCTAGTGATGCGGCACCAACGCTTGGGCTCGTCCCATTGTGTTGGTGCCGCATCACAAAGCATCGGACCAAACAAACGGAAAGAGGGCGCGATTGAATCAACCTGAAGCAATCGCGCTCCACCGCCGCGAATACGAGGACCGACGATGAATCGCCGCAACCTGATTCTTGCCTCCTTGGGCGTGTGCGCACTGGCCGCGACGACCCGGTTCTGGGTTGGGACCGCGCAGCAGGACCTCAAGCCGCACAGGCTCTCGGGCCGCGCGCTCGGAACCACGGTGTCGCTGCTGGCGCTGCACCGCAATGCCGAGCAGGCTCAGACCGCACTGGCGGAAGCGCTCGCCGAGGTGCAGGCCGTGGATGC
>JANQFI010000680.1 GCA_028277905.1 Chromatiaceae bacterium | reverse complement strand
TAGCCTCTCGTCCTGACGCCGCCTCGGGCGCGCAGGGGCGGTTGGATTTCCTATCCGTCGATGCCGTCGCTGGCGCCTGGGAGACCCCCGATTGGTCCGGGCAAGTTGCTGGGAATCGCCTAGTGACGATTCAAGCACGACTGAAACACTGCTGAGTGAGGTTGAAGCCGTCGCGTTAGATGGGCACGTCTCGCTCAGCCTATCCGACGGGTCCTGATGCGACCAGCCCTCATCCGGAGCCCCGCACCGCCGCGGCCAGCGCCAGGATCTGATCCGGCGTCAGATCCGCGAGGTTGCGGATGCCGTCGATAGTGGCCACCGTCACCTCCGCCCGGTGCTCGATCCGCAGCCGGGCTGCGGTCTCGGCCAGGACCGCGGCGCGGCGGCGCTTGCCGATGCGCTCGGCCAGGTCCAGCGCCGCCAGCACCGCGGCGGGGATCGACAGCACCAGCGAGGCCGCCGCCAGCGCCGTGGCCGGGTCCAGCGTGCGCTGCGGCGCGAGGTCCGCCGGCGGCCGCACCCGCGGCTCGATCCGGGCCAGGGCCTCGGCATCGGCGCTGCCCGCGGCGTCTGCGGCGACCGCCTCGGTCAATGCCCGCAGCAGGGTCTCGGCGGCGGCCCCTGCGTCCGGGCCGGTCAGGGTCAAGTCGATTGCTTGCATGCAGTCCTCGGCAAAGTGATTGAAGGAATCCGCGACGACTTGGCAGCCGCTGATGACAACGGCCGTGAGCACCGGCGAGATGCCGGTGACGAAGACCCGATCGGGTCCGCTGCCCGCGGCCGCCGCCCCTCCACCCCAGCGATCAGGCCGGTGCGGTCGATGCTCGGGGCACCGTCCTCGGCGATGACGCGCAGGTCGGCGATGCCTTAGTGACGATTCACAAAAGTTAAACAGCTTATAGGCTTGGGTGTCCTTGGGTGGCTAATCGGTATCGGTATCGAACCGACCGGCCCGGTATTCGCCAAGCTCCTCGCGGACCGCGTAGCCACGCTGTCCGCGCTTCGCCGGCTCAGCCACAATACGATCAAGCAGTGCTTTCTGCTTCTTGTTGTCGTCTGCGGACAACGCCTCGCACACCTGCAGCAGGTCCTGAATCGCGGCGCACTCCAGCGCCGAGCCTCGGGCGATCTCACAATACCGGCGTCGATCCCCGCTCGTCGCTTTGCCGTTACCCTCGGCAATGTTCAGCGCAATCGCCTGCGATGCGCGCCTGCGATGCGCGCGGGCGTTGATCCTTCGCGTTACGGTGTCCTTTCAGCTTCTCGCAACACCGGTAGGCCCAACCGAGATACTCGATGGCCGCAGGGTATACGTCGAGCTGCTCGTGACCGATTGCCTTGGGTGTCTTCTCTGTCGATACCGATTCCGATAGCGACCCCGACCCTGACCCCGATTGCGCGCCGCCGATGAATAGACAGAGTTGTTCAGGTTATTAGTGAACCTTTCCAAGGGGCGAAAACCAGGCTTCAGACAATGGTCTCGTGCTGGTGATTGTCAGGCAATGACGCAACGTCGAGCGCGATATCTTGAGCCATCACCCCTTTCGCGTGTTTCGTGGTTCCATATCCACTTCGTTTTGAAGCTGTTCTTCACCCGGGAGCCGCCGGAGCAGGGCAGACTGTGCACTATTCTCCTCCAGAGGCTGAAGCGACCGACTGCGTCGGAACAGGGGCTCCGAACGCAATCCAGGGGCGGGCGACGTCATCGAGGTCAATCCGAATCGCAACGCCCCACCAGCGAGGTCCACCACGACGTTGCAGAATGCCCTGCGGGAGGTGGTGGCCATCGAGGATCAGCGGCGCGTTGAACGAGGTCTTGCCGTCAACCCTTTCGACGCACGAAGCTCTTGAGGCGCTCGCGCTTGCGGATTTGGCGCCGGGTCAGCGTATTGCGGCGGCCCTCGAAGGGATTGTCGCCCGAGCGCAGCTCCAGCCGCAAGGGTGTGCCGGCGAGGTCCAGTGCGCCGCGGAAGCGATTGATCAGGTAGCGCCGGTAGGCGGCGGGCAGCGCCTCGGTCTGGCTGCCGTGGATGACGATGATGGGCGGGTTGCGGCCGCCCTGATGGGCGTAGCGGAGCTTGATGCGGCGCCCGCGCACCAGTGGCGGTTGGTGCGTCTGCACCGCCTCCTCCAGTAGCCGCGTCAACAGCGGCGTCGGCAGGTCGCGGACGGCGCTGGCGTAGGCGCTGTCGGCGGCCTCCAGCAGGCGACCGACGCCGCTGCCGTGCAACGCGGAGATGCGGTGTCTGGCGGCGAAGTCGAGGAAGCCGAGCCGGCGCTGGTAGTCGCCGGAGACGCGGTTGCGCTGCTCCGCGTCCAGGCCGTCCCACTTGTTGATGGCCACGACCAGGGCGCGGCCGGCCTCCACGACGTGCCCGGCCAGGGTGGCATCCTGCTCGCCGATGCCGAGCTGGGCATCCAGCACCAGGATCACGACATTGCACGCGTCGATGGCCTGGAGGGTCTTGATGACGCTGAATTTCTCTACGGCATCGGCGACGCGGGCCCGGCGCCGGACGCCGGCGGTGTCGATGAGGGTGTAGCGACGCTCGCCCAGGTCGAAGGGGATGGACACGCTGTCGCGGGTGGTGCCGGGGCTGTCGAAGGCCACCAGGCGCTCCTCGCCGAGGATGCGGTTGATGAGCGTGGACTTACCGGCATTGGGGCGGCCTACGACGGCGATGCGCACGCGGCCCTCGTCGGCTACTTCGGTCGTCTCCGCCCTGTGCGGCAGCAGGGCGCAGACCTGGTCCATCAGCGCCTTGACGCCGCGGCCCTGGGCGGCGGCGATCAGACGCGGCTCGCCGAGCCCGAGACCGTAGAACTCGGCACCGGCCAGGGCTTCGGCCAGGTGGTCGATCTTGTTGACGACCGCCGTCAGCCGCTTGCCGGTGCGGCGCAGGGCTGCCGCGATGTCGAGGTCGCCGGCAGTGACACCTTCATGGGCGTCCAGCAGGAACAACAGGTGGTCCGCCTCGTCAACGGCCTGGCGCACCTGGCGTTGCATCAGCGCCTCGACGCCGTCGCCGCCGCTGATGCCGCCGGTGTCGACGACCACATAGCGGGCCGGACCGACTCTGCCGATGCCGTACTGGCGGTCGCGGGTCAGGCCCGGGAAGTCCGCTACCAGGGCGTCGCGGCTGCGCGTCAGGCGATTGAAGAGCGTGGACTTGCCGACATTGGGTCGCCCCACCAGCGCGATGACCGGCAGCATGGTCGCGCGGTCAGGGGGCGGGGCCGCCGGGCGGTGCGGTACCCGGCTCGGCGGGGTAGGGCGGGGCTCCGCCCGCCGGTGTGGCCGGTGCGGCAGCCGGAACCGGATTCACCACGGGCGAGAGGTCAGGCAGCTCGTCGGTACCCAACCGCGGCGCGCGCTCCGCGGCGGCCCCGCCGGCGGCGGTGCCCATGGGCCGCACCGCCGCAACGACGCCGTTGTTCGCGTAGACATAGGCAATGCCGCCCGCGGTCACCGGCCGGTGCCCGATCTGTGCCTTGGCGACGCGCCCGAAGCCGAGCAGCGCGCCGTCGTGGCGCGAGAGCAGGTGCAGGTAGCCCTCACGGTCGGCGACGGCGAGGAAGCTGCCGAGCAACGCGGGCGCCGTGAGCCGGCGGTGCAGGAGCTTCTGCTGGCGCCAGATGCCGGCGCCGTCCGCCGGGTTGGCGGCCCAGAGGTTGTCGTCGGAATCGGTGATGTAGAGCGCGCTGTCATCGGCGGCGAGTCCGGCATGCGCCGACAGCTCGCGGCGCCAGAGCACGGTGCCGGTGGGGATGTCTACCGCGGCGAGATCGCCGTTATAGGTGGCCACATAGGCCGTGTCCTCGACCACCTCGGGGTCGGCGTCCAGGTCCGCGATCCGGTCCAGCTCGCTGCGCCCGCGCGGCGGCGTGATCACCGCCTCCCACAGCGGCAGCCCGCGCTCGAGCTCCAGGTGCGCGAGCCGGCCGCCGGAGACGCCGACGATGGCGCCCTCCAGGGTGGGCGCCGGCGAGCTGGCGCCGTGCAGCGTCAGCACGGGCGCCGGGAAGCTGTAGCGCCAGCGCTCGGCGCCGCTCGCCAGCTCGACGCCGTAGACGGTGTCGTCCACGGTGTGCACCAGCACCAGATCGCCGATGATGCGCGGGATGGAAATCACCTCGCTATCGAGCTGGGCGCGCCACTTCTGGGCGCCGTCGCGGGTGGACAGCGCCAGCAGGTCGCCGTCGGTGGACCCGACGACCAGGGTGTCGCCTCGGGCCTCGGGGCCGCCGCTGAAGGGGATGCGGGTCTTGCGCTCCCAGATGACTCGTCCGTCGGTGGGTGCCAGCGCGACGACCTTCCCCGCCGGATCCGCAGCGAACACGCGACTGTCCGCCACCGCCGGCTTCAGGCGCAGCTCACGCTCGTCGGTGCCTTTGCCGATGCGCGTCGTCCATAGCACCCGTGGCGTGGCGCGCTGGACCATCTTCTTGTTCAAGGGTGTGGGCGGGTTCGGATCGCGCTCGCCGCCGAGCCAGGGCAGCTTGGCACAACCGTCGAGCAGCAGGGTCGCGGCGAGGAGCACGGCGGCGACGCAGCGGCTCCATGGGCGTGCGAGCCGCGCTGGCCTGCCCCTGTTGCGGGCGCCTTGCCGGTAACCGAGCCGGTCCCCTGGCGCGCCCCGGACCCTGTGTATGCGTGGTGTCACGATGCCCCGTTCGCCGGCAGGTCATCGAGCTTCAGCTCGATGAGGCGGGCATTGCCGGCGCCCGCCTCCAGTGCCTGGCGATAGGCCGCGCGGGCCTCCTCAACGCGACCCTGGGCGGCGGCGACGTCACCGCGCAGCGCCGCGAAGTCGCCCGCGAGCGCATCTCTGTCTGCATGCCTGTCGATGGTGGCGGCCGCGGCCTCCAGGTCGCCCGTGTCGATCTGCACCCGCGCGAGCCGCAATGCCGCCAGGCTCGCCAGCGCCGGATGCGGTGCGGTATCTGTGGCCGCCTGTAGGGCGGCGACCGCGGCGGCGTGCTCGCCGATATCCAGGGCGAGCTTGGCCGTCGTGAGTTGCGCGAACATGGCATAGGGCGTGCCACCATAGTCCTGGACGATGGCCGTTGCCTGTTGTCTTGCCAGGTCGGTGTCGCCGGCATTGGCGCTGACCTGCAACTGCGCCAAGGCGATGCTCGCTTGTTGCGCCACGTTGGTGCGATGCTGTACCCAGGTGCGCCAGCCGATGACGGCGCCGAGACCGATGACGACACCGGCGATCACCGCGACGCCATTCGCCTTCCACCATCGCTTGATGGCTTCGACCTTTTCTTCATCGGTTTCCAGATCTGCCATGCCTGCTCCGTCTTGTCTTGGTTGGTGCGGCCCTTGGGGTCGGCGCTGCGTTGTGCTCAGCCGACCCTGCGCATGTCGCTCAGGGTCGAGATCAGCGCGTCGAAGCTCAGGGTGCGCTGCTCGCCTTGGCCGCGCAGGGGCTTGCAGCCGAGCGTCCCGTTGCGCAACTCCTCGTCACCGAGAATCAGCGCCAGCCGGGCGCCGCTCTTGTCCGCCTTCTTGAATTGGCTCTTGAAGCTCCCGCCGCCACAGTGCATCACCAGCCTGAGACCCGGGACCGCGTCCCGCAGACGCTCGGCGATGCCTGGTGCAGCGGCGCTGGCGGCGTCGCCGGGGGCCACCAGGTAGGCGTCGGGGCTTGGGTCCAGGGCGCTCAAGTCGATCAGGTCCAATAGCCGCTCGACGCCCAGTGCGAACCCCACCGCCGGGACGTCGCGGCCGCCGAGCTGGGCTACCAGTCCATCATAGCGGCCACCGGCGCAGACGGTGCCCTGGGCACCGAGGGCATCGGTGATCCATTCGAAGACGGTGCGATTGTAGTAGTCCAGGCCTCGAACCAGGCGCGGATGGATGCTGTAGACGATGCCGGCGGCGTCGAGCCCGCCGCACAGTTGCTCGAAGTGTGCGCGGCTTGCCTCACCCAAGTAGTCGAGAAGGCTTGGGGCGGCTGCGATGAGGTCTGCCAGGTCCGGGTTCTTGGAGTCCAGCACCCGCAGCGGATTGGTCTCCAGGCGCCGGCGGCTGTCGGCGTCGAGCCCAGCCTCATGTGCGCGCAGGTACTTCACCAGGGCGGCGCGATAGCGCGCGCGCTCGTCCCCGTCGCCGAGGCTATTCAACGCCAGGCGCAGATCCCTGAGCCCGAGCGCTTGCCACAGGCGCCGGGTCATGGCGATGACCTCGAGGTCGATGTCCGGCCCGGCGAGGCCAAGCACCTCGACGCCGATCTGATGAAACTGCCGGTAGCGACCGCGCTGGGGGCGCTCGCGCCGGAACATCGCGCCGCGGTACCAGATGCGCTGCGGCTGGTCCAGCAGGCCGTGCTCGATGGCGGCGCGCACGCAGCCGGCGGTGCCCTCCGGGCGCAATGCGAGCCGGTCGCCGCCGCGGTCCTCGAAGGCGTACATCTCCTTTTCGACGATGTCCGTGACCTCACCGATGGAGCGCTTGAACAGCTCCACCGGCTCCAGCAGGGGCGTGCGCATCTCCCGGTAGCCGTAGCCCTCGATGACCGCACGGGCGCGGTCCTCCAGGTGTTGCCAGAAGGGCGTGCGCTCGGGCAGGACATCGTGCATGCCGCGGATGGCTTGCAGTCGCTCGGACATGGGAGGTCGGGTTCCGTCGTTCGCTGGGTTGAGCCTTGGAGTGGGCGCAGGGTGATCGCCAGTCTGATCGCCAACCTGATCGGCGGCGCGGCGCTGGGCTGCCGGACCGCCGCGGGTGCGGCTGGTCGGTCAGAGCTCCATCACCTGCGGCGCATCCGGGAACCGCGTGCGCAGCGCCTCGGCGAGGGCCTTGGCCGTCGCCTGGTTGCCGACCTTGCGCTCAATGCGGTACGCCAGCAACAGCGCAGCCGGGGTCGGTTGCCCGACCCGGCCGTACCGCAGCATGTACTCGCGCGCGGTCTTGGCGTCGCCACGGTCCAGGTTGAGCCTTGCCATGGCGAGAAGCGCGGGCGGATAGCTGGCGTTGCGCGACAGCGACTCGCGCAGGTAGCGCTCGGACTCGGTGCCGCGGTTGGCGCGGCGCGAACAGTCGGAGGCGTTCATCAGGGCCACCTCCGGCGTCTGGTACAGGGGCTTGGCGACCGCTTGGTTGAACCGGTCGATGGCCTCCCTGTAGCGCTTCTCCGCACACAGCAGGGTGCCGTGCGCATTCAGGAACTCGGGATTGTCGGGCTCCAGCTTCAGGGCCTCGGCGAAATGGCGCTCGGCTTCCGCCCGCTTGCCGAGCCGCCGGTAGATGATGGCGAGCACATAGTGCGCGTCGGCACTGCGCTTGTCCTCCTCCAGCGCCCGCAGGCCGCGCTCCAGGGCGGCGTCCAGCTGACCCCGCTGGTAGTAGGCCGCCGCCATGTTCACGTAGAGGTCGGCCGGGCTGCCTTGGGGCTCCAGGCCCATGTCGGCCGCCTCGCGCTTGGCCTGGCCGCCGCCGCAACCCGCCAACAAGGCAACGCAGAGGAAGAGACCGGCGCCGCGGCGGAGTCCGGTCATGGTCGGCTGGGGGCCGGATCGGCGCGCACGGCCAGGTGCTGGCCGGCGCCAGCGCGCACGGCGATGGACGCGGGCGC
The DNA here is from genome assembly GCA_028277905.1 of Chromatiaceae bacterium. GTDB lineage: Bacteria > Pseudomonadota > Gammaproteobacteria > Chromatiales > Chromatiaceae > Thiohalocapsa. Next base: position 3,759 of record JANQFI010000680.1, on the reverse strand, counting down.
GCGCGCCAGCCGCCGGGTGCGGTCCCGCACGCGGCCCACGAGCTGCCCGCAGGCGGCAGCGATCTCGTCGCCGCGCGTCTTGCGCGTAGTGGCCACCAGCCCGGCACGGAGCAAGCGCTGGCGGAAGGCCTCGACGCGCTCCGGCGGACTGGTGTCGAAGCCACTGTCGGGGAAGGGGTTGAACGGGATGAGATTGACCTTGGATGGCGTGCCTTCCAGCAGCCGGATCAGCGCCTTGGCCTGGGCGATGCTGTCGTTGACGCCGTCCAGCATGACGTACTCCCAGGTGATGCGCCGGCGTTTGTCCCCGCGCAGGTAGGCCCGGCAGGCGGGAATCAGCTCCTCTAGCGGGTATTTGCGGTTGATGGGCACCAGCTGGTCGCGGAGTGCGTTGTCTGGTGCGTGCAGCGACACCGCCAACGCGATGTCGCTGACCTCTGCGAGCCTGTAGATGCCGGGCACGATACCGGAGGTGGACAGGGTCACGCGATACTTCGAGAGCATGTAGGCCAGGTCGTCACGCATGACCTCGGTGGCGGTCACGACGGCGTCGAAATTGGCCAGCGGCTCGCCCATCCCCATGAGCACGATGTTGGACGGCGCTTTGCCGAGCCGGCGCACCGCATGGCGCACTTGGGCCAGGATCTCGCCGCTGTCGAGGTTGCGGTTGAAGCCCTGCCGCGCGGTGGCGCAGAACGCGCAGCTCAGCGCACAGCCCACCTGGGAGGAGACGCACAGGGTGGTGCGGCGCGCTTCGGGGATGAGCACGGCTTCCACGCGCTGGCCGTCGTCCAGCTCCAGCAGCCACTTGATGGTGCCGTCGGCGGACGGCTGCTCGGCGGCCACGCCGAGCCTGCCGATGCGGGTGGTCTCGGCGAGTCGCGTGCGCAGCGTCCTTGGCAGGTCCGTCATGGCCTCGCAGTCGTCCACGCCATGCTTGTGCATCCACTTGAACAGGTTGCGGCCATGGAAGGGCTTGCAGCCGAGCGACTGCGCCAAGGCTTCGCAGCCGCGCAGGTCGAGGCTCAGCAGATCGAGGCGCGCATCGGCGACCATGGATTGCTCCCAGCTGATCCAAAAAGGTGATCCGGTAAGGCTGATGCCGGAAGGCTGATCCGGAGCTCGGCTGACCGCGGCGCCGGCCACGCGTTGGTCGGCGAACTGTCCGCGGTGCGGGCGCGCGGACGCGCTACGCCAGGGCTTCACAACGCCTCAGTATAGGGTTGTGCGGCGATCGGCGTCCATCCACCGAGAATCCCGGCAGCCTTTAAGAACCTCGGTGTCTTGCGGGCGTTGCCGCGTCAGCCCGCTCGATTCGCCTTTTCCGGCGGACGCGGTTAACCTCCCGACGCGTGCGCCCGCCAGCTATCGCCCCCACACATCGCTCCCCAATCCTTGTCGTCACCCACCAGCCATCCGAGAGCAGAGTCCATGGCCGTTTTCGACGTTTTCAACGGTGATGCCGACGGCATCTGCGCCCTGCAGCAGCTGCACCTGAGCCAGCCGCGGGAGTCGGTGCTGGTCACAGGTGTCAAGCGCGATATCAGGCTGCTGCGGCGCGTGGGCGCAGGCCCTGGGGATGTCGTCACCGTGCTGGACATCTCCTTCGACAAGAACCGAGATGCTTGCGTCGCTCTGCTGGAGCGTGGTGCGTCGGTGCGCTATTTCGATCACCATTTTCCGGGTGAGGTACCGAATCACCCCAACCTGGACCTGCACATCGAGACCTTGCCGGACCAGGGGACCAGTCTGCTCGTGGACAGGTATCTGGGTGGTGCACATCGGGCCTGGGCCGTGGTGGGCACCTATGGGGACAATTTCGACGAGGCCGCGGCCCGCGCCGCGGCGCCGCTGGCGCTTCGCGACGGCGACCTCGCCTTGCTGCGGGAGCTTGGCATCCTCATCAACTACAACGGCTATGGTGCCACGGTGGACGATCTGCATGTCCCGCCAGTGGCGCTGTTCCATAGTCTGACGCCCTACGCTGACCCCTTGGTCTTCGCCCACGAAGATTCGGCCTTCGTGCGGCTGCGCGAGGGTTACCGCGACGACATGGCGCGTGCCGAGGAGGCTGCGATTCAAACCCCGGGGCCCCGGCACCGCTATGTGATGCTGCCGGCGGAGTCCTGGGCGCGGCGCGTCGGCGGTGTGTATGCCAATGCGCTGGCGCGGGCCGAGCCGGCGTGCGCCCACGCTCTGCTGACCCTGTTGCCTGCCGGCGGCTTCGTGGTGAGTGTGCGTGCGCCCCTGGCCACAGGCGACGGTGCAGATGCGCTCTGCCGGCAGTTCGAGACCGGCGGCGGGCGCAAGGCTGCCGCTGGCATAAACCAACTGCCCCAGGTGGCGCTCGATGACTTCATTGCGGCCTTCGTCGCGGCGTTCTGAACCGGCGCTGGCGCCTCTGGAGACCGCTCCGACGCAGGCATTCGCCGCCAGCGCCCTGTCGGTTCCAGTTGGGCGCCGGGCCGCCAGCAGATGAGCTCCGGCGGCGCGAGGCTACCATCGCCGCTCCGCCGGCTTGCGGGTCGGCTGCTGGATGCCCTGGCGGGCTCTTACCGCTTCAATGCGGCCTGGCGGGAAGCGAACCGCGACCTGGTCTGCGCGCAGCAGAGCGCGCGCCTGCGCGACCTCGCCTACGCACCGCCGCCTGCGCGGTACAGCTGCGCCGGCGCGGACTCCGATGCAGCCCCGGGCGCGGCGGTCGCGGACGCACGCGCCCTGCGCGCAGACGGTGCCAGCCCATTGTTCATCACGGCGCGGTTTCGCTCCGGCTCGACGCTGCTCTGGAACATTTTCCGGCACACGCCCGGCATCACCGCGTTCTACGAGCCCTTGAACGAGCGCCAATGGTTCCGCGCGGGCGGCGCCGACCCGGAGGCGACGGACCCGACGCACTTGCACGCCGAGCGCTACGGGACCGAGTATGGAGGCTTCGAGGATCTGTCCCGCTGGTTTGACCCCGGTTGGACCCTTCGCGAGCTCTACATGGACGCGCAGAGCTGCGATCGGCGCCTGGCGCGCTACTTGGCGGAGCTGATCCGCCGCGCGCCGCAACGGCCGGTGCTGCAGTGCAATCGACTGGACTTTCGTCTGCCCTGGCTGCGGCGGGTCTTTGCACATGCGGACGTCCTGCACCTGTACCGCAACCCGCGCGAGCAATGGCTCTCTGTCCAGCGCAGCTCCTCCGGTTGTCCGCCGAGCCAGCCGCTGACGCCCGACGCGCCTGAGGACTACTTCTATACCTTGGAGTGGGCGCGGGACTTGCGGCGCGTGTTTCCCTGTGTGGACCCGGTGCAGCACGAGCACGCCTATGCGGTGCACTACCTGCTCTGGCGGCTGTCCTATCTGTTCGGGCAGCGCCATGCGAACGTCAGCATCGCCTACGAGGATCTGCTGCGCGACGCAACGGGGACGCTCGGGCCCGTGTTTGCGCGCTTCGGGATCGACGACAGCAAGCTGGCCGGCACCGGCTATGCCGCCCTGATCAAGGCGCCGGCCCCCGAGCGCTGGCCGCATTATGCGGACGCAGGCTGGTTCGCCGAGATCGAGTCGGACTGCGAGCTTGAGCTGGCGCGCCTACTTGGGGCCTGAGCCTGGGCGCCAGAAGCTGGGCGGTCCAGCTGGGCGGTCGAGTTGGGCGACCCAAGCCGGGCGGCTTAGGGCGATTGCCGGAAACAAACAGACCGAATGGCGCAGGATTTTCGCTCGCCTTCAAGGAGCGGCAGCGGGCGCACAGTCGAGCTCTGTGCCCGCTGCCGC
>JANQFI010000679.1 GCA_028277905.1 Chromatiaceae bacterium | reverse complement strand
CGCACCGGCGCCGGCCTCTACGTGCCGATCCCGCCGCAGGACGAGGTCATCTGCTCGCGGGTCCTGCCGGGCTTTCAGTTCCGGCTCGCCGATCTCCTGACCCAGCCGGCCGACGAGGCCCTGCGCGACGACCCGGTCTATGCCGGTTTTGTCCTGGCCGGTTGGCGGGCGGACCGGGAGAGGGCCGATGCGCAGGGCGCGCGGGCCGAGGCGGAGCGTGCGCGAGCCGAGGCGGCCCAGCGGCGAGCCGATGCAGAGCGCCGCCGTGCGGAGCGCCTGGCGGCCCAGCTTCGCGCCATGGGCCTGGACCCGGATGGTCAGTCCTAGGCAGGGCTCCCCAGGGCCCTGGTCAAGGGACCTGGTCAGGTTTTGCAACGCAAGCTTTCACTCGGCCGCGGAAGCCTCAAAGCGGCAACAGCGCCGTGAGCAGCAATAGCAGGAGGGCGAGGATGCCGACCCAATCGAAGATGCGGCGCACGCGCAGATGCTTGCGGCGGAGTCGGTCTGTGGCTGCCGCCAGGGCCGGGCTTGCCGCCACGTCCGGGGCCAGGTAGGCACAGTGGTGGTGCAGATCGATGGCATCCAGCACCGCTGCGGCCTCCGCCATGTCGGCTCGATAGGCCTTGCGGTCGACATCCAGCAGGCGGCGGCGCAGCCCCGCGTGGAAGTGCATTGCCGCGGCGTCCAGATCCTGGAAGTAGACGACGACGCCCGCCTCGTCGCTGAGGCCGGGTGGGACAGCCGCCTCGCGGAGGCAAACGGCCTGGGGGAGATCGCGGCAGGCTGTGATGTAGAGGTAGCCGGCCCGCATGCGTGCCTGCGCTCTCGACGACGGTGTGCCGAGTCTAAGGCGATTGCTGTCGATTTTCATACCAGCTTGCTTGTCTTTGCGCCCGCCGGCTGCGTCGCGCCAACAGTTGCATAGTGCGACTATGCGCCTGTTGACACGCCTTGCAGGCAGACGAAAATCCGGCGCAATCTGGTATAGAGGTCTCCGGCAATCGCCTCAAGAGGAGCCGCTTGGGGAAGCAGGCCCCTTAGCAGAAAACGCTAGGAAGCTGCGCGGCGAAGCATGCCCGAAGGGCGCCGCTCCGCAAGCGCGCCAGCCCACCTAGGCGCGGCGGTCGACCGAGGCCAAGCAGGCGGCGGGGCCGTGTGAGCGCAGGCCAGGGCGGGCAGGCTCGGCCGCAGATCAGGCGGCCTGGCACTGGGTCTCCCAGTTGGCGATGCGGATCAGCTCCATCAGCTCGCGCGCCAGCGGCAGCGGCTCGCTGAGCTTGTAGCCCTGCCCCTTCGACCAAGCCGCCTCGGCTTCGGCTGCAACGCTGTGAAATCCTTGGCGGCAGAGCTCCCAAACGGCTCTGGCTTGATACGGCTTCATGGTACTGCCCCCGGTCAAAATGGCCCCGGTCAAAATGGCCCCGGTGAAAACTGCAGATTGGGATCACCTCTGGTCGATTCCCTACAAACGCCCTGGCGATCTCAGGGAGACTGCTCGAATCAGGCCCCGCTGGTGGCGCTGTCTCGTCACGGCCACCGTAGCTTGTGGGCCATGCCTTGAGCATAGCCCAGTTGCGATTTCGGGCAATTGGTAGATACCACGTCTCATATCGGCAACATCGTCGCCTGGCACCATCTGTGGCGCATTGCACGCCGGAGAGCCATGATCGGGGCGGCCGAGCACCAGGCTCGGATGGTCGCCAGATGCCCAAAGGGCGTTGAATCCAGGGCCACGGGCCAATAGCTTTCGCGCACCATGGCTGTAGGAGAGTGGTCCAAAGTGAAGCTGCCAGCCGTCGAGCCGGGCCTCGTGCCCGGGGGCGTTGTCCTGCTGGGTGTGGGTTTTTCTTTCGCATCCTCGGTCGTGCCACACTTCGAGTCGGCGCACCGGCTCCTGGCACTCCCCTTCGGCGTCGGTGTCGCCCTGTATGGCATCTACGGCGTCATCGCCGCGCTGGTGCCGCAGGCGGTCGCCGACCGGCTCGGCCTGCGTGTGCTCGGTCTGCATGTGGTGATGGGAGTGCTGCTGCGGGTGTCGATCGATCCGCGTGTGGTGGAAGGCTGGTTGGCCCTGGTGCCGGCGATCCTGATCCTGTACGCCCTGGCGGATGCCTACCTGCACCGCGACCGGCACAGGGACGTCTGAACCAGAGGATGCCCTTGGAGCGGCTGCAGACCAGCACGCAGGATTGTCCTGGATGCGGCGAGGTGATCGAGCTGCATCGCCTGAGGCGATTGCCGGAAACAAACAGACCGAATGGCGCAGGATTTTCGCTCGCCTTCAAGGAGCGGCAGCGGGCGCACAGTCGAGCTCTGTGCCCGCTGCCGC
>JANQFI010000648.1 GCA_028277905.1 Chromatiaceae bacterium | reverse complement strand
AGTCGAGCTCTGTGCCCGCTGCCGCGACGCAGAAGGCGGGCGAAAAGACAAGCCAGGCGGTATGTTTGTTGACAGAAGTCGCCTGAGCTTGCCCATGCCCCGGAGCATACGAGAGATTCATCCGATGCCCCACGCCCCCCAGATCAGAATTCCCGCCACTTATATGCGCGGCGGCACCAGCAAGGGGGTCTTTTTCAAGCTGTCCGACCTGCCCGAGGCCGCGCGGGTGCCCGGCGAGACCCGCGACAGGCTGCTGCTGCGGGTGATCGGCAGCCCCGACCCCTACGGCAAGCACACCGACGGCATGGGTGGTGCCACCTCCAGCACCTCCAAGACCGTGATCCTCGCCAAGAGCGACCGGCCAGGTCACGACGTGGACTACCTCTTCGGCCAGGTGTCCATCGACGAGCCCCGCGTCGACTGGTCTGGCAACTGCGGCAATCTGAGCGCCGCGGTCGGCCCTTTTGCCCTGAGCCACGGCTTGGTGGACCCCGAGCGTATCCCCGACAACGGCGTCTGTGCCGTGCGCGTCTGGCAGCGGAACATCGGCAAGACCATCGTCAACCAGGTGCCCATCACCAACGGGGAGGTCCAGGAGTCCGGCGACTTCGAGCTCGACGGCGTGACCTTCCCGGCTGCCGAGGTGCCCGTCGAGTTCATCCGCCCTATCGACGCGGGCGAGGCCCTGTTCCCCACGGGCAACCCGACCGACCAGCTGGAGGTCCCTGCGGTGGGCGCCTTCGAGGTCACGATGATCAATGCCGGCATCCCGACCATCTTCGTCGAGGCCGAATGCTTGGGCCTCGAGGGTACCGAGTTGCAGGACGCCATCAATGGAGATGCGGCGATCCTGGAAGGCTTGGAGACCATTCGTGCCCATGGCGCGCTGCGCATGGGACTGATCGAGGACCTGTCGGAGGCGGCCGCCCGCCAGCACACGCCGAAGCTGGCCATCTGCGCCGCTCCCAAGGATTACCTTGCCTCCAGCGGCAAGGCAATCAAGGCGGCGGACATCGACCTCAACGTCCGTGCCCTGTCCATGGGCAAGCTGCACCACGCCATGATGGGTACCGTCGCCGTGGCCATCGCCAGCGCCGCGGCCATCCCCGGCACCCTGGTGAGCCGTATTGCTGGTGGATCCGCCGGTGGCGGACCGCGCGACACCCTCAGCTTCGGCCACCCCTCGGGTGCGATGAAGGTCGGCGCAGCGGCCACCGAGCAGCGCGGTAAATGGGGCATCGAGAAGGTCGTCATGAGCCGCAGCGCCCGGGTGCTGATGGAAGGCTGGGTGCGAGTGCCCGCGGATGCCTTCTGATCAGTCTAGGTGCACCATCACCTCGCCATTGCCGGCCCCTTGATAGCCGACTCCTTGATAATAGCTACCGCCGCACTGCTGCAGCCGGGTGCCCAGTCGCGGAATCGCGCGGTGTACTGGGGCGCGGCGCCGATCCACTTGCTGGTGATGGCCTACTTGAGCGGCAGCGGCGCCGCACCGACCTGGATCCAGATCTGCCAGTCCAGGTGCTTGGCGCGAAACGCCAGATGATGGCAATCGCCTGAGGATCGCGAACAATACCATTTTGGGCCTCATGACATCCCCTTGTTGTGATAGGCGTGGCTGAATCCAAAGCGATTCGGACTGGAGCGATTCGGACTGGAGCCCGGCGATCCATACATCGCTCCGGCGTCTTGCGTCTTCACGGCAGGCTAGCTCGGGACCTACGGCTTCAGGATCAGCGACAGGCTCCAGTCCGACCCGAGGTCCGGCCCCTCGATGCTTGACCGGAAGCCCCTGGGGCACTGGCACGGCTCTACTGACCCAGGTCGGGATCCATGTTCGGATCGAACGGCAGCTCGTCGAGATGCTCGACATGCTCCAGCGGGTCGAAGGGCAGCCTGGAGAGATCGATCTGCGGCTTGACCAGGGCATCGATCACGGGCGATGGATTCTCGAGATCGGTCCAGGGGATGCCGTCGGCATCGCTGCCGTCCGGGTAGCGCCTTTTCCACAGCTCATGCCTGAGTCGCATGCGGTTGAACGGCCGCTTCAGGTGAATCAGATTGACCAGCATCGGGGAGGTCTCGCGCGGGTCCGCCGGCAGGAAGTAGAAGGCCGCCGGGATGCCGCTCGCCTCGCCCACCGGGTCGGGCGAGATCCAGTGGCGCTTGTAGTTGCCCTTGACGGTCGCGCCAAGCTTTGGACCCGCATAGATGAAGACATAGTCCCGGCGGCTGTGGGTGTCGCCGTTCAGCAGCAGCGCCGTCTGGTCGACGCCGTCGATGACTCGGTCGGTCGGTATGTACTGGGATGCGCCGGCCAGCCGCGCGAAGGTGGTGAACAGGTCCACCTCGTGGATGATGTCGCCGACGATCTGGCCCCGCTCGATCACGCCTGGCCACCAGGCGAAGGCGGGCACGCGCACGCCACCCTCCAGGAAATCGCCCTTGCCGCCGCGGAACACCGTCTCCGCGAAGCCCGTGCCCGGCGGCGGGTTGTGGGTCATGGGACCATTGTCGGCCATGGCGATGACCAGGGTGTTCTCGGCGATGCCGAGCCCCTCGAGCATGGCCAGGAGCTTGCCGATGAAGGGGTCGATGTTGCATTGCAGGCCGTTCTGCAACAGGCTGCGGGCGACCGAGCATTGCTTCGGAGGCTTCGGCAGAAAGCTCGCCATCATCGGCCAGTTCGCGACATAGAAGGGCTTGCCGGCCTTGGCTTGGCGCTCGATGAACTCCAGCGTGCGGCGCTGCGCCTCGGGGTCGATCTTGAGATAGTTCTCATAGCTGTTGTCGCCCCACTGGCGCGTCTCGCCACCCTTGGTGCCTTCGGCGACCTGCACCCAGCCCTTGGTAATGAAGGTGTCGTCGAGCTTGTAGGGATCGGGCGGCAGCATGTCCTCGTAGAGCCCCAGGGTTGCGTTGGCGCCCTCGCCCACGCGCGTCCACAGCGACAGGATCTGGTTGTAGCCGGTGAAGAAGGCCTCGTCGAAGCCCTGATTGTGCGGGTAGCTCTGCTTGATATCGCCCAGGTGCCACTTGCCGTGGAACGCGGTTGCATAGCCGGCCTCGGACAGGACCTCGGCGATGGTGACCTCCTCGTCGCGGATGCCGTGGCTCTCAAGCAGCATGCCGATGTCGTACATGCCGTTGCGGACGGGGTGGCGGCCGGTGGCGGATGCGGCTCGGCTCGGCGTGCATCCGACCTCGGTGTACATGCGCGTGAACAGGATGCCGTCGTCGGCCATCTTGTTCAGGTTCGGCGTGCTCAAGCCCCGGACCTGCTGCAGCTCGGGGATGCCGACGTCGCCAAAGGCGGTGTCGTCCCACATGATGTGGATGATGTTGGGCGGGCGACCATATTCCGCCCGCAGGTCGGCGAGCTTGCGGTCCAAGGCTTGGTCCTCGGCCGTCCAGCGCTCGCCGTGCTGGGCTTCGAGCACATAGTATTCGGCGTCGTGCACGATGCCGAGTTGCGCGGCGGGGTCGGTCTGTGCGACGCCTTGCGCCGGCATCATGGCCAGGGCGAGCAACAGGGCTGCCACAAAGGGCGGGGCGGGGGGACTGGATTGGAGTGGGTACATGCATTGCCTCCAGGTTCGGCGAATCGCCATCTGCGATCATCTGCGACCTTACGCCGGCGACCTTAGGCGATTTCTGTCAACAAACATGCCGCCTGGCTTGTCTTTTCGCCCGCCTTCTGCGTCGCGGCAGCGGGCACAGAGCTCGACTATGCGCCCGCTGCCGCTCCTTGAAGGCGAGCGAAAATCCCGCGC
>JANQFI010000620.1 GCA_028277905.1 Chromatiaceae bacterium | reverse complement strand
AGGAGCGGCAGCCGGCGCATCGTCGAGCTCTGTGCCCGCTGCCGCGACGCAGAAGGCGGGCGAAAAGACAAGCCAGGCGGTATCTTTGTTGACAGAAATTGCCTTAGCGCCGCGGGCGGATGCGCTTCGCTGATCCGCCCGGCCTTCGCCGCGATTGAGCTGTTTCTGCATCCTTCCCGACTCACCAGTACCAGGGACGGTACCAGGGTCCATAGCCTCGACCCCACCAGGGGCCGTACCAGGGATCCGTGTACCGGGGGCCGTAAAGGACCGGCTCCGGCCAAAGGTGCTTTCCCGTCGCCCGGACCAAGGGGTAGCGGTAGGGGTACTCGCCGACGTCGCGCATCTGCGCCCCCATTATCACCCCGCTGACGGTCAGGAGTCGCTCGCGTGGATACTCCGCCGGGTCCAAGAAACCTTGGAAGCGCGCGATGAATCGGCCCTGCGGCGCGGCGTGCGGGCGCGGCTCGCCAGCCGCGTCCAGCGGGCGCGCGAGGATCTCGATGTCCGTGGTCGTCGCCCGGTTCTCGACGCTCAGAACGCGGCCACCCCAGCGGATTGGCGTGCCCAGGTGGCGCTCCGGTGCCGCTCGCGCCACGCTGACAGTGAGCGGTGCCGGTGCAGGCGCGCGGATATCCTCGGGCACCCGGGCGGCGCAGCCCAGGAGCAGGGCCATTGCAGTGATGGCGGCAGCGATCAGGGCGGCGCTGGGGGTCACGACGGGCAATGCCCGCGGCGAGCGCCGTTTTCCGGACGGCACCCTGAAGCCGCGGCGGATGGCACCGCGAGCTCCGTCCTGGAAGCGCTCTGGGCTACGCATCATCGGCGCACCCTTGGGTTAATCTGTGATGGTTCTGGCCGCATCATGATCAGGCGTCATGATCAGTACGCCGGTTTTCCGCGCCCGGCCGACGCGGCGCTAGGCTGGCGTCACTGGCCGGGGTACGCCGCGCTCGCGCTCGCGCTCCCGCTCGATAAGCATCTGGGCCAGCGAGTGGTACAAGGGTTGCGGAGTCAAGAGGTAAGAGACCCCATAACCGATCATCGCCGCCGCCATCAGTGCCAGCAGGGTGTTTTGGTCGTCGGTCATCTCCATGACGATCACGAAGCCGGTGATGGGGGATTTCACCGCGCCTGCGAAGTAGGCCACCATGGCAAAAAGCACCATCAGATCCAAGGGTGCCAGCGGCAGGACGCGATGCAGGTCGGCACCGATGCCGGCGCCGGTGGACAACGCCGGGGCGAAGATGCCGCCGGGGATGCCGCTGAGATAGGACGCCAGCGACGCGACGAATTTGTAGACCGGGTAGAAGGGCTCCGGTGCTTCGCCGTCGATGGCTAGCGCCCGGGCGACCTCGTAGCCGGAGCCCATGACCCGATAGTCGGTCATCGCTCCCATCAGCACCAGCACCGCACCGCAGACGAAAGCGACCCCGAGCCCATTGCTTGCGGCCAAAGGCGCGATGGCCCGCGACAGGCGCATGATCAGAAAGGCGAAGACCCCGCCGGCGAGCCCCGCGATGACCCCGCAGACTAGGACTGCGAGCCAGTCCCCCGGGGCTTCCGCACGCCCGGCGCTGGCGGTGCCGAAGTAGTAGCGCTCCCCCACCAGCAGCATGGAAACCAGCGCCGAGAAGACCACCGATAGCACGACAATGCCGGCGAGCCGCGGTGTGAAGCCGCGCAACATCTCTTCGAACGCGAACACGACACCGGCGAGCGGCGTGTTGAAAGCCGCCGAGATGCCCGCCGCGCCGCCGGCCAGCAACATGCCGCGGGCCATGTAGTCCGCCGGGAAGCGGGCCAGCCGGCGCATGGAGTACATGATGGCCGCGGCCACGTGCACTGTGGGTCCCTCGCGGCCGACGGAAGCACCGAAGAGCTGCGCCAGCAGGGTCAGCAGGACCTTGCCGGCGGCGAGCCTGAGCGTCAGCCAGCGATCCTTGGCGCGGATCTCCATCGCGGCGATCACCTGGTTGATGCCGCTGCCCTCGCTGCCCGGAAAGTAGCGCCGTGCGAGCCAGGTCACGAGCACGAGCCCGAGCGGCGTCAGCAGCAGCGGAAGCCAGGTCTCCCTGGCTGCGAGACGCTGGAAGAGCTGGTTCGCCTGCTCACTCAGCAGACCGAAGGCCGAGGACACGGCACCCACGAGCACCGCACCCAGCAGGAATGCGGCGCGCATCCGCCAGGCGCGCCTGGAGAGCAGCACGCGGCGGACGTAGCGCAGGCGGCGGATCTGCATGGCCGTGGGATGCCGCTCAGGCGCGGCCCAGGGGGTATCCCGGACCGGCGCCTTGCCGGCCGGCCGCAAGGCAGGGCGCGGATGCAGGCGCAAAAAAGCCGGCCCTCGGCCGGCCGCCACCTGTCAGATGCGCGCTGGGCACGGCGCCTCGACGTCCGCTCAATAGCCACCCTTGCGATGCACCTGGGGCAGGCCCGCGATCTTGGTGCCTTGCTTGGTGGGCGCGAGCGGGAAGAGCTTGTAGACGTCCTTACTGGTGGGCTTCGAGCCCCAGACCTTGCCCATGTCCTTCAGCAACTGGCGCTCCATGGGCTGGTTCTGGTTGTGATTGAGGTACTGGTCGCGCAGGTACTTGATGATGTCCCAGTGCTGGTCGGTGAGCTCGATGCCTTCGGCATCGGCCAGGACGCGGGCGACGTCCTCGTTCCAGTCGGCGAGGTTGGCCAGGTAGCCGCTTTCGGTGGTTTCGATGGTCTGACCGTTGACTTTGATTGCCATGGGTAGGTTGCTCCTCTCGTCGTCGCCGGCGGTAGCGGTCGCCGGTGAGTCTGTTCTTGCTTGCGGCGTGCTGCGGTCAGCAATTGCGCTGCATCGCTGCCGCATCACGGCCCGCTAATATTAGTGACATCGACGAGTTAGCGAAATGCCTTGTTGGGCTTATGCACGGCATCTATGCCCTTGTGCGGGATGAACAGCCCGCAGCCCATGGCCCGGTGCGGGCCCAGCCCTTGCTGCTGCAGCCGCAGCGACTCCTCCGGCGACAGGCCGGCGAGCATCAGGCTGCGCGTTTCGACGGGGCCGTCCGGCGTCGCCAGCGGCGTCGTCTTGCCGCACAGCGCCTTGCGCACACCAATGCTCATCTCGCCGAGGGCGTCGGCTGCCCAGCGCAGAAAGCGCCGCTCGTCCGCGTCGGCCGGGCCTGCCACATAGCGGGAGAACAGGGTTCCCTCCTTGCCCAGCCGACGCGGCTTGCCACTGACGACGGCCAGCGCGGCGCCGGCAAGGTCGAGCGTCCGGCCTTCCAAGGCGGCACGTAAGGCATCGACCTTCGACTCTGGCACGCGGATGATGAGCTTGGTGCGCCGCGACAGCAGCAGCCGCTGGTCCCCGCCGTGGGGCGGGCGCTCCCAGCCGTTCTGCGAGCCGGCCACATGGATGCTATGGATGCCGCAGCCCTGCGCATCGAGCCAGGGCACTGCGTCGAGCAGCGTCCGGCTCAGGGCGTGGGCGTGGTCCACCGGAATGGATCGGCACTGGATCGCGAACAGTACATCGACGATATCGTCAGGGATGCCGAGGGTGGGGGTTTCCTCTTCGTCCTGCCAGAACATGTCGCGTGTTTCGGGCTCAGTCGTTGTGTTAGGTGCGCCGGCAATTGCCTCGGGCGGTCACTCGCGCCTGCAGCGCCTCGCGATCGAACCACCAGTCGTCCTGGACCAGTACGTCGATGACGTTGCGCAACCGCACCAGGAATTTGTCCGGCTCGCGCAGCTCCAGCCGGTCGCGCCACTGGTCGAAGTCCCCCTGGCTGTCCACTTGGCTGTGACGGCGGGCAACATTGGCAAGGACCTGTGTCGTGAAGAAGACCAGATTCTCGCGCTGCGTCCCCTGCGCGCGCAGGTCGGCCAGAAATAGCGCCGTGGTCGCTGCAACGGCGGCACCGTCGGCGTCGTCCGGCGTTTCGTCGACGACGTGATTCAGCAGCTCGACGGCCAGTTCGACGTCGATGGGGCAGGTGACCGCGAGCCAGATGCCTTGCCCCAACGCGGCAAGCGATCGGGGCTGCTCGGCGCGAAACAGAACATCGCAGCAATCGGCCGCGGACTCGAGCTCCTCCAGCACCATGAAGCTATCGAAAGCGCTCCGGCCGAGCGGCCAGGCCTGCTCGCCGCGGCCGAGTCCCACCAGGGTCCGTGCCATCTGCAGCTCGGCCTGGGCGAGGCGTGACACATCGGTGCCGATGCGCTTGAGTGTCTCGTACTCTTCCCGAAGCGCCAACAAGTGTGACTCCAGTGCCGCTTCTTCGGCACCCCGCCGGGCGATGGAATCTGCGGCGGTGTCGGATAAGCGTCGGGTGATGTCGTAAGCCGTCATGAAGATCGCCTAATAGGGTTCGCGTGCGGGCTCGATAGTTGCAAAGGCCGCGTCCATGAGCCGATGGCCGCGTCCATGAGCCGATGGCCGCGTCCATGAGCCGATGGCCGCGTCCATGGGCCGATGGCCGCGTCCATGAGCCGATGGCCGCGTCCATGTTGCAATGGCCACGTCTATGACCCGATGGCCCTGACTATGACGTGCGATGGCTGCGCCAAGTGCGCGTCGGTGTCCAGGCCGACCGGCGGCATCTGGGCAACCACGCCGGCCAGACCCCGCCAGCGGCCGGATCGGTGGGGCCAGTTCCACGGGACCGGATCAACGGATCAGGCCGCTGAACGCCGCCTCGAGCCGGTCCTCCCAGTCCTCCGGCGTATCCGGATACGGGGGCTTGACGTCCATACGGAAGAACCGCTCACCAGTGCGCGCCACCTCCATCACTGCTTGCTGCAACTGCGCGAAGGTCTCGATGTCTTTCCTGGAAACCAGGATCTCACTGAGCTTTAACATAGGTCTTCAACATCAAGGGCTTACAACATGGGATCCCTGCCGTCGGAAGTCGTCGCGCCGCCGGCCCCGTTTAGCTAGGAGCTTGGGCTCTGGTCTGCCAATTGCCATGCTATGCGCAGCAGCGGCCAGGCAAGGCGGCATGCAGTCCGGCCGCGGAAGGCCTTCGGCCCCCGAGCGGCGCGCCAGCGCCTGCCCTGCTCGTGCGGGGCGGAACTTCTGCGTGCGAAGATTGTCGCGCTGTCGTCAGGCCGGCTATGTGCTGACACATGGTGGCGAATGCAACGCATCTGCCGCTAACTGGGTATCTGGGGTCAGGCGCTCGGACAGGCCTGGATATCACTGGATACGAATATTAGTGAACGTTGACATTAATAGCTGGGCTGGCTAACCTCCGGCACCTTGCAGCAGATCAGGGTCGAAGCGCCGACAATCCCTTGAGCGGGAAGCAAATATCTGCCGGTCAACTATCCCCGATGGGATAGACGAGCGGCGGCCGGACATCCCCAAGGTGGAGTTTCCCTGTCCTAGCCGGCTCACTATAGTGCTGAGACAGAAGCGGGCGTCTCGGAGCTGGGCCGCCGCGCGACTCAGCCGCAGGTTTGGCCATGCCTGGTGCAAGCGCGAGGGACAGGCGAGGCTCGCCTGCCGTTCCATCCGAGGGGCAGACGACGGGCAGCCGAGGTTGGGCGTAGCCCGCGGGTAGTGACCGGCCCTGCTCGGGCGAGCACGCAGGACGACCCGCCGCTCTTCCCAACGCCGGCCCTTCCCAACACCGGCCCGGTAGCGCACGGCGCAAGCTGATTAGACGCCGGGCTAGCTTGACGCGACCTCTACGGGAGATTCAGCGACATGTCGATCGACAAGCACCATACTCCGATGATCGATCAGCTTGAGGACGGCCCTTGGCCGAGCTTCATATCCGGCATCAAGCGTCTGCGTGACGAGCATCCGGAGCCGCGCATCAACGCGATGACTAATGATCTCCTGGGGCAGCTGGAGCACTCGTACGAAACGCGCAAGGGCTACTGGAAGGGTGGCACCGTTTCGGTCTACGGCTACGGGGGCGGCATCATTCCGCGCTTCTCCGAGGTCGCGGAGGCGTTTCCGAAGTCGAGGGAGTTTCATACGCTGCGTGTCCAGCCGCCCGCCGGCAATCACTACAGCACCGCTATGCTGCGCCAGCTGGCCGACAGCTGGGAGAAACACGGCTCGGGTCTGGTCACCTTCCATGGCCAGACCGGCAATATCATGTTCATCGGCGCCGACACAGCGTCAACGCAGCACTTCTTCGACGAGATCAATGAGTACGGCTGGGATCTAGGCGGCGCCGGGCCTTGCGTGCGCACCGCCATGTCCTGCGTCGGTGCGGCGCGATGCGAGATGTCGTGCACCAACGAGCTGAAGGCGCACCGCATGCTCGTCAACAACTTCGTCGACGACGTGCACCGCCCGGCACTGCCCTACAAGTTCAAGTTCAAGGTCTCCGGCTGCGCCAACGACTGCCAGGACGCCATCGAGCGCTCCGACTTCGCGGTGCTCGGCACCTGGCGCGACGACATGAAGGTGGATCAGGACGAGGTGAAGGCCTACGTCAAGGCCGTGGGTCGCCAGTCCGTCATCGATAACGTGATTACCC
>JANQFI010000619.1 GCA_028277905.1 Chromatiaceae bacterium | reverse complement strand
CGCTACCTGCTCGAGGGCGCGGCCTACGGCCCGGCGCTGCGCGCCTACTGGAAAGCCCTGCGCGCCCAACCCGCCTTCGCCCTGCAGCACTGGCACCGCATGCTCTATGCCATCTTCGGGCTGCTCGGTTTGGGCGGTCTGCGCCGCCTGTTCCCCGGCTACCGCGCCTGAGATTACTTGGCCAAACTATGTTGGACCCTCAAAAACTATGACCGCTCCCCTGCTCGTCACCGGCGCGCACCGCTCCGGCACCACCTGGGTCGGCAAAATGCTGGCCGCCTCCGGCCAGTTCACTTACGTCAGCGAGCCGCTCAACCTCTGGCATCGCCCCGGCGTGCTGCGCGCCCCGGTCAAGCACTGGTACAGCTACCTCTGCCAGGACAACGAAGCCGATTATCTGGACGCCTACCACGACACTTTGCGCCTGCGCTACCACCCCTGGGCCGAGCTAAAATCTCTGCGCTCGCTCAAAGACCTTGGCCGCATGGCCCGCGATTGGAGCAGCTTTAGTCTCGGCCGTCTGCGCGGCCGCAGCGCGCTGCTCAAAGACCCCTTCGCCGTCTTCTCGGCTCCCTGGTTTGCGGAGCGCCTCAACTGCCGCGTTGTGGTCGTGGTGCGCCACCCGGCCGCCTTCGTCAGCAGCCTCAAACGCCTCGGCTGGACCTTCAACTTCCGCCACCTGCTCGATCAGCCCCTGCTCCTGCGCGACTGGCTCAAGCCGTACCGCCCTCAAATGGAGGCTGCCGATGAGGCCCCAGAGGACCTCATCCAGCGCGCCAGCCTGTTGTGGTCCCTCATCTATCGCGTCGTCCAGCAATACAGCCAGGCGCACCCCGGTTTCCAGGTCGTGCGCCACGAAGACCTCTCGCGCGCGCCCCTCGAGGACTTCGCAGACCTCTACGCGGCCCTTGAACTGCCCTTTGGGGAGAGAGATCGAGCCGCCGTCCGCCGCTCCTCCCAGGCCGGCAACCCTAGCGAAGTCTCGACGCGCGCCATTTATTCTGTCAACCTGGACAGCCGCGCCAACCTGGAAAACTGGAAGCAGCGCCTCAGCGCCGACCAGGTCGCGCGCATCCGCGCCCTCACCGCCGAGGTCGCTTCC
>JANQFI010000598.1 GCA_028277905.1 Chromatiaceae bacterium | reverse complement strand
CGAAGCGCAGGAACCGGGTCGGATTGGCGAGATCGATCAGCGCCATGGCCTTTTATTAGTGCGCGTGCCGTGCCCGCGCAATGCGGCACTTGGGCGGAGCGGGAGCATGATCCCGCAAAGTTGGCAGACTTCTCGGACAAGATCATGCGACAAAACAAGAAGAAACAGAGCGCGATTGATTCGATCGCGCTCCGGCTGTTTCGAGCGCAGACGTCACTCCAGGCCGTGGCGCAGGGTGGCGGCGGCGGCGAAGGGGCCGATCACGAGGCTCATTAACGTTAGCGCGCAGAGCAGCGTGAACGGCGTGCCGAACGGCACGGGTCCGACGACCGCGGCATTGGAAGCTGCGACCCCGAAGATCAGCACCGGTACGGTCAACGGCAGTACGAGAATGGGCAGGAGCAGCCCGCCGCGGCGCAGCGCCACGGCCAGCGCCGCCCCGATCAGGCCCGTAAAGGTCAGCGCCGGCGTGCCGACCAGGAGCGTGAGCATCACCGCGCCGATTCCCGCCGGTTCGAGATTGAGAAAGAGAGCAAGCACGGGCGTTGCCAGCACCAGCGGCAGGCCGGTGGTCAGCCAGTGCGCCAGCGCCTTGGCGGCAACGGTGAGCTCGAGCGGCACGTGCCCCATCAGGATCAGGTCGAGCGAGCCGTCGTCATAGTCGGCGGCAAAAAGCCGGTCGAGCGCGAGCAGCGAGGCGAGCAGGGCCCCGATCCACAGGATCGCCGGACCCACCCGGCGCAGCAGGGCAAGATCAGGTCCGAAGGCGAACGGCGTCAGCGCCACCACGACGAGGAAGAACAGCACGCCCATCATCGCGCCGCCCCCGACGCGGATGGCAATGCGCATGTCGCGCACAATAATGGCGCGCAGCGCGCTCATGGCGCCCCTCCGAGCCGCAGCTCCTGCGCGGTGTCGAGGCCGATCGGGCCGTGGGTGGCGGCAAGAATCAGCCCGCCGCGGGCAAGATGCGCTGCCATCAACGCGGTGAGGCGGGTCTGCGCGGCGGCATCGAGCGCGGCCGCCGGCTCGTCGAGCAGCCAGAGAGGGCGCGGCACCGCCAGCAGTCGGGCGATCGAGAGCCGTCGCCGCTGGCCG
>JANQFI010000591.1 GCA_028277905.1 Chromatiaceae bacterium | reverse complement strand
GGCAGCGCGTGCATAGTCGTTCTATGTGCGCGTTGCCGCGACAAAGAAGGCGGGCGAGAAGACAAGCCAGGCGGTATGTTTGTTGACAGAAATCGCCTTCAGCCGGACACAGGGCCGGAGGACGCCGCCCCGTGGCGAAAGCAAGCGGTCAGGTGATCGTCCACCAGGCCCGCCGACTGCATCAGCGCGTAGCAGATCGTCGGCCCGACGAACCGGAAACCGAGACGCTTCAGCTCCCGGCTCATGGCCTCGGACCTGGGCGTGACTGCCGGCACCTCGGCCATGCTGGACCAGGCGTTGCGCACGGGCTCGCCGTCCACATGCTGCCACAGGGTGTCGGCCAGCGTGCCGCCGGCGTCCCACAGCCGCAGCAGCGCACGGGCATTGGCGGCGGCGGCCGAGATCTTGTTGCGATTGCGCACGATGCCGGGATCGGCGAGCAGCCGTTCGAAATCGGCCTCGCCACAGCTCGCCAGACGCTCGGGATCGAAGCCGTGGAAGGCCTGCCGATAGCCTGCGCGCTTGCGTAGGATGGTCAGCCAGCTCAATCCCGCCTGAGCGCCCTCCAGGACCAATAGCTCGAACAGCTGGCACTCGTCCCGCAACGGGACGCCCCATTCCTGGTCATGATAAGCGACATAGAGCGGATCGCTACCGCACCAGGGACAGCGCGGTCGCTCGTCCACTGCCAGGAGCGCACTCACGGCTCCACCACTGTCACGTCGTCGCCTGTCACCTCGTCGCCCGCATACTTCATCCGCAGCCCTTGAGCGCAAGATACCGCTCGGACCTGGGGAACAACGACTAGGGCTCAGACCGGCAGCCGGTCGAGCAGCACCTCCAGCGTCCGGCCGATCCCGGCATAGAGATCCGGATCGGCGGCGCGCATCTCCGCAGCAGTCTGTACCCACCGCGCCGGCACGATGTCGTCGGCACAGTGATCGCAAATCTCGGCAAGGCTCTCCGGCGTGAGCTCCAGGTGAAACTGCAGCCCCAGCACCCGCTCGTCCAGCAGGAAGGCCTGGTGCACGCAAGCCTCGCTCGTGGCGAGATGCACGGCACCCGGCGGGAGCTCGAAGGTCTCGCCATGCCAATGGAAGACCGACTGCTCTGCGGCCAAGCCGTCGCATAGGTCCAGCGCCTTGGCCTGCTCGGTGAGCCGAACCGGAAACCAGCCGATCTCCTTGTGCGCGTTGCGATAGACCCGCGCGCCCAGGGCCGCGGCAATGAGCTGCGCGCCCAGGCAGACGCCGACGACGGACTTGCCGGCGGCCACGGCCCCGGCGATGAACGCCTGCTCGGCGGCCAGCCAGGGATACTTCGCCGTGTCGCCGACACCCATGGGCCCGCCCATGACGACGACCCGGCCGACGTCCGCCAGCGCCGGCAAGCTGTCCTCGGCATAGAGACGACTGACCGCGAGCGAATGGCCCCGGCGCTTGGCCCAATCGGCGATCGCAGCCGGACCTTCGAACGGGACGTGTTGCAGGACCTGGATGTGCATGGATCTCCCGACTCAGGGACGCAGAGCAGCGCTCTGTGCTCTATGGCAAGGGTGTGGGGGGTGTGAGACCGGCGGCTCCGGCCAACTCTAGCATTCGCAACAAGGCGGGGACAGACCCTGAAGGGTCAGGTCGCGGTCGATTACAGGGCTAGTTTCCGAACGGGTCGGACGCTTTCCGATGCCACGGAACCCTGTCGTGCACGGGGCTGACATCGCCGAGGTTGGGCTCGGCAGTGCCGCGGGCGCTTTCGTCGGCTCGCGTCGTCGCACGGAATTGAGTAACCTTATCGGAGGAATTTGAGCGCTGCTTCACGCAGGCTTGTCGCAGCAGAGACGGTATTGAGAAGTATTGGCGTTTCGAATAGCATGTCCACCCTGCACCAGGCGCGAAGGCAGGGGTCCCTCGGCGCAGGGAGAGACGCAGCGCGTGGCGGGGATGCACCGGACCCTGAGGGCGCGTCGTTGATGCTCCGAATGGGACCGCCGACGACGAGGAACCCGATACCTGCAAGGATGCCTAGGGTGCTCCCTGGAACGCGGCGTTGGACATTGGCGTCCACGCTCGTCGCGCTGTCGCTGTTGGTCGGCTGTTGGCAGACCGAGGGCGCCGCCCCGGGGCTCAAAGCGCCCGAAATCTCGGCGCTGGATCTCGACAACGAGCCGGTCCGCCTGTCGGACTACCTGGGCCGGGTGGTGGTGCTCGATTTCTGGACCGGCGGCTGCGGCCCTTGTCTGATCGATCTGGCACAGATGGAAGGCCTCTATCAACAATACCGGGACGACGGCCTGACGGTGCTGGCCGTCAACCAGGGCGAGCCGCTCGAGGACATCTTGGAGCTTATGCAGCGGGGGCTCCCCGTCACCTACCCGATCGCGATCGACCAGCGCGGGGTATCCACCAAGAAGTACGGGGTCATGGCCGTGCCGACATCCTTCGTGTTGGACCGCCAGGGCGTGGTGCGCGAGAAGGTTCTCGGGGAGATCAGTCGCGAGCGGCTGGAAGCCATGTTGACGCCGCTGCTTGGCGTGGAGTCACGATGAAGCGAAGAGATATCTTGACCCTGGTCGCCACTAGCGGCGTGGTGACCTATGCCTCAGCGGCGCAGCCGGCGAGCGATGGCGTGCGGCCCAAGCCCTGGGAGTGGCTCGAGCGGCGGGACCTCGATGCGGACGTCGCCGGGACACCGCTCCAGTTCATGCCCAGCCTGCGCGACGCGGGCCCGCTGACGGATGAGCTCAAGAAGTTCCCGCTGTGCCCCTACTGCGGCATGTCCCGGGGCCACGAGAAGTGGCGAAGAACCAGGCATCTGGTCCATTACCTCGATGACTCGGTGGACCCGACCTGCTCGATCCGCTGCGCCGCCCTCAGCCTGGGTCTGAATCTGGACCTGGTACCCAAGACCATCTATGCGGCAGATGCCGGCTCAAGCCAGGAGATTCCGCCGTTGCTCGAGGTCGAGCAAGTCCATTACGTGATCGACCCGAGCCGGCCGGGCACAATGACTCGGCGCAGCAAATGGGCCTACGCCGACCGTGCAAAGGCGCGCGAGGCGGCGAGCGGCACCGGCGAGCTCGCCGATTTCGAACAGGCCCTGCGAGCCGCCTACGCCGACATGGCCGAAGACACCATCATGATCCGCAAGCGGCGCGCCGAGAAGCGCGCGCACGAAAGCGCCAATTGATTGGCGTTTCGCTGAACCGTATTCGGAGACTGAAGGCAATGATCCGCCGCCTGATCTCGCTCGTCCCATTGGCGCTGATCCTGACGCTGCACCATGCCGGCGCAGCGGAATTCGTGCCGCCGAAGCGCAGCGACAAGTGCCCCGTCTGCGGCATGTTCGTCTACAAATACCCGGAATGGGTCGCCGAAATCATCTTCCAGGACAAGAGCTATGCGGTGTTCGATGGCACCAAGGACATGCTCAAGTACTACTTCGACATGGCACGCTACGACCCGCAAAAGGACAGGGACGATATCGCGGCGATCTATGTCACCGAGTACTATAGCAACCGGATTATGCCGGCGGATGATCTGTTCTTCGTCCTGGGCAGCGACGTGCTGGGACCCATGGGCCATGAGCTCATCCCGGTCAAGGGAGAAGAGGCCGCGCAGACCTTCCTGCAAGAGCACGGCGGCAATCGCATGCTGCGTTTCGACGAGATCACGCCGGGCGATATCCCGGATTAACAAGCGCTCAGGGGTCAGTCGCACGACCATCCGATAAGTGACGCGTGACCCTAGCTCGGGATGCGCGAGCCCTTGCGATCCGAAGGTTGGTCAGCAGGGTGCGAGGAACCGGCCCGGTGACGCGCAAGCAGCCGCAAGATCGTCAGACGACCCCTTGGCCTGAATCGATGTAACCGTTCAGACCCCCCGCCCAAGCATCTGCGCCCGGGAACGGCAAAGCAGAGGCTTATGTTCGGATCTGCCGCGAATCGCTGATGGGGTGTAAGGCGGTTTCTGTCAACAAACATACCGCCTGGCTTGTCTTTTCGCCCGCCTTCTGCGTCGCTGCAGCGGGCACAGCGCTCGACGATGCGCCCGCTGCCGCTCCTTGAAGACGAGCGAAAATCCTGCCCCATTCGGTCTGTTTGTTTCCGGCAATCGCCTGAGCCGTGAGATCGCCTGCGCTCGCGGCCCGGCGAAGCCTGTCGA
>JANQFI010000589.1 GCA_028277905.1 Chromatiaceae bacterium | reverse complement strand
CCGTCACAATTTCTACATGCCTACACTTGACCATCTATACTCGGAATTGCCTTTACATTACATAATGATACCGATTTCGGGGCTGGAAGATCCGTCGGGCTCCTCTGGGTTCAAGTGCTGAGTGCGGATCACATGAAGGGATTCGCTGCACGAGGTACGAAGCAGGACGTACGGCGCTCGCTTCGCGCTAGGCGGTGCCGCTGCGCTTGGACGCCCCGCCGTTGCGATCCGCCGGCGATGGTTGCGTGTCTTGGCGCCTGGCGGAAATCTGTCCCGGCGAGTCGCTGCGGCCCGACCCCTGCCTTAGGCGATTGCCGGAAGCAAACAGACCGAATGGCGCAGGATTTTCGCGCGCCTTCAAGGAGCGGCAGCGGGCGCCTAGTCGAGCTCTGTGCCCGCTGCCGTGACGCAGAAGGCGGGCGACAAGACAAGCCAGGCGGTCTGTTTGTTGACAGAAATCGCCTTAACTGCTCGTCAGAGATCAGTCGATGTTGCCCTTCTGGTGCTGGTCATAGAGGTATCCGCCAAGCGCACCGGCACCGGCACCAATCAATGCACCCTTGCCGGCGTTCGCACTCAAGGAGCCGAGCGCCGCGCCACTCGCGGCGCCGAACAGAGCGGCGCTGCCAGCACGCTGGCCTGTGGTCGAGCCACAGGCTGTCAGGAGCAGTGTGCAGACGAGCAAGGCGGTTACAAGCATGAACTGCATATCAAGCCTCCCAAGGTCTTTCGGCCGACACTTGCGGCCGGATGTTGGTCGATGATCGGACGCGGGGCCTTAAGGTATCCTAGAGCGAATTCTGTGATCAGAGCCATTCTTCTTGCCGCAGCTTTCGTGCTCTGCGTTTTCCTGCACCTAGGCTGCGCGCCGCAACGCGCTCTCACGCCCTTTCCAGGCGGCGGATCTGGCCTGCTCGGTCAGGGGGTCGCCGAGGTGCTGATCCTCGCCGTGAACGACACGCGCGAGAGTGGTCGCGAGGTGGGCGGCTGGTGCTGGAGCGATGCCCGTACAGGGCAGCTGACGCGGGTCGTGCGAGCCGGCGTCGGCGATGATGTCGGTATCGGTATCGCCCTGCCCATCGGCCGGCGCGGCGCTCAGCGGCTGTCCTGCTCCTGGCACACCCACACCTGGGATCCAGGTGCCGTCCCCGGGCCGAGCAAGCAGGATCTTCGCAACTCTAAACTGCCGCAGCTCAGCGGCATCAACCACTTCGTGCTCGATCCTGCTGGCATCTGGCAATACGCCAACGGCCTTGTGCTGACGATGTGCCCGTGGAACGGGGCGGGGACCAACTTCGACGGCAGCCGCTGCCGTTGATGGTTGGGTTGACACTCGGCCTCTGCAGCCAGTGCAGCAAGAGCAGGCCCAACGCAGTCAGGATCACCGCAAGCGTCGCCCGGTTCGGCAGCACCTCGCCGTCGGGTCCGAAGTGGTGCCGCAACAGCAGGCGCAGCAGTATCGGTCTCGCCGCGGGGCTCGGGCTCACTTTCGGGGCCGCCCCTCTGCTGCGCTGGTGCACGCGCCTAGGCTGGGCCAACGAAATCTGGAAGCAGGTGACCATGGTGGCCCTCGCAGTCGCCTGCTTCGCGGTCGCGCAGAGCCTGCACGGGACCGGCGAGGAAAGCGCCGGCAAGCTGTTCCTGGGCTGGTTCGGCCATCGAGCGGGAGCAACCCATGTACCAAAGCAGCCGACGATCATCCAAGCTGTCGGCGCCGTCCGGTCGCATCATGCCCCGCTGGGCAGGCGTCCGCTAAACGCCCGATGGGTAGGGGCGTTCAAGCGCGCCTGTCACTCGCGCTCGAACAGCCAGGCCATCTTCCCCTTGCGGATGAGCGGGCGCTTGCGCGTGCCCGGCGGCGTGCCATTGCGGATGAGCTCGATCAGGTCGGCGCTGACACGGGGATTGCTCTCGAAATAGGAGTGGCCGTACCTGTCCGTGCGCTTGCCCTCATAGACGATGAGGTCCACATTGCCGGCTTTGGCGAGGTAGTCCTGAATGAGTGGCGGTACGTCCTCGGGCTTGAGCTGGCCGAGGCGATGCTCGCTTCGAAACAGGATCTCCGACAGCCTAAGCGCCTTGTCGCCGGGCGAGGCATATACGGTGAGTCGACCGTGCACGAAGGTCGGCAGATCGGGCTCATCCCAGTGGGTCGTGAGACCGGGGTCCGACGCGAAGATCTCCAGCTGCTGCGAGGCGACCTGCATGTCGATGTCCGGCGACATCAGCACCAAGTTCTCGAGCTTGAAGGCATCCGCCGGATTCTCGCCGGCCGCGATGGCCTCCAGTGCCAGCTCCCTGAACGCATTGAGCATCACCGCCGAGCCGCGGCTGTGGGCCAGTAGGTGAAGCCCTTCGACCCCCGGGGTCTGCGCCAAAGTGCGGATGGTCTTCTTCAGGTGCCCCACCGAGTACTGCGCGGATTCTGTGGTCGAGATATAGGAGGTCAGGGGTCCGCCTGTGCTCGACGCCGGCCAGGTGAAGAAGGTGCACAGGTGCACGCGCCCGAGGAAGTGACACAGCTCGGCGGCGGTGTAGGCGGCGGTGGCGAAGGTCTCATTGAAGCCGTGCACATAGAGCACGACTTCCCCGGTGGGGGCGCTCTGCAGGCGCCGCCGCACCTCGGCCCGAAGCTTGTCCTCGGCGCTATGGTGCCGCTCCAGCACGATGGGGTCGCGCTGGGCGCCGTCCGCGGTACCCACTAGCGGATAGGGTGCAGGCGGATAGCGCCCGAGCTCGTCCACCGACCGGACCTCGAGCGCAATGTCCTCATCGCGCAGGCCCGACAGGCTGTGGTGCTTGAGCTCGGGCCAGGACATCTGGGGCAGCAAGGCGACCTGCGCTGAGCCGAACGCCAGGGACCGCGAGCGCTGTTGCCCGTAGGGCAGCTCTGCCTCCGGCGTCGGGTCGGGTGCGCGGTCGGTGACATAGAGCAGGTCCACATAGTCCTTGCGCCGGTCTTCCGGTACCTGCTCGAAAATGGCGCGCGCGGTCGGGACGTGGTAGATGGCCGGCGTCGGCATCAGCTCGCGGACCTGGGATGCACAGCCGGCGCTGAGCAGGCTCGCTGCCGCCAGACCCAGGATGGTGCGGGGACGCCTTCGGGGAGGCTTCCGGAGAGCCCTTCGCATGCTGCCTATACCTGACGCAGGTCGCGGAATCTACATGGTAACCCGAGCGGAGCCTGCGCGGTCGAGGTCCCCCGGCGGCCTTTGCATCGGCTGCATCGGCGGGACTTGATTGGCTTCGGCCGGTTGGACCGGGCAGGCTGCCGGCGGCAGGCTGTCTGCTTGGCACCGTGCTTGCAGGCGCGCAGAGGCGCGGACAATCCCGCCGCACACCTGGGCTTGAGCTGTCGGCGATTTGCCACAGCTGGACAATCCCAGGGATTACCCTGGGGCGTTCTTCCAGAACCTGATGCTCGCCCGGCCCCTGCCGAGATCGTCTCGGAGATGGACTATCGGAGATTCACTATCGGAGATTCATTATCGGAGATGCACAATGGACCTCGACCCGCTGGCACTGTCGCGCATCCAATTCGCCTTCACGGTTTCCTTTCACATCATCTTCCCGGCCTTCACCATCGGGCTCGCGGCCTGGCTCGCGACGCTGGAAGCTCTACACTTGGTGACGGGCAACGGCCTGTACCGTCGGCTCTTCGCGTTCTGGCTCAAGGTCTTCGCCGTCGCCTTCGGCATGGGGGTCGTGTCGGGCATTGTCATGGCCTTCCAGTTCGGCACCAACTGGAGCGAGCTCGCGAGGCGCACCGGCCCGATTCTAGGGCCACTGCTGGTCTACGAGTCCTTTACCGCCTTCCTGTTGGAGGCGACCTTCTTCGGCGTGCTGCTGTTCGGCCGCGACCGGGTGCCACGCTGGGCCTATTTCGTGTCCACGCTGATGGTGGCGCTCGGGACGACCTTTTCCGCGTTCTGGATCATGGCCAACAACACCTGGATGCAGGTGCCCGTCGCCTACGAGCTGGCAGGCGCCGATACCGTGCCGACCGACTGGGGCGAGATCCTGTTCAACGACGTGCTCTGGGTGCGCTTCCCGCACATGCTGCTGGGCGCCTACCTGACGACGGCCTTCTGCGTCGCGGCGACCGGCGCCTGGTACCTGCTCCGCCACCGGCACCTCTCGGCGGCGCGGATGATGCTGGCCATGGGGTTGGGCTTGGCAGCGGTGCTCACGCCGCTGCAGATGGTCGCCGGCCACTTCAACGGCGAGTACACCGTCGAGCACCAGCCCGCCAAGTTCATGACCATGGAGGGCCGCTGGCAGACCGAGCAGCCGGCCCGGTTGCTGCTGTTGGCCTGGCCGGATGTCGAGGCCGAGCGCAACGTCTTCGAGCTCGGCGTCCCCTACCTCGGCAGCTTCGTGGCCCAGGGGAGCTTCGACGCTGCAGAGCCCGGCATCCTGACCACGCCTCGCGATGAGCGCCCGCCATTCCTGATCCCCTTCTATGGGTTCCGAATCATGGTGGGACTCGGGTTGATGATGCTGGCGCTGTCCTGGGGCGGCGTCTGGCTCATGGCCAAGGGCCGCTTCCGGGACCCGAAGCGCATACCGCGCTGGTTCCTGTGGGCGACCTTCCTGCACTTCCCCAGCGGCTTCATCGCCGTGCTGGCCGGCTGGCTCACCGCCGAAGTCGGCCGCCAGCCCTGGGTGGTCTATGGCCTGTTGCGCACTGCGGATGCGGTGACGCCGAGCTTGAGCGGTGCGGCAGTGCTGCTCTCGCTCCTGACCTATGTGCTGGTGTACGCGCTGATCTTCTCGGCTGGCACCCTGTACATCTATCGGCTGCTGCGCTCGGGCTTCGACGAGACAGACCCGGCGGCCGCAACCGCAGCCGCCAGGCGCGGCATCACACCGAGCCGACCGCTCGGTGTCGGCGGCGGGCCGCCTGGTGCCGTACCTGCGGCACCGCGCTCGGACACCATCTGGCCACAGTAGCCACAGAAGGCTTAGCCATGTCCCTCGACCTCGCCCACTTCTGGGGCGCCGTACTGGCCCTGTCGATCTTGATCTATGTGCTGCTGGACGGCTTCGACCTCGGCGTGGGGATACTCTTCGCGCTAAACCGCGACGAGGCGCAGCGCCGCGACATGATGGGCTCCATCGCTCCGGTCTGGGACGGCAACGAGACCTGGCTCGTGGTCATCGGCACCCTGCTGTTCGGGGCCTTTCCGGTGGTGTACTCGATCTTCCTGTCCGCGTTTTATCTGCCGGTCGGGCTGCTGCTGGTGGCGCTGATCCTGCGTGGTGTCGCCTTCGAGTTCCGCTACAAGACCCGCCGCGCGCGCTGGCTCTGGGATTTCGGCTTCGCCGCCGGCTCCACGGTGGCGAGCTTCGTGCAGGGGGCAGCCATAGGCGCCATGGTGCAGGGGATTGCCGTCAGCGGGCTTGCGTTCGCGGGCTCGCCGTTCGACTGGGTCGCACCCTTTCCGCTGTTGTGCGGTGTCGGGCTGGTGCTGGGCTACGCGCTGCTCGGCGCCGCCTGGCTGGTGCTGAAGACCGAGGGGAGGCTCCGTGACTGGGCCTACCTCTGGCTGCCGCGACTGATGACCGGCGTCGTCGTCTTCGTTGCACTGGCGCTGGCGAGCACGCTCGCCGGCGACTTTCGCGTCGTGGAGCGCTGGCTCGCGCAGCCCTGGCTGTTCACCTTGCCGCTGATCGCGACTCTCGCCGCCTGGCAGCTCTACCGTGCAGCCGCCCAACGTCGATACGACTGGCGTCCCTACGCACTGGCGTCGCTGTTGTTCCTGACGGCTTACCTGATGCTCGCCGGCAGCTTCTGGCCCTGGATCATCCCCTACGAGCTGACGCTCGCCGATGCGGCCGCGCCGCCACAGTCACTGACATTCCTGTTCTGGGGCGCCGGCGTCGTCGTGCTGCCGGTGATCCTGATCTATACCGCCGTCGTCTACTGGGTATTTCGCGGCAAGGTGGAGCCTGGACGCGAATACCATTGAACCGAGCCAACGAGCCTGGTCAGCTGTCGCCATAGCCCGCCGCGGCCAGCGCCGCCTGGATCTCTTCCAGGATCGCCGGATCGTCGATGGTGGCGGGCAGGCGGTAGTCGGTGCCATCGGCGATGTGCTTCATGGTGCCGCGCAGGATCTTGCCGGAGCGGGTCTTGGGCAGCCGCGGCACCACCAGCACCGTCTTGAATGCGGCGACAGGGCCGATCGCATCCCGCACCAGTGCCACCAGCTCGGCGGCGATGTCCGCCTCGGATCGGTCCACGCCGGCCTTGAGCACCACCAGCCCCAAGGGCAGCTCGCCCTTGAGCTGGTCGGTGACGCCGATGACGGCGCACTCGGCCACGTCCGGGTGGCCCGCCAGCACGGCCTCCATGCCGCCCGTGGAGAGCCTGTGACCGGCCACATTGATGATATCGTCGATACGGCTCATGACATATAGATAGCCGTCCTCGTCGAAGTAGCCGGCATCGCCGCTGAGATAGTAGCCGGGCTCGGCCCCAAGATAGGAGGCTAGGTACCGCTCGTCGTTGGCCCAAAGCGTCGGCAGGCAGCCCGGGGGCAGCGGTAGCTTGATCATGATCCGCCCGATGGTATTGGGCGGGACGGGGTAGCCGTCGTCGCCGAGCACCTGCACGTCGTAGCCTGGCACGGGCTTGGTGGGCGAGCCCGGCTTGATGGGGAGCTGTTCGAGCCCCAGGCAGTTGGCCGCAATGGCCCAGCCGGTCTCGGTCTGCCACCAGTGGTCCACGACCGGCACGCCGAGGATGTCGCCGGCCCACTCCAGGGTGCTCGGGTCGCAGCGCTCGCCGGCCAGGAACAGCGCCCGTAGGCTCGAGGTGTCATAGCGCGCCAGATGCCTCGCCTCCGGGTCCTCGCGCCTGATGGCGCGAAAAGCGGTCGGCGCCGTGAACAGCACGGACACCTTGTGCTCCTCGATGACCCGCCAGAAGGCGCCGGCGTCGGGTGTACCCACCGGCTTGCCCTCGTAGAGCACCGTGGTGCAGCCGTGCAGCAGCGGGCCATAGACGATATAGGAATGGCCGACCACCCAGCCGACGTCGGACGCGGACCAGAAGACCTCCCCGGGCTCGACCCCGTAGACCTGGCGCATGGACCAGGTCATGGCCACCGCGTGGCCGCCATGGTCGCGCACCACGCCCTTGGGCTGGCCGGTCGTGCCGGAGGTGTAGAGGATGTACAGGGGGTCCGTCGCCGCCACCGGCACGCAGTCCGCGGGCTCGGCCGCGGCTTCGAGCGCTGTCCAGTCCAGGTCACGGCCAGGCAGCAGGTCCGCTGGCTGCTGCTCGCGCTGCAGGATCACGCAATGCGCCGGCTGGTGGCTCGCCTGCGCCAGCGCGTCGTCCAGGAGCGGCTTATAGGGGACGATGCGGTTCGGCTCGATGCCGCAGGATCCGGCGACGACGATCTTCGGCCGTGCATCGTCGATGCGCGTGGCCAGCTCCCGTGCCGAGAAGCCGCCGAAGACCACCGAGTGCACGGCGCCGATGCGCGCGCAGGCGAGCATGGCAATGGCCGCCTCCGGCACCATGGGCATGTAGAGGATCACCCGGTCGCCCTGGCCGACCCCGAGCCCGCGCAGGGCGCCCGCGAAGCGCGCCACCCGGGCTTGAAGCTCCGCATAGGTGATGGTCCTGAGTGAGCCCGTCACCGGGCTGTCGTGGATGATGGCCGGTTGCGCTCCCCGGCCCTGTGCCAGGTGCCGGTCGAGGGCATTGTGACAGGTGTTCAGCTCGGCGCCGGTGAACCAGCGGTAGAAAGGCGCATCGCCGTCGTCGAGCACCCGATCCCAGCGCCGGTCCCAATCGATGGCCCCCGCTGCCTCGCCCCAGAAGCCGTCGGGGTCGGTGAGCGAGCGCCGGTGCGCCGCCTGCCATGCCCCCTGGGCCGCTGCCGTCTCGGTTGCCGACCTATTGCTCATGTGCCCCTCCGCTCGCGATGTCGTGGCGCGCCGCACCGGCGCTGTCGTCGTGCCGCCGGCGGGACGCTACCGCAGTCAGGTACCCGCGGCAATCTTGGAGCAGCAAAGTCGCCGGCGTCGAGGGTAATCCAGGTGCCCATCCCGATGGCAGGCAAGCGCTCGCGCGACCCGGGAATAGGCTTGGCGAGCGGACCGCCCTTCGCTGCCGGTGCCTGGCCGGTTGCCGCCAACCCGGAGACCGGCATGCCGCCGGCGGCCATCAGCCCGGCGGCAGCGCGCTCAGGTCTCCGACAGCGCCCGCGCGGCGCGGATCCGCAACCGTCCGAAGGCGAGCAGTGCCCCGATCAGCAGGGCGGTCTCGGCCGCGAACGCCACGCCATAGGCCAGCAGCGGCAGGTCGCCGGTCACCAGGTTCATCAGGTCGACCAGGCCTGCACCCATCAGACTGGCCAGCGCGCGTCCGAGCTGGAAGCCCAGCCCCCAAGCCCCGAGCAGAAGCCCCGCGCTGCGGGCGCTCGTGAGCTCCAGGGCCTGCGCCAGGAGGCTTGCCGCTGCCAGTCCACTGCAGAGCCCAAGGCCGAGCACGCAGAGCTGCAGCAGCAGTGGCGCTTGGATGGCCCCGGCGAGTACCACGAGCACGAACAGCGGCAACAGCAACCCGATGCCGAGCCGATACAGCCGCGCCAGCCCCAGCCAGCGGATCAGCACTAGTCCCGAGAGCAGAATCGAGGCCAAGGCCCCGATTCCCCAGAACATGGTCAGCCGGGTCGTCGCGGCGACGTCCATGCCCAGCACCAGCCCGGCATAGGGCTCCATGAGCACGTCCTGCATCTGGGTGCCGAGCACCGTCAGCGTGATCACGGCAAGGAATAACCGCGCCTGCGGGTCCGCCCAGATCAGTGTGCGGACGCTGCGCCAGAAGGATTCGGCGCGCGCCTGCTCGGCGGCCTCCCGCAGCTCGGCCCTACGCGGCTCCTGCCCGAGCGCGGCGAGCACGGACAACAGCACGGCCAGTGCGGCCGTCACCGCGACCGCCAGCACCAGGCGCTCGGCGCTGTAGGGGCGCAAGGCCAGCCCCAAGAGCCCCGCCCCGATGACCAGACCGAGGATGCTCACGACCTCGTAGAGATTGGCCGCCCGCCCGCGCGACACGCCGGGCGCAAAACGATCGGTGAGCAAGGCCTGGAAGGTGTTCCCGACGAGGTTGCGCCCGACGCCATAGAGCAGCAGCCCGAGCAGGATGAGCGCGGCGCCCGCGCTGATCGGCGCGGGCGTCTGCACCACCAAGGCCACCGACAGCGCGACGCCGACACCGGACAGGACAGCGCCGCAGATCAGGTAAGGCTCCCGCCTCAGGCCCCTGATCGGATAGGCATCGGACAGATGCCCGAGCCAGATGCGTACGGGCGAAATCAACAAGGGAATCGCCAGAAACAGCCCCGCGAGGAGCACCGGCAGCCCCAGCTCCACCACCATGACCCGGTTGATCACGCTGCCCGCCAGGATAGACAGCAGGGTCAGACTCAGGGGCAGCCCGGCGAGGCGGATCAATGACAGGGGGTGGCTTCTCATGCCCGCGCAGCGACCGGCCGCCGTTTCGCCCTCCCACTGGTTGGGATGACAATGGGGCCCTGCAGGACCCGATTTGACTCGCGCCTGAGGAGCCGACGATGAGCCCGAGCCCGATCAGCCCGCCCGCCCAGGATTGCTGCATCGGCTACCGCTCGGCCGGGTTCGACCGGGTGGAGGCCCTGGCGCGCGACCGGGCACGCCAGGGGATCACACGGCCTCAAGACAGATGCCGGACGCGCCCTGGCAAGCGAGCGTGCAGCCAGGCTGTCTGTACAACACCAGCCAATTGCGCCGATCATTGACGCCCCAGCCCGCGCGGGACCTGGTCTCATCAAGCCGTCTCGAGGCGGCGCAGTTTGCCGCGAGACACGACCAACATGGACGCCTTCCCAGACATCGGCGCCGGCCTGATCCTGCTGACCTTCGCCGCGAGCTTCGCGGCCTGCTTCTTTTCCAGTCTCTCCGGCGGCGGTGCCGGGCTCATTCTGCTGCCGATCCTGCTGTTCACCGGACTGCCCTTCATCAACGCGCTGGCGAGCCACAAGCTCGCGGTCGGCTTCATCGGCATCGGTTCCACGCTGCGCTATATGCGCGAGGGGTTGATCGACTGGCGGGTATTCTGGTGGACGGCGCTGGTGGGGCTGCCATTCGTGGTGCTCGGCACCCGCTTTGCGGCCAGTGTGCCAGGCGCGGTGATGGAGCCTCTGGTGGGCGGCGTCATCGTCGCGATGGTCGGCATCACGCTGGCGCGCAAGACGGCACCCAACCTATTCGAGCCGGAGCGGCTGTCACCGCAGGTGCTATTGATCGGCTCGGCATTGTTGATGCCAGCGGCCTTCTACTCCGGCTGGATCAGCGCCGGCAGCGGCGTCTTCACGACCTTCTTGTACCTGTGGCTGCTGCGCTACGACCAGCTGCACGCCACCGCCATGACACTGGCCGCCAATGGCATCTTCTGGAACGGCGTCGGCGCCGTCGCGCACCTGCTCATGGGCCACGTCATCTGGCCACTGGCACCGGGGCTAGTCGCCGGCGCGCTGCTCGGGAGCTATCTCGGCGCCAGCTTCGGCATCAAGCGCGGCAACCGCTTCCTGCGCATCATGTTCCTCGGCACGGCGGCGGTCACGGGCGTGCTGCTGCTGTGGCCGACGATGGAGGTCTGGCTATTCGGCGGCAGCGGCCAGGCGCCGTGACGTCGCGCTTGAACCGAACCCGCGACTTCGCGCTATGCTTGGGCTTTGGCTGCCGTACGGATAAGGCCCTGAGCCACCGTTGGCGAGCCGCTTCAGCTCATCCTGGGGGACGCCTTGGACATCGCCGAGCTCCTCGCCTTCAGTGTCAAGAACAATGCCTCGGATCTGCACCTGTCCGCGGGTCTGCCACCGATGATCCGGGTCGACGGCGACATGCGCCGCATCAACGTGCCGCCGCTGGAGCATCGCACGGTGCATGCGCTGATCTACGACATCATGAACGACAAGCAGCGCAAGGACTACGAGGAGTTCCTGGAGACGGACTTCTCGTTCGAGATCCCGGGCGTCGCGCGCTTCCGCGTCAATGCCTACAACCAGAAGCGCGGCGCCGCGGCCGTGTTTCGCACCATCCCGTCCAAGGTGCTGACGCTGGAGGACCTGAACGCGCCGGAGATCTTCAAGCAGATCGTCGATGTGCCGCGGGGGCTGGTGCTTGTGACGGGGCCGACGGGCTCCGGCAAGTCCACGACCCTGGCGGCGATGATGGACTATGTGAACGACACCCAGTATGCGCACATCCTCACTATCGAGGATCCGATCGAGTTCGTGCACACGAGCAAGAAGTGCCTGATCAATCAGCGCGAGGTGCACAAGGACACCCTGGGGTTCAGCGAGGCCCTGCGCTCGGCACTGCGCCAGGATCCGGACATCATCCTGGTGGGCGAGATGCGCGACCTGGAGACCATTCGTCTGGCGCTGACGGCCGCCGAGACGGGCCACCTGGTGTTCGGCACCTTGCATACCAGCTCCGCCGCCAAGACCATCGATCGTATCGTCGATGTCTTCCCGGCCGCCGAGAAGACCATGGTCCGATCCATGTTGTCGGAGTCGCTGCGCTCGGTGATCTCGCAGGCGCTGCTCAAGAAGGTCAGCGGCGGGCGGATCGCGGCACATGAAATCATGATCGGCACGCCGGCCATCCGCAACCTGATCCGCGAGGACAAGGTGGCGCAGATGTACTCGGCCATCCAGACCGGCCAGGCCCACGGCATGCAGACCCTGGATCAGAACCTGGCGGAGCTGGTGAAGCGTGGCTTCGTCACCAAGTCCGACGCGCGCGTGAAGGCGCAGAGCAAGGATAGCTTCCTGTGACTTGGCCGGCAGCGCCGATCGGCGCTTGCCCGGTCCGCCCGCTGACCCCAATACGCCCGCCAATGCGCCTCACAATGCGCCCCCCAGCCGCCGCGCCAAGTGCCGGCCCCCAAGCCGGCTGACGGCACAGCGCCCGGAGAGCCACCTCGGAGAGCCACCTCGGAGAGCCAAAATGGACCTCAAGAATCTGCTCAGCATGATGAACGACGAACGGGGCTCAGACCTCTTCATCACCTCCGGCCGGCCGCCGAGCATCAAGATCGACGGTGTCATCCGCCCGGTGGGCACCGAGATGCTGACCCCCGAGCAGACCATGCAGGCCGCGCAGGAGCTCATGACCTCCAAGCAGCTCAGGGAGTTCGAGGAGACCAACGAGTGCCAGTTCGCCATCAACGCCCGCGGCGCCGGGCGCTTTCGTGTGAGTGCGTTCTTGCAGCGCAACCACGCGGGCATGGTGCTGCGGCGCATCGAGACCCGCATCCCCACGATCGAAGAGCTGCGCCTGCCGTCCATCCTGCGCGACCTCGGCATGCACAAGCGCGGCATCGTCATCTTCGTGGGCGGTACCGGCACCGGCAAGTCCACGTCGCTGGCGGCGCTGATCGGCTACCGCAATCGCATGACGACGGGGCACATCATCACCATCGAGGACCCCATCGAGTACGTCCACGACCACGACGGCTGCATCATCACCCAGCGCGAGGTGGGCGTGGACACGGCGTCCTTCGAGGTCGCCCTGCGCAACACCCTGCGCCAAGCGCCGGACGTGATCCTGATCGGCGAGATCCGCACCAAGCAGACCATGGAATACGCCGTCGCTTTCGCAGAAACGGGGCACCTGGTGTTCGCGACCCTGCATGCCAACAACGCCAACCAGGCCCTGGACCGCATCATCAACTTCTTCCCGGACGAGGCCCACCGGCAGCTGTTCATGGACCTGTCGCTGAACCTGCGCGCCATCGTCGCCCAGCAGCTGGTGCCCCACAAGAGCGGTCGCGGCCGGCGCGCCGTGGTTGAGATCTTGATCAACACCCCGCTGGCGGCGGACATCATCCGCAAGGGCGAAGTGCACAGGCTGAAAGAGATCATGGCCAAGTCCAACGAGCAGGGCATGATCACCTTCGACCAGGCGCTATTCCAGCTCCTGCAGGAGGGCGAGATCAGCTACGAGGAGGCCATCAAGCACGCCGACTCCGCCAACGAGCTGCGGCTGATGGTGAAGCTGAAGGGCTCCGACGACCTGAACCGCACCATTTCCCAAGGCGCGGACAAGATCTCGCTCGTCAGCGAGGAAGACCAGCTAGACGACAGCACCATCTTCGAGGGCACCACGCAGCCGATAGCCGGCGACACGGCCGTGCGAGCGCCCGGCAAGCGGCCGCCATTGCCGAAGGAGCAGAAGCTCAAGCTCTAGGCGATTTCTGTCAACAAACAGACCGCCTGGCTTGTCTTCTCGCCCGCCTTCTTTGTCGCGGCAACGCGCACATAGAACGACTATGCACGCGCTGCC
>JANQFI010000578.1 GCA_028277905.1 Chromatiaceae bacterium | reverse complement strand
GGCAGCGGACAACCAGGGCACGCCCCCGAGCCAAGCTTAGGCGATTGCCGGAAACAAACATACCGAGTGGCGCAGGATTTTCGCTCGCCTTCAAGGCGCGGCAGCGGGCGCATCATCGAGCTCTGTGCCCGCTGCCGCGACGCAGAAGGCGGGCGACAAGACAAGCCAGGCGGTCTGTTGGTTGACAGAAATCGCCTTAGCAGCGCCGCTGCGCAGGGACCAGACGCGGCCCTGGAAGCGCCACGGCGCCGCCGCTTTGCGAGTGAGCTGTCGCCCAGATTCAGGCTAGCAGTCTGATTGCTGGATCTTGCGCGATCGCGATCGCGATCGCAATCGGGACCGCAATCGCCAGCGATTTCGACCCCGAGCCTGGACGCGACAGAACTGCAAGTTGTGCACGGAGACTGTCGCGTGGTATGGTCATTAGCTTTCTCACACATACTGATCTGCGACTATTCGGGGGTTGCCACAGGCGCGAGAGCCGCGGCAGTCTCGCAGATCCTTAAGCTCGCTTAGGGCGGCCCGCACAGCACCCGGGCCGCCTTTTTCGTTTTCGGAGCTTTTCGGCCTTCGGAACAGAGAACGGGTTTCGGGTGCAATGACAGACCATCTGATGGCCACCTACAACCGTCTGCCCGTGAGCTTCGAGCGCGGCGAGGGTGCCTGGCTCTGGTCCAGCGACGGCAAGCGCTATCTCGATGCACTGGCCGGCATCGCGGTCTGCGGCCTGGGCCATGCGCACCCCCGCGTGCGCGACGCGCTCTGCGAGCAGGCCGCGCGGCTTGTGCACGTCTCGAACCTCTACCGGATACCGGCACAGTCGGCCCTTGGCGACCGCCTCTGCACCGCGGCCGGCATGGATCGCGTGTTCTTCGCCAACTCCGGCGCCGAGGCCAACGAGGCAGCCATCAAGCTGGCGCGCCTCTACGCGAGCCGGCGCGGTGTGCAGAGGCCGGAGATCCTGGTGATGGAGAACAGCTTCCATGGCCGCACCCTGGCGACGCTGACCGCCACCGGCAGCCGTAAGGCGCAGGCC
The DNA here is from genome assembly GCA_028277905.1 of Chromatiaceae bacterium. Classification (GTDB taxonomy): domain Bacteria; phylum Pseudomonadota; class Gammaproteobacteria; order Chromatiales; family Chromatiaceae; genus Thiohalocapsa. Next base: position 13,701 of record JANQFI010000578.1, on the reverse strand, counting down.
GGCTTCGAGCCGCTGGTCTCCGGCTTCGTGCGGGTACCCTACGACGACCTCGCCGCCGTCGAGACCGCCGCCGCCAATCGCGCCAACATCGTCGCCGTGCTCGTGGAGAGCATCCAGGGCGAGGGCGGCATCGTCGTACCCGAAGAGGGCTACCTCGCCGCGCTGCGCAGGCTCTGCGACCGCCACGGCTGGCTCCTGATGCTGGACGAGGTGCAGTCCGGCATGGGCCGCACCGGCAAGCTCTTCGCTCACCAGCACGAGGGCATCCAGCCGGATGTCATGACCCTCGCCAAGGGCCTCGGCAATGGCGTGCCCATCGGCGCCTGCCTGGCCCGCGGCGAGGCGGCCGAGGTACTGGGTCCCGGCAGCCACGGCTCCACCTTCGGCGGCAATCCCCTCGCCTGCCGCGCGGCGATGGCCGTGCTCGACACCCTGGAGCAGGACGACCTGCCCACACGCGCCGCAGGGCTGGGGGAGCGCATCCGCGACGGCCTCCGCGAGCGGCTCGCCGCCGTACCCGGCGTCGCCGATATCCGCGGGCGCGGTCTCATGGTCGGCGTCGAGCTGGACCGACCCTGCGCCGAGCTGGTCGCCGCGGCACTGGCCGAAGGCCTGCTCATCAATGTCACCGCCCAGCGGGTGGTGCGGCTGCTCCCGCCGCTGATCATCGATGCCGAGCAGGCGCAGCAGATCATCGACACGGTCGCGCGCGTCGTCCTCGCCTTCCTGCACGAGACCGGCGGCGGCACCGCCGGCTGAGCCCCACGGGCACCACGGCACCTGCGATGTGCGCCCGTGCCGACCGGCCGCCGCCGCTGCGCCCGGTGCCCTGCCGCCCGCGGCACAGCAGGGCGTTCTGCCCAGCGCAGATGCCGCCGCCACGCAACGCAGACCCGCACCCCCTGCCCGCGGCCCGCTTCCCAGGGAGGTACCCATGTCCCGACCCGCCCGCCACTTCCTGACCCTCCTCGATCTCGGCGCGGATGAGGCCCGCGCACTGCTGGACCGCGCCATCGCGCTCAAGCGCATGCTTGCCGATGGCAGGGATTACCGGCCCCTTGCCCGGCGCACCCTGGCCATGGTGTTCGAGAAATCGTCCACCCGTACCCGGGTCTCCTTCGAGGTCGGCATGGTCCAGTTCGGCGGCCATGCACTCTTCCTGTCGCCGCGGGACACCCAGCTCGGCCGCGGCGAGCCCGTGGAGGACAGCGCGCGCGTGCTCTCGCGCATGGTGGACGCGGTGATGATCCGCACCTTCGACCACGAGAAGGTGGAGCGCTTCGCGGCCCACTCCCGCGTGCCCGTCATCAACGGCCTCACCGACCGCTTCCACCCCTGCCAGCTGCTGGCGGACATGCAGACCTACCGGGAGCACCGCGGTGACATCCGCGGCCGGCGCGTCGCCTTCGTCGGCGACGGCAACAACATGTGCCACTCCTACATGAACGCGGCGCGGCTCTTCGATTTCGAGCTACGCGTGGCCTGCCCCGAGGGCTTCGAGCCGGACGCCGACCTGCTCGATTCCGCCGGTCCCTGCTGCACCCTGGTGCGCGATCCGCGCGAGGCGGCGCGGGACGCGGACCTCGTGGTCACCGACGTCTGGGCCAGCATGGGCCACGAGAGCGAGCAAGACCACCGCGCGGCGGCCTTCGCCCACTATTGCGTGGACGCCACCATCATGGCAGCTGCCAAGCCCGACGCCCTGTTCATGCACTGCCTGCCCGCGCACCGGGGTGAGGAGGTCACCGCCGAGGTCATCGACGGCCCCCAATCCGTGGTCTGGGACGAGGCCGAGAACCGGCTGCATGCGCAGAAGGCGTTGCTGGAGCTGCTGTTGGTGGGCGGACCCCTGGATTAGGGTCGACGATGCGGGAGTGCAGGGGCGCAAAGGGAGCATGGGTCGGCCCTAGGGTCAAACAGTGCGCCCTAGTGCAGCAATGCGAATGTCCCGAGACCGTTTCAGGTCGTTGTCGTTGTCGTTGTCGTGATCGCGGTCTCGACCGTGCGGATATTCGATTACGATTGCGATTACGACAACGAGGGGATCCGGTCTCGGAACTTCCGCAGCAAAGCACTAGCTGCCGATTCCGCATCGACATCGACATCGAAATCGACATGGGGATCGGCCTCGCAGGCGATCCTGGCTTCGATCGCGATGGATGCGCATGACGCAAGGCAGAGCGCATCCAGCTCTCAGGGCATCCAGCGCTCAGCGAAACTTCCAGATCCGATAGTGCACCCGCCCTGTGGCAGTGTCCTCGGCGAGCCAGCGGCCGTTCTCGAACGGCAGGTCGGGGTTGCGGTACTCGCGGCAGCTGAGCGTCGACTCGGCCAGTGCCAGCCCATCCAGGGCCAGCTTAGGCCCGAAATACGCCCTGATCGGGCCGCAACCGACAGGCCGATACGCGGCCGCGAAGCGCGGCGTCAGCCCGCGCACGGGCAGCAGGCGCAGCCAGGCGTCGTAGGCGCCGACGATGGTGCCGCCGTCCGCCTCGATCTCGACGGCCTCGATGGGTGTCTCGAACGCGTCCCGATAGACCTTTTTCGGTTGTGGGGCTGTCGGGTCGTCGCTGCGGGCGCATCCCGCCAGCGCCAGCACTGCCAGGGTGCCGGCGACCGTCCGAAACCCTGCGCCAGGACGCATCCCCATGATTCCGACCCTATCGTCCGCCGTCGTACCGGCTGCAGTATCGCACGCCCCGGCTCCCGGCACCTCTGCTGGCATCCCGTCGAGCGGCAGCCGGGGGAGGGCAGCAGGCCGGGGGTGGACAGAATTCGTCTAAGGCGATTTCTGTCAACAAAGATACCGCCTGGCTTGTCTTCTCGCCCGCCTTCTTTGTCGCGGCAACGCGCACATAGAACGACTATGCATGCGCCGCCGCTTCGCGAAGGCGGACGAGAATCCTGCGCCATTCGGTATGCTTGTTTCCGGCAATCGCCTAAGCGCCGGCTGCCGCTGTCACCGGCTCCGAGCCCTGCCCCGCCAAATCCACCTGGGCCAAGGCGTCGCTTGCCGGCTCCGGCTCGCTCGGACGGATAGCGTCGTCGAGGTAGTCGAGACCGGTGCCGTTCCGGGTCTCTTTGCGGATGCGCTTGTAGAGCATCCAGACGCGCAGCGCGTAGACGAACAGCCGGGAGTAGGTGCTGACGATCTCCCGGGCGCGGCGGGGGTGGAAGATCAGGGGGTGCTCGATGGCGCAGCCGGGACGGCGCTGGGTGCGGATCTTGCGGCGTACGAAGCCGCCCTGCAACGGGTGCACGCGCTCGAAGCGGAAGCAGCCGTAGAACTCCAGCGCGATCTCCATCACGCGCTTGGGGTTGCGGCCGAACGCGGCGGCACGGCGCATCAGGGTCTCCAGGTGCGCCATGGAGTAGTAGCTGTCCCAGGCGTCGCGGTAGGCACCGAGCCACTCGTCCTTGGTCATCCTCGGGTGCCTGGTGCAGACGTGCTCCAGGTCGTAGATGTTCATGTCCGGATCCAGCGCGACGCCTTGCTCTACCAGCGCCTTGTGGTCCGCGGAGCCCGGCAGCGGCGTGAGACAGAACAGCTCCAGGATATCCAGGGGCAGCTCGCGCTTGATGGTCTCGATGTCCGCGGCAATGCGCTCGGGCGTGTCGCCCGGGAAGCCCAGGATATAGCCGCAGTAGGTGGTCACGCGCTTCTTCTGCCAGGCGATCAGCATGTCGCGGTAGTTGGGGATCTTGTTTTGGCGCTTGTTGGCGGCCTTGAGGTTGTCCGGGTTGACGGTCTCCAGGCCGATGAACACCCGCGACACGCCGGCTTCGCGCGCCTTGTCGACGAAGCCAGGCAGCTTGTGGCACAGGGTGTCCACCTGGATGGTGAAGTTGAGCTTCACGCCCAGCTCCCGCCGGAGGGCCGCGATGCGGTCGAAGATGGGCTCCCAGTTGCGATTGCGGGCGAAATTGTCGTCGGTGATGAAGTAGTGTCGGATCCCGTGGGCGAGGTTGGCGCGTAACAGGCGCTCGACGTCGTCGGGGCTGCGGTAGCGGGACTTCCGCCCCTGCACGTTGATGATGGTGCAGAAGCTGCAGAGGAAGGGGCAGCCGCGGCCGGCATCGAAGGTGCCGGGCATGGGCGCATAGCGCCGCGCAATCTTGGGCGGCAGGTAGGGCATGCGCTGGCCTTCCATGTCCGGCAGGTCGCTCATGTGGTTATAGAGGGGTTCCATGGCGCGGTGCTTGGCGGCGCGCAACAGGTCCATGAAGCGGCCCTCGGACTCGCCGGCGAAGAGGGTGATGCCGAGGCCGAGGGCCTCTCGCAGGTCCGCCGGCAGCGCCGAGAGCATGGCCAGGCAGCCGCTCACGTGGAAGCCGCCGATGGCCACCTGGACGCCGGCGGCGCGGAATTCCCGGGCCATGTCCATGGCGCGCGGGAACTGGTTGGACTGTACGCCCACCAGGCACACCAGGCCTTCGCCGCAGGCCTTTTGCATGCGGCGGACGATGCGCCTGACCGGGATGACCGTGTTGGTCTCGTCATAGGCCTGCACGCGGATGTCCACGTCCTTGCCGAGGGCATCCTGCTCCGCCGCCTCCAGTGTCAGGGCGTACAGGGTGGCGAGCGAGTTGGACGGGATCCAGGCCTTGACCCACTGGATCACATAGCCGTCGTCGTCGTAGTGCGACGGCTTGATCAGTTCCACATGAAAGGGCCGGCGGGCAGCGCGGGCCATGGCAGTGCTCCCGGGCCGATCACGCTGCTGGCCCCAAGGCGATTTCGGTCGAAAAACAGGACAGCGGGCGCAGGGCTCGAGGATACGCGCGCTTACGCTCCTTGAGGGCGAACCCTCCTTGAAGGCGAGCGAAAATCCTATGCCACTCGGTATATTCTTCTCGGGCAATCGACTGCGTACAACATTCACCAAGTGTTGTCATAGGTTACCAGCTTCGCGCGGGGGCTTGCCGGCAAGGCGCTGGCGGTCCGGTCGCCGGGGGAGCCATCAGGACTGTGTCAGCACGAACAGCCCCGCCAGCAGTAGGCCACTGCCGGCGAGTCGCGCCGCCACATGACCCTCGCCGTAGTACCAATGCCCGAGCAGCACGGCGAAGACGCCGGCGGTGCGCTTGACGGCCATCGCATAGGAGGCGAGGGTGAGACTGAGCGCGATCTGATCCGCGATGCGCATCAGCGCGAATAGCACCCCCAGCAGCAGCAGCGGCCGTACCTGCTCGCGGAGCTGCTCCGGGAAGGCCTCGCGGTAGAACCGGTGGTCCTGCAAGCTGAACATCACGAACAGCACCACCGGGTTGACAATGGCGACGACCACCGCGAACGACAGCGGGTCGCTCATCTGGATACCGACGCGCCCGAGCGTCGAGGCCGCCGCGAAGCAGAAGGCCGCCACCAGCGTGAACCTGCTGCCCGGGTCCATGAACAGCCGACGCAGGGGTGCCAGCGGGCTGATCTGCTCCTGCTCGACCCTCAGCACATAGCCGCCCAGGATCAAGAGCGCCAGCCCGGCGAAGCCGAGCGGTCCCGGCAGGTCGCCGATGACGATCCACTCGATCACGACGACGAAGCCCGGCGTGAGGGTCATCACCGGCCCCACCAGGGACAGGTCGCTGCGTTGGATGGCCGTGTTGAGCGCCCAGCCACCGATTCCGGACAGGACCCCACCCAGCAGCACCACCAGGGCGTAGACGGGCTCGTGGAGCGGAATATCGTGGTACCAGATGATCAGCGGGGCCGTTACCGCCAGGCTCGCCAGGTTCACGTACAGGGTCAGCGCCCGTGCGGAGAAGCTGAGCGACAGGTGCTTGGTGACCGCCAGCCGCGAGGCGTGGAAGAACGCCGATAGCAGTGAGAAGAGGATCCAAAAGGGCGCGAAGGCGGCGAAGTCCATGGCGCGGGTGCAGCGGCTATCCCAGCTGGGATCAGACCCAGCCCTGCGCGCAGTCCATGAAGCGGCAGACCGGCCCGCGCCCGGCGGCGAGCCCGCCCGGCTCAGGTGCCAGCCACATCACCACAACGGCGCGTCATGGCCTGCGCATCCGCCACCGCCTGACCGATGAGCCGGCCGGACAGCCGGTTGAACGCCGCGACGATGGCCTCCGGCGTCGTGCGCCCGCTCGCGCCGACGGCATTGAGCTCCTCGCCGGCGTAGGTTCCGGCCATCAGCACCTCGCGGCGGCGGCCGCAAACCAGGGTCAGCGACATGCCGGCGCGCACGCGCGGCGGGTTGGCCGTTGGCCGGTGCTCGAAGCCCAGCAGCTCACCGCTGAGCAGGTAGTCCGCCCGCGCCGGATCACTCGCGGGGACGACATGCGCGAAGACCCCGGCGGCACGCAGTGCCGCGATCAGGCCGTTGGCGATGGCGGTTGCCGGTGCCTCCTCCCACAGCAGCTCCGCGTAACGGGATACCTGTTGCGGTTGCTCGGCGGTGCGATAAACGATGCGCGTGCCGGTGACAAAGCCCCGCGCCGTGAGCGGGAGGACGCGCAGGGTCCCGGGGATGGGGCTTGGGCTCGGTTGCAGGCTCATCTCCGGCGCCAGGCCGAAATAGAGATCGCGCAGCCGCTCGCCGCCGCAGCCTGGCAGCAGGGCGCCGGCGGCGATACCGACGAGCAGCATGCACAGGCCCCAGGCCGAGCCCGGTGGCGGTTGCCGCGCGGACGGCATCAACGTTCGAGCCACGGCGAGCGTTCTTTCGGCTTGCTCTCGAACAGCAGCGACTTGGGATCCTGGCGCAGATCGCCCGAGAGCGCCGCGAGGTTGCGCGAAGCGGTGTCGAGGTTGGCCAGAATCGGCGCCAAGGCGGCGGACAGCTCCTGGAGCAGGTACCGCACGTCGTCGAGCGAGTCGGTGACCGCGGGGCCGGCCTCGTTGACGACGCCCTGCAGGTCGGCGCCGAGGGCCGTATAGCGCTCCACCGCGTCGCCCATGGCCCCGCTGCGTTCTCTCAGAACCCCGGAGACGCTGGCGAGGTTGCCGCTCGCCTCGTCCACGGAGGCAAGGATGCTGCCGACGCGGTCCGCGTCCACGCTCTGCTTCAGATTGACACTGAGGTCGCGCAGATTCTGGAACACCTCGGCGAGACCCTCGCCGGCCGCCGCGGCCACGCCCCCCTCGCCGGCCTCGCCAGGCCCCATCGCGACGACCAGCTCCCGGACACGCTGCTGCAGCTGCACCAGTGCCGGGCGAATGCTGTCGTCGATGGCCGATTGCAGCCGCGCCAGCGCATCCGATGCCTGGGAGGCCAGGTCCGGCTGGCGTGGCAGGGTCGCGATGCGCTCCCGATCGGAGAGCATCGCCGCCGCGACCCCCGGATCGATCCGAATCTCGTACCCGCCCATGAAGCTCGCCGGCACCAGCTGCGCATGGCTATCGATAGGCACTGGCCAGCGGCGCTGGATTCGCAGGCTGGCGCGAAAGCACGGCAGCTCCGCCGAGCGCGGTTGCTCGCTGCTCGGGCAATACTGGTGCTCGGGGTCCGCGGCGAGCACGGTCTTCACAGTGCCGAGATTCCCCACGACCTCGCCCGCCAGCACGACGTCCATGCCGCGGCCCAGGCCGGTGGCCTCCGCGAAGTAGGCACGCAGCTCCCGGCTGCCGAACAGCGCCGGCCGGTTCAGCAGCATCACCGCCACCAGCACCGCCGCCATGGTCAGCACGAACAGGCCCGAGAGCACGAGATCGCGCCGCTGCCGGCGGCCGCGGCGGATACCGGGCGCGCCGATCTCCGGGGGTTGATAGAGGCGTTCTAGGGTCATAGTGCCGAGTGGCCAGGGGCTAGGGTCACCAACGACCCTGCAGCAGGTAACGCAGCTCCAACTGCTGCGGCGCCGCGGCCTCCAGGGCGCGGCGGCTGCCGTCGAAGAGCAACCGGCCGCGCTCCAGCACCACCAGGCGCCCGTCCAGCAGATTCGCATCCAGGGGCATGTTGTCCGTGGCGATGACGGTCAGGCCGCGCACCTCCATCTCGGCGCGCAGCAGGCCGAAGATCTCGCGCACCGTCGGCAGGTCCAGCCCGTCCGTGAGACCGTCCCAGATGAGCACATCGGGCCGATGGATCAGTGCCCGCGCCAGCTCCACCCGCCGCCGCTGGCCAACCGACAAGGCGCGCGGCAGATGGTTCTCCATGCCGTCCAGCTGCAACCGGGTCATCGCCAGACGCGCCGCGCGGGCCATGTCCGCCCGCGATACGCCCATGGCACGCAGTGGCAGCAGCAGGTTTTCCAGCACCGTCAGCCCGTCCAGCAGCGAGCCGCGCTGCAACACCGCGCCGATGCGCCGCCGCAGCGCCCGCGCCGCGCGGCCCCGCAGCTGCCGGAGCTCCGCGCCGAACAGCCGCACCTGCCCGGCCGAGGGCAGGTCCAGCCCCAGTACCAGGCGCATGAGCAGGCTCTTGCCGGCACCGTTGCGGCCGATCAGCAGCACAGCCTCTTCGGGCTGGACCGTCAGTGACACATCCTTCAGCACCGCATGCCCCGCCACGTGCTGGAAGACCTCGCGCAACTCCAGTGCCGGCGCCGACAGCGGCCCCGGCTTCGCGGTGCGCCCGGGGGCGGTTGCGGAGGCCGCTGCGCCCAAGGCTCATGCCTCTGGCCAGAGCGCGAACAACAGATCGATGAGCAGGATGCTGGTAACCGCGGCGATCATGGTGCGGGTGGCAGCCTCGCCGATGGCCTCCGGGTCGCGCCCGGCGACGCTCCCTATTACGGTCGCGATCATTGCGATCGTCACCGCGAACACCAAGGGCTTGGCCAGCGCCTCGCCCAGGTTCGCCGGCCCCAGGGCGCTGCGCACCGCATCGATGAGCTGGAACTGGGGCACGTCCGCGACCAGCAACAGCCAGAGATAGGCCGTGCCAATGGTCACCAGGCTGCCCCATGCCAGGAAGCCGAAGGACATGATCAACATGGCCAGCAGCACCGGACCCGTGACGAAGCGGATGGGGTTGATGCCGCTCACCAGCAGCCCGTCCATTTGACCGGTCACCACCAGGGTGGCATGACGCACCGCCAGCGCCACACCGGCGCGTCCCGCCACCAGCACGCCCACGAGTATGGGCACCAGCTCCAGGACCACCGCGTAGGTGATGGTAAACAGCAGCACGCCCGGCAGGCTGAAGCTCGCGAGCACCAGCCCGGCCTGGCGGCCGAGGATCACCCCCAGTGCCGCAGTCACCAGCGTCAGCGCCGGCAGGATGGATAGCCCCGCCTGGCGTAGCGCCGCCGTGAGCGCGGGTAGGTCCAGCCGCTCGCGGCCGAGGGCGATGCTGCCGTACAGCAGCAGGCACTCCAGCAGCGTGCGCGCGGCGAGCCCGATCCCCGCGAGCCAACCGAGCGGCCCGCCGAGCGGGGACGGCGATGGGCGGTGCAGGCTGCGGACGCCTCTGAACAGCAAGGCAGAGTTAGGCGCTTCCATGCACTGCAATGTTACGTGAATCCCGCGACCGCCGCGGGGTGCCGGCAGCGCCGAATCGGCGCGGGACACCGGCAGCGTCAGCGCGGCCGGCACCCTCTTGACCGTGCGTGAATGGCGTGGATCAGTCGCCCTCGATGGCGTCGGCCAGCAGCGCAGGGGGTTGGCGCCACCCGCGCCGGCCGTCGTGGTGCAGCCGGCCCGCTGCGCTCAAGGGCGCATGCAGTCGGGGTAGCAGAAATGCGACCCTGTGCGTCGGCGAAGCACCATGAGTGCTGACGGACCCTGGATGCCGACTGCACGAGGAGACCTCGGAGGCAACTCCGCGTCGCGCGCGGTTACAATTGGCGCTCCACGCCAGCCTGCCGAGACGCCGCAGCCATGCCAGACGCCGATTCCCGAGCCCTGTCGCAGCCCCCCCACTGGCAGGCCCCCGAGGACCTGCGCTATCGGGACATCCTCTACCACCGCGCGGACGGCATCGCCCGCATCACCATCGACCGCCCGGAAGTGCGCAACGCCTTTCGCCCGGAGACGGTGATGGAGTTGCTGGACGCCTTCCACCGAGCGCACCTGGACCCTCAGGTGGGGGTTGTGATCTTGACCGGTCAGGGCGAGCTCGCCTTCTGTTCCGGCGGCGATCAGCGGGTGCGTGGGGACGGCGGCTATCGCGACGCCACTGGGACCGAGCACCTGAACGTGCTGGAGCTGCAGCGGCGCATCCGCACGCTGCCCAAGCCGGTGGTGGCCATGGTGGCCGGCTATGCCATCGGCGGCGGCCACGTGCTGCACCTGGTGTGCGACCTGACCATCGCCGCCGACAACGCCCGCTTCGGCCAGACCGGCCCCAAGGTGGGCAGCTTCGACGCCGGCTATGGCGCCGGCCTCATGGCGCGTACGGTCGGGCTCAAGAAGGCCAAGGAGATCTGGTTCCTATGCCGGCAGTACGACGCCGAAGAGGCCCTGGCCATGGGCCTGGTGAACGCCGTGGTGCCGCTTGGGGAGCTGGAGGCGACGACGGTGGACTGGTGCCAGCGCATGCTGGCGCTCTCGCCGACGGCGCTCCGCGTGCTCAAGGCCGCCTTCAACGCGGACGCCGATGGCCTCGCCGGCATCCAGGAGCTGGCCGGCAACGCCACCGGGCTCTTCTACCAGACCGCCGAGGCGCAGGAAGGCCGCAACGCCTTCCTGGAGAAGCGCCCGCCGGACTTCTCCGGCTATCGGCGACGGCCATGAGTCGCCCGCTGCGCAGCGCACCGCCGGGCGCACCTATGGTCACCCAGCTGCGCATTGATCCATGACCCCATCGGCCGAGCGCGCCCGGGACAGTGTCCGCCAGCATGCCGGACGCTGGATCAGCGCCGCCCGCCCGAAGACGCTGCCGCTGGCAGTGACCCCTGTCCTGGGTGCGCTGCTGCTGACCATGGCGGACACCGGTGGCCTTGCACCCTTCACCGCGCTCGGGACCTTGCTGGCCGCCGCCGGTATCCAGATCGGCACCAACCTGCACAACGACGCCCTGGACTTCGAGCGCGGTGCCGACACCGAGCATCGGCTCGGCCCGCCGCGCGCGTCGGCCCAAGGCTGGTTCACCAGTGCGCAGGTGAAGCGCGCAGCGCACATCGCCTTCCTGACCAGTTTCCTTGTGGGGCTGCTGCTGGTGCTGCGCGGCGGCTGGCCCATTCTGCTGCTGGGACTCGCCGCCATCACCGCCGGCTATGCCTACACCAGCGGCCCCAAGCCCATCGCCTACGGCCCTTACGGCGAGCTCTATGTCCTCGGCTTCTTCGGCATCGCCGCCGTGGCCGGTAGCTACTACCTGCAGACCCTGAGCCTCTCCGCGGGCGCCATCAGCCTGGGTATCGCCCTCGGACTGCCGGCAGCGGCGGTGCTGCTGCTGAACAACTACCGCGACTTCGACACCGACCGCGCGGCCGGCCGTCGAACCCTGTGCCACATGCTGGGCCGCCCCACGGCGCGGCGTGTCTACGCCGGGCTGCTGCTCGCGCCCATCCCGCTCATGCTGGTCGGCGGCCTGCCCGGCTGGACCTGGCCGGTGCTGCTGGGGCTGCCTGCGGCGTTCTGGCTGATCCGGCGGCTCGAGACCGGAGCGGGCCGGGCGCTCAATGTGCTCCTCGCGCGGACAGCGCAATACCAAATGCTGTTGGTGGGCCTCTATGGCCTTGGCGTACTCTTGAGCTGGGTTGCGCACTGAACCTACCTGAGCGCCAGGGTTCAGCGCGAAGCGAGCCTGTCGCGCGTCTGGCCCCACCCGATGACAACCCGTCAGACAAGCCTTCACCTCGGTGTCCAGTCCTACCAATGGCCCCTGCGCCGTCCCTGGCGCAGCGCTCGTGGCCTGCGCGTGACGCGCGACGGCTGGCTGTTGCGGGCCGAGGTCGATGGCAGCAGCGGGTTCGGCGACTGCGCGCCCCTGCCGGAGGCGGGCACCGAGATCGCGGAGGAGGCGGAGCGCAGGCTGTGCTACTGGCGCGGTCGCGCCGGAGACGGCGTCGCGGCGCTGCTGGCGGCGCTCGATAGCAGGATCGGCTCGACCCCCGCCGCGGACTGCGCGGTGGAGACGGCCTTGCTGGACCTGGATGCCCGTACCCGGGGCCTGCCCCTGCGGCGCCTGCTGCGCCCGGACGCACCGGACCGGATCGAGGTGAGCGCCATGCTCGGTGCCGCCGCGACCCTGGAGACCTTCGCCGTCGAGCAGGTCCTGGCCGCCGGCCATCGGGTGCTGAAGCTCAAGGTTGGCACCGCGCCCCTGGACGTCGAGATGCCGCGCATCCAGGCCGCCGCCGCGCTGCTACCGGCAGGCGCCCGACTTCGGCTCGACGCCAACGGCGCCTGGGACCATGGCGCTGCGGCGGCATGGATCGAGCGGCTGCGGGGGCTGCCCATCGACTGCCTCGAGGAGCCGCTGGCGGAGCCTGATGACGCAGCGCTTGCGGACTTGCAGGAGGCCGCACCCTGGAGCCTGGCGATGGACGAGTCCCTGGCCGGTCGCGCCGACATCGACCCGAGACAGCTGCCGGTGCGCCGGCTGGTGCTGAAGCCACAGGTGCAGGGCGGATTGCGCCGCACGCTGCGGCTCGCCGAACAGGCCCAGGCCGCCGGCCGCGAGGTGGTGACCACCAGCCTGCTGGAGTCCGCCGCCGGACTCTGGGCCACGGCCCAGCTCGCCGCAGCCATCGGCAGCCCGCTGGCCCATGGGCTTGCGACGGCGGACTGGCTGGCGGCGGATCTCGGCACCCCACCGCGGATCGAGGGCGGTGCGATGCACCTGCCGCCCGGGCCGGGCAGCGGCTTCGTGCCGTATCCGAATTGGGCAGGGGCATGAGCGGCGGGCTGCGCACCGGCGCCGAATCCAAGGTGGCCGCCACACCCTGGCTCGACCTGCTGCCGGGCTACGCCTGCCGGCTCCTCGGCAACCAGGCGCAGGCCCCAAGCACGCTGCTGTTGCACGGCTTCACCGGTAGCGGCGCCGACTGGGAAGGGTGGCCAGCGGATGGCCCTCTGGCGCTCGCTCCGGACCTGCCCGGCCACGGGGCGAGCCCAGCGCCAGCAGGTGACTTCGGGGCCGAGATCCGGCAACTGCTGGCGGTGCTGCCCGTGGGTATCGACCGGCTTGTGGGCTACTCGCTCGGCGGGCGCATCGCACTGTCGCTGCTGGCGGCTGCGCCCGGGCGGTTCAAGGCCGCGACCGTCATCTCCGCACACCCGGGCCTCATCAGCCTGGGCCAGCGTGAGGCCCGCCGCGCCGCGGATGCCCGCTGGATCGCACTGCTACGCGAGCAGGGCATCCAAGCCTTTGTCGACGCCTGGGAGCGGCAACCGCTGTTCGCGAGCCAGGCACCTCTACCGGCGGAGGTCCTGGCCGAGCAGCGCCGCCGCCGGCTCGTGCAGCGCGCGCAAGGCCTCGCCGCCAACCTCGCCCGCTTCGGCCTCGCCGAGATGCCGAGCACCCTGGCCGCCCTGCGCCGCTGGCCGGGTCGGCTCTGCTGGCTCGCTGGCGCGCGGGACGGCAAGTTCCTGGCCATCGCCATGCGGGTCGGCCGGGAGCACCCCGGCACGGACGTACGCATTGTCCCCGGCGCCGGCCACAACCTGCTGCTGGAGGCGCCGGGTGCGGTGCTGGCAGCGGCGCTGGAGATGGATGGGATGGCACGGAGGCATTAGGCGATTTCTGTCGACAAACAGACCGCCTGGCTTGTCTTTTCGCCCGCCTTCTGCGTCGCGGCAACGGGCACAGAGCTCGACTATGCGCCCGCTGCCGCTCCTTGAAGGCGAGCGAAAATCCTGCGCCATTC
>JANQFI010000545.1 GCA_028277905.1 Chromatiaceae bacterium | reverse complement strand
GGCAGCGGGCACAGAGCTCGACTATGCGCCCGCTGCCGCTCCTTGAAGGCGAGCGAAAATCCCGCGCCATTCGGTATGTTTGTTTCCGGCAATCGCCTTAGCAGGCGCACGGAAGGCGCACGGAAATCCTACGCCATTGGGTATGCCTTTCTCCGGCAATCGCCTGAGGCCGCAGCGGTCGGCGCGGCCTGTCTGCCCCGGGCGCTGGCGCGGGCACGACCGGCCCGGTTCCGCCCGGAACCGGGTGCGCGCGCTGCCAAGCCATCGCGACCAGCCCTTGACAGCTTCGCGTGCAGCTTCTATTACTTTCTGTACAGAAAGTTAGAAAAACTTCCGGGGAAGGCACATCAATGTTGTTCGCTAACTGCTCTTCTTGGGCGGTGCGGGGGCCTTTTGCTGCCGTGATCATAGGGCTCTTGGCGGGCTGCGCCGGCTCGCCGTCGCGCACGCTGAGCGTCGACGGGGAAACCTTCGACCTCACGAATCTCGATCAGCAGCGCGCGAGCGTGGTCATGGCGGCGCTGTCCCAGGTCGGCACGCCCTATGTGTACGGTGGCTCGGATCCGAGCGAGGGCCTGGACTGCAGCGGCCTGACGCAATTCGCTCACGCCGCTGCGGGGTTGAGCATCCCGCGGATCTCCACCGACCAGCGCGCTGCCGCGCGGCCGGTCCGGCTGCGTCCGGCGCCCGGGGATCTGGTGTTCTTCAGGACGGGCCCTGGACAGTACCACGTCGGCGTCATGGTGGACCGGGACCGTTTCGTGCACGCTTCCACATCTAAGCGCCATGTGCGCCTGTCCCGTCTGTCCAGGGACTACTGGCGGGCGCGTTACCTCGGTGCCGGCACCTACCTGTGAGCCGGCTGCCGTCCCCGTCATGACCTCGGTCGCCATCGCCGGGGCCCGCCTGAGACCGACGGGCCGTCTCTTGGTGGCCGCCGTATGACAGGGTTACCTGTACCCTTGAGCCTGTGTGCGGCCGATGCCCGGCGCACACTGCCGCCCCGGCCTGACGCGACAGGAACTTGATGCAACGCAGCATTTTTCCGTCGGCACGGGCTTTCTCCGGCGCCTATCCGTCAGTATGATCGAATCAAGGCAGGCGCTCTGCCGCTGCCCCTCGGCCCTCACCGGTCTGCGGGATGCGTGGCGCGGCGCGCCGTCCGTCGCGCGGAAGATGCTGAGAGCCATGGCCCAAGTCGCCACACCGCGTACGCAACCCGTGCTGCTCCGGGCTGCCGTCTGGAGCCTGGTCGGCATGATCTACGCGCCACTGTACCTGGTGCTGGAAGCGCTGTTGCGGCCGTCGCTCGCCGCCTTTGCGGGGCCCGCGGCGGCAGGCATCGCCGGCGGCGTCGGCGCGGCCTTTTACGGCGCGCGCCAATTGGCGCTCACCGCAAGCCTGATCGGCACCGGCGCTGCGACCCTTACCATGAGCGCGGCCGCACCGGCCTGGCTGCCGAGCGTGGCGGCCGTGCTGGTGAGCATCGCGCTGGGCTTCCTGTTACGCTTCCCGCAGCGCTGTACGGCGGACGTAGGGGTCAAGGTGCTCGCGGGCCTGGGCATGGGGACGCTCGCCGGCACGGCCCTGCTGGCGGCCGACCGGCTGGCCGGTGTGCTGTTGCCAGTACCGGCGGTCCTGGCGTTCCTCGTATCCGTGACGGGCGTACTCTATGTCGGCGTACTGGTGGCACGACCGCTGCGTGCGCCGACGCGAGGGCGCTTCTGCGACCTGAGCGAGGGCTTGGTCATGGCGGTCATCGCCCTGGTGACCGCCAACGGGCTCGCCGGCTTCACCGGTATCTTCGCCGACGGTGAGGCGGGGCGGCTCACGACAGTCTTGCTGCAGGTCTCCCCACAGCTGCCGGCTGCCCTGTTGGCGGCAATGCTCGCCGGCGCAATGGCCGGCGGGCTGCTCGAGCTGTTCGAATTCGATTGGGTGGACCGAGCCTGACTGGCTGTCCCCGATTGGCTGCCCCCGATTTGCAGCCATCGAGCCCAAACTGGCGGCGGATTGGCGGACCTAGGGCGATGATCCACCCCATGGCCTTATTGCAATCGGGACCGGGATCGAACCGGATGAAAGGCTCCAAGAGCAGCCAACGCTGGCGCGCGCGACAGGCGAGTGATCCCTACCTGCGTCTCGCGAAGGGCGAGGGCTATCGCTCCCGGGCGGCATACAAGCTGCTGGAGCTGGATCGGAAGGATCGGCTGCTGCGTCCCGGCATGACGGTGGTGGACCTCGGTGCCGCCCCCGGCGGCTGGTCGCAAGTCGCAGCCCGAGCCGTGGGCCGGCGCGGGCGGGTCCTGGCGCTGGACCTGCTGGGCATGGACCATTTGGATGGCGCCCGGTTGATCACCGGGGATTGCAATGACGAGGCCGTTCTGGCGCGCGTCCTGGCCTGGGTCGGTGAGGGCGGGGCCGACCTTGTGCTTTCGGACATGGCCCCAAACCTTTCCGGCATGAGGGCGGTGGATCAGCCTCGGGCGATGCTTCTAGTTGAGCTGGCGATGGACCTCGCCGAGCAGGCACTGAAACCGGGCGGCGGATTCGTCGTCAAAGTCTTTCAGGGAGAGGGCTCTGATGCAGCGCTGCGCCAGTTGCGCGAAAGATTCGATAGAGTGGTCTGCCGCAAGCCCGACGCCTCCCGGAGTCAAAGCCGTGAAACCTATTTTGTGGCAAAAGGCTTCCGAGTCGCCTAGGGTTTCAGATCAAGCAATCGAGCCCGATTATCTCGGGATCACACCAGCATGCCGGCGCCGGTCATTGCATCCGGGCGCCGGCGACCGAAGAGGCACGCGCCGTGAGCGACATGGCAAAGAATTTTATCCTCTGGGTGGTCATCGCCATCGTGTTGATGTCCGTGTTCAACAACTTTACCGCGACCCAGTCGCAGCCCCGTGCCGAGGCCTACTCGGACTTCATCGACCAGGTGAAGCAGGGTCAAGTGAGGGAGGTCACCATCAAAGGTCGCACCATCGAGGGCGTGACCGAAGGCGGGCAGCGCTTCACCACCTATAGCCCCGGTGACGACGGGCTCGTGGGCGATCTGCTCAATAACAACGTTGAGATTCAGGCCGCGCCGCCGGAGAAGCCTTCGGTATTGATGCAGATTCTGATCAACTGGTTCCCGCTATTCATCTTGATCGGCCTGTGGATCTTCTTCATGCGCCAGATGCAGGGAGGTGCGGGTGGCCGCGGTGCCATGTCCTTTGCAAAGAGCAAGGCGCGCATGCTGAGCGAAGATCAGGTGAAGGTCACCTTCGCAGACATGGCAGGTGCCGAAGAGGCCAAGGAAGAGGTGGTAGAGGTGGTGGATTTCCTAAAAGACCCGTCCAAGTTCCAGAAGCTCGGCGGCAAGATCCCTAAGGGTGTTCTGATGGTCGGCCCGCCCGGTACGGGCAAGACGCTCCTCGCGCGCGCAATCGCGGGCGAGGCCAAGGTACCATTCTTCACCATTTCCGGGTCTGACTTCGTGGAGATGTTCGTCGGTGTAGGCGCCTCGCGTGTGCGCGATATGTTCGAGCAGGCCAAGAAGCACGCGCCCTGCATCATCTTCATCGACGAAATCGACGCCGTCGGCCGCCACCGTGGTGCCGGTCTCGGCGGCGGTCACGACGAGCGCGAGCAAACGCTGAACCAGCTGCTGGTGGAAATGGACGGCTTCGAGGGCAACGAGGGCGTCATCGTCATCGCCGCCACCAATCGCCCGGATGTGCTCGACCCGGCGCTGCTGCGCCCGGGGCGCTTCGACCGCCAGGTGGTCGTGCCCCTGCCGGACGTACGCGGTCGCGAGCAGATCCTCAAGGTGCACATGCGCAAGGTGCCGACTGCCGAAGACGTGGTGCCGTCGGTGATCGCACGCGGCACGCCGGGCTTCTCGGGGGCAGACCTTGCCAACCTGGTGAATGAGGCGGCCCTGTTCGCGGCGCGCGCCAACAAGCGCCTAGTGGATATGGAGGACATGGAGAAGGCCAAGGACAAGATCATGATGGGCACCGAGCGACGCTCCATGGTCATGTCCGACGAGGAGAAGAGGCTCACTGCCTACCACGAGTCTGGTCATGCCATCGTCGGCCGGCTGGTGCCGCAGCACGACCCGGTGCACAAGGTGAGCATCATCCCTCGGGGGCGAGCTCTGGGCGTTACCCTGTTCCTGCCCGAGGACGACCGGTTCAGCTTCAGTAAGCAGCGGCTCGAGAGCCAGATCTCTTCGCTGTTCGGTGGTCGGCTTGCCGAAGAGCTGATCTTCGGCGCGGACATGGTCACCACCGGAGCCTCGAACGACATCCAGCGGGCCACCGAGCTGGCGCGCAACATGGTCACCAAATGGGGGCTGTCGGATAAGCTCGGACCCCTGACCTATAGTGAGGAGGAGCAGGAGGTCTTTCTCGGCCACTCGGTGACCCAGCACAAGAACGTCTCGGACGAGACCTCGCATCTGATCGACAAGGAGATTCGCAGCGTCATCGACCGCAACTATGACCGGGCCAGGGGCATCTTGGTGGAGAACATGGACAAGCTCCATGCGATGGCGCAGGCCTTGATCAAGTTCGAGACCATCGACGCCGAGCAGATCGGCGACATCATGGAGGGTCGCGAGCCCCGACTGCCCAAGCAGTGGTCGGACGACGCGACGCAGCCGCCGAGCGGCGGCGCCGAGGCCCCGAGCTCCAAGCCGCAATCCGGACGGCGGCCGTCCGGCGGGCCTATCGGCGGTCCTGCCGGGGAGCATTGAGTGAGGTCCACGCGGGCGGTGCCGGGCCGCCGCCCGCGCAGTCCGGTCTCGAGCCTCAATCCCCGTCGCATCTGCAACCACCCAAGTCCCACTCGGCGTCGAGCCCAGGACAACTCGCCTGCGGCAGGCATCTGCTCGATCTTCGCACCCCTCGCGTCATGGGTGTGCTGAATGTCACCCCCGATTCCTTCTCGGACGGGGGTGTTTTTTTTGCACTCGATGCCGCGCTGCGGCGCGGCGAGCAGATGGTCGTGGACGGCGCCGACATCATCGACGTCGGTGGTGAGTCGACCCGGCCGGGGGCCGCCGCGGTGGCGGTCGAGGACGAGCTACGGCGCGTGGTGCCCGTCATCGAGGTGCTAGCGCGGCGATTGCCTGTGCCGGTTTCCGTCGACACGTCCAAGCCCGAGGTCATGCGTGCCGCTGCGGAAGCGGGCGCGACGCTCATCAACGACGTGCGTGCGCTGCGGGCCCCGGGTGCGCTGGCCGTGGCCGCGGCCCTGGGCTTGCCGGTGTGTCTCATGCACATGCAGGGCGAGCCTCGCACCATGCAGGTGGCGCCGGACTATGACGATGTGGTTGCCGAAGTGCGGGCCTTCCTGGCTGCGCGCATCGCTGCCTGCGCCGCCGCAGGGCTTCCGCCAGGGCGGCTGCTGATCGATCCGGGCTTTGGCTTTGGCAAGCGACTGGCGCATAATCTCAAGCTTTTGGCGCGCCTTTCCGAGCTCAAAGGGCTCGGGCCGCCGCTCTTGGCGGGTTTGTCGCGCAAATCCATGCTGGGCGCCCTGACCGGTCGCTCCGTGGGCGAGCGTCTGGCCGCCGGGCTGGCCGCCGCCGTGATCGCCGCTCGCGGTGGCGCGCGCATTCTGCGCGTGCACGACGTTGCCGCGACCGTCGATGCGCTCAAGGTGGTCGCCGCCGTCGATGCAGCGCAGACGGAGGTGGCGGCCGCCGATTCCGTCGCTTGAGGGGAGTCTCGTTGCAGCGAAAATATTTCGGAACCGACGGCATCCGTGGCCGCGTCGGCGACCCCACCATCAGTCCCGACTTCGTCGTCAAGCTCGGCTGGGCTGCCGGCAAGGTGCTCGGGGATGCCGCCCGTGGCACGGTGCTGATCGGCAAGGACACGCGCATTTCAGGCTATATGTTCGAGTCGGCCCTGGAGGCGGGTCTGGTGGCCGCAGGCATGGACATCCGCCTACTCGGCCCGATGCCGACTCCGGGTGTCGCTTATCTGACGCGCACCTTCCGCGCCGCCGCCGGCATCGTCATCACCGCGTCGCACAACCCCTACGATGACAACGGCATCAAGTTCTTCTCCGGCGAGGGCGACAAGCTGCCGGACGCGGTGGAGCTCGCCATCGAGGCCCAGATCGATCGCACGCTCGAAACGGTTGCCACGGCCAGGCTCGGCAAGGTCAAGCGGGTAGAGGACGCGGCCGGCCGCTACATCGAGTTCTGCAAGGGCTCCTTTCCCCAGGACCTGTCGCTGAAGGGCCTCAAGATCGTGATCGACTGTGCCCACGGCGCCACTTACAACATCGCGCCCTACGTATTCGAGGAGCTGGGCGCGCGGGTGACCACTATCGGTGCTTCACCGGATGGGCTCAACATCAACCGCGAGGTCGGCTCCACCAAGCCGGAGGCACTGGCGCGGCGAGTGCTGGAGGAGCAGGCGGATCTCGGTATCGCCTTCGACGGCGACGGCGACCGGCTGATGATGGTGGACGCGGCCGGAGCCATCGTGGACGGCGACGCCCTGATCTACGTCATCGCCAAGTCAAGGCTCGCCGCGGGCGGGCTGACGGGGCCCGTGGTGGGTACTCTGATGAGCAACCTGGGCCTGGAGCTGGCGCTGCGCCGGATCGACATCGCCTTCGAGCGCACCAAGGTGGGCGATCGCTACATCATGGAGCGCCTCAAGGAGATTGGTGGCGTGTTGGGCGGTGAGCCTTCCGGGCACATCATCTGCCGAGATCGTACCTCCACGGGTGACGGTATCGTGTCCGCGCTACAAGTACTCGCGGCCTTGGCGCAGCAGAACTGCTCGCTGGCGGAGGCCTCCGCAGGCGTCGAGCAGTATCCTCAGGTGCTGATCAACGTGCGGCTCGCGCGGCGCACGGATCCCACCACGCTGCCCGCGGTTCAGCGCGCGGTGGCGGCCGTCGAAGACGCGCTCGCAGGTCAGGGGCGGGTGCTGCTGCGTCCGTCCGGCACCGAGCCCGTCGTGCGGGTCATGGTCGAAGGCATGGATCCGGCTTGGGTGCAGGCGCTTGCGGAACAGCTGGCGGAGACGGTCAGCACCGAGACCGGGGCCTGAGGTTGCCCAGCCCGGTCGCCCGGCCAGGTCTCCGGGCGAGATCGCTAGCCGGATGGCAAGCCCGCCCCCGGCGTGGCATAGGGCCCGCGCCGGTAACGGGTCTTGACCTCGGCGCGGGCGATACACTCCCAACAGGAGCAGATGATGTCATCGACGACCTCAGTACACGGAATGTGGTCATCCCGGCTCGCGTTCATTCTCGCCGCGACGGGGTCGGCCGTGGGTCTCGGGAACATATGGCGCTTCCCCTACACCGCGGGCGAGTACGGCGGCGGCGCCTTTGTGCTCGTTTACCTGATCTGTGTCGCCGGCATCGGCATCCCCATCATGATGGCCGAAATCATGCTCGGCCGGCGCGGGCGACAGAGCCCCATCAACACCATGAAGAGCCTGGCGCGGGAGGAAGGCAGCAGCCCTTTCTGGCAGTTGCTGGGTTGGATGGGCATCGTCTCGGGTTTCCTTATCCTCTCCTTCTACAGCGTTATCGCCGGCTGGACCCTGGCCTATGTCTTCCGGGCCGCGGGCGGGCTGTTCACTGGCGCAGAGGCGCAGATGGCCCGGGCCATGTTCGAAGCCCTGGTATCGGATCCGGAGCGGCTCCTCGCCTGGCACACCATCTTCATGATCATGACCGGCTTGGTGGTGGCCCGTGGCGTGGCGAGCGGTTTGGAGCGGGCGGTACGCTGGCTGATGCCGGCGCTCTTCCTGCTGCTGGTGGTGATGGTCTTCTATGCCGCACAGGCCGGTGATTTCACCGGTGGATTCTCCTACATGTTCTCGCCCGACTTCGCCAGGCTCGGCTCCCGCTTCGGCGAGGCGGTGCTGAGCGCCATGGGCCAGGCCTTCTTCAGCCTAAGTCTCGGCATGGGCGCCATCATGATCTACGGCTCCTATCTCAACAGCCGCGCCTCCATCGGCCAGAACGCCATCATCATCGCCAGCATGGATACCCTGGTGGCGCTTTTGGCCGGTCTGGCGATCTTTCCCATAGTGCTGGCCAACGGGCTGGAGGCGGGTGCCGGCCCAGGGCTGATTTTCCAGACCCTGCCCATCGCCTTCGGCCAGATGCCGTTCGGTGGGCTGTTCGGCACCGTCTTCTTCGTGCTGCTGGTGTTCGCAGCCTGGACCTCGGCCATCTCACTGCTGGAGCCCATGACCGCCTGGCTGGTGGAGAATCGTGGCTTCAGCCGCCCGCGGGCCGCTGCCCTGGGCGCCATCGCGGTGTGGCTGCTCGGCATCGCCTGTTTGCTGTCGCTCAACCTCTGGTCCAACGTGACGGTGCTCGGCAAGGGCTTCCTGGACCTGTTCGATTATGTGACGGCGAATATCCTGCTGCCGCTGGGCGGGGTCTGCATCGCCATCTTCGCCGGATGGATTATGCGCCGCGTCTCCAGCGTGGACGAGCTAGCCCTCGGCGAGCGGTCCTTCGGCTACCGCACTTGGCTGGCCTTGGTGCGGTTCGTGGCCCCGGCGTGCGTGATCCTGGTTTTCCTGAATGCGATCGGGTTGATCTGACGTGCCGATCATCAAGAAGAGCGCATTGGTGCGACACTCGGCGGAGCAGATGTTCAAGCTCGTCGCCGACGTGGAGCACTATCCGGAGTTCCTGCCTTGGTGCCAGTCCACGGAGCTGCTGGCGGCCACTGACGAGAAGATCTGCGGGCGGATCGAGGTGGCACGCCTGGGCGTGCGGCAGAGATTCTCGACCTGTAACCGCATCGACCCGCCGCACCGGATGCAGATCGATCTCATGGACGGCCCCTTTCGCAAGCTGACCGGGGCCTGGACCTTCAAGGCGCTGCGGGCGGATGCCTGCAAGGTGGAGCTGGAGCTGGACTTCGAGTTCTCCGGACGGCTCATCGACAAGGCCTTCGGCGGCATGTTCGGACAGATCGCAAACTCGCTCGTGGATGCCTTCTGCAAGCGAGCCGATGAGGTATATGGTGACTGACGAGGACCACAAGATTCGCGTCGAAGTCGCCTACGCCCGCGAGAAGGCGCAGGCGCTGCTGCAGGTGCAGGGTGAGCCCGGGCTTACCCTCCAGGAGGCCATCGAGCGCTCAGGGGTGCTTGAGCGCTTTCCGGAGATCGATCTCGCGGTCAACAAGGTGGGCGTGTTCGGCAAGGTCACATCCCTCGACGCCGGGCTTGCCGACGGCGACCGGGTGGAGATCTATCCGCCGCTGATCGCCGACCCGAGGCAGGCGCGCAAGGCACGTGCCGCCAAGACGGCGGGCAAAGCTGCCGACAGGCCAAGGCGTGCCGCGACGGGCGGCAAGCCGGATGCCTGAGCCGGTCGCCTGCGCCGGGCGCGGCCGGCAGTGCTCCATAGACGAGTGCAGCCGGCCGAAGTCGGTCGCGCTCCAGCACGGCGGCGCCAGGGCCTGTCGGCATTCATCCGAGTGCAGCCGGCGGCGAGTCGTCTTTCGGGCTGGCGATGCGCGGTGAAGAGGAATAGCCGGCCCCATGGCGACCAGCCCTAGCGCCGCCAGCCCGGAAACAGGGCCGTCGCCGGGCCATGAAGGGTGATTGTGGACAGGCCCTAGTGCTTTGCTGCGGGAGCTCCGAGACCGGGATCCCCTCGTTGTCGTTGTCGTAATCGCAATCGTAGTCGAATATCCGCACGGTCGAGACCGCGATCACGACAACGACCACGACAACGACAACGACAACGAGCACGATAACGAGCACAAGCACGACCTGAGACGGTCTCGGGACATTCGCACTGCTGCCCTAGTCCTTGCCGTCGAGTCCGGCGGCATCCAAGGCGCGGCCGATGATCCCTTTCCGCTGCTTCCAGTCGGGTACCTTGACGACGATCTCCTGTTGGGTCTCGCCGGGGATGCCCTCGCCTGGATCCGGCGGCACGAAGCCCTGGATGCGCGCCAGGGCGTCGTCCTCGAAGAACAGCGTCAGCGGCTTCTTCTCCATCGGCTTCCCGCCGCGCTGCATCGTGTAGGTATAGTCCCAGCGGTTGCTATGGAACAGATCCATGAGCATGGGTGTGCCGAGCAGGTAGCGGACCTGGTCCTTGGTCATGCCGAGTCTGAGCCGATCCAGCATGTCCTTGCTGACGATGTTGCCCTGCTGGACCGGCATCTTGTACACGAACGGGAGGTTGGCCAGGGCCGGTTGCCGATACAGGTCGTCCCGCGTGTTGCGCGCACATCCGATTTGTGCGGCAATAGCACAGATGACGAGGAGATTGGCAATCTTTAGCATTGGTCCCAAGGGTCCGTTACTGCCGTCGAGTCGGCTCGACAGGACGGTGGCGGAGGACGGGCACGATGGTCGTGCGGGCCGCTCGGCTTCAGCGCCTGGATGCCGACAGCAGGTCGAGCACCGCAAGTCTATCGCAGGCTGCTCGAACACTTCACTTCGACGCAGGTTGTCGAGGGTATGACGCGACGATGGAAAACCAACAGATCAAGCAGGCCGGCCTCAAGGTGACCCTGCCGCGGGTCAAGATCCTGCACGTGTTGGAGACCAGCGAGCTCAGGCACCTGAGTGCAGAGGATGTCTACAAGGAACTGCTTGCCGCCGGCGAGGAGATCGGGCTTGCCACCATCTACCGGGTGCTGACGCAGTTCGAGGGCGCGGGTCTCGTGTGCCGGCACCACTTCGAGGGTGGACAATCCGTGTTCGAGCTGAACCGCGGCGGCCACCATGACCACCTGGTCTGCGTCAAGTGCGGCGCCGTCGTGGAGTTCGTCTCCGAGGTGATCGAAGAGCGCCAGCGTGCCATCGCCGCCCAGCACGGCTTCGAGCTCCAGGACCATTCGCTGATCATCTACGGGGTGTGCAGCAAGTGCCGGGGGGGCGCCTGACGCTGGCCAGCGCTGGTCTCGGTCGCCGTGCCCACCGCGGGCAGACCATGCGGGAGCAGGCTTTCCCCGCCATCCACATCGACTTGGCGCGCCAAGGGCTGGTGTTGCGCGATGCGAGCATGGCGCGTGGCTACGCAGTCTCCACGGCCGCGAACGGCCCGGGCGAACGGCTCGGCAGCGGCTGCACGCCGCGCGGGCATCACCGGATCCGCCTCAAGATCGGCGCGGGCTGCCCGGCGGGGGCGGTGTTCCGCGGCCGGCGCTGGACCGGCGAGATCTACGCCCCCGAGCTGGCCGCGGCGCAGCCCGGGCGCGACTGGATACTCACCCGCATCCTCTGGCTCACGGGCACCGAGCCAGGCCTTAACCGCGGCGGCGCCGTGGACAGCCTGCGGCGGTTCATCTATATCCATGGCTGTGCGCCGACAGAGCCCATGGGCCTGCCGTGCTCCCACGGCTGCATCCGCATGCGCGATGCGGACCTCCTCGAGCTTTTCGATGCCGTGTCCGTGGGCACCCCGGTGGAGATCCGCTGACCGACCTTGCCTGCCGCTATATTGAGCCGACTGGGCGCCGCGCTGGCGGTCGTGCTTGGCGTCTGCACCCTGGTGTTTCTGCTGATCCACCTGGTCCCGGGCGATCCGGTGGAGGCCATGCTTGGGGAGCGGGCGCAGGCCGCCGACCGAGCCGCGCTGCGTGCGGCGCTCGGGTTGGACCTGCCGCTGTGGGAGCAGTACCGGCGCTATCTCACCGGGCTGCTGCGCTTGGACCTGGGCGCGTCCTTCCTCGACCAGCGGCCGGTGGCGGCGATTCTGGTGGAGCGGTTGCCGGCGACGATCAGGCTCGCGCTGGCGGCGCTCGCGATCGCCCTTGTCCTTGCGCTGCCGCTGGGCGTCCTGGCGGCGCGCTTTCGCGGCAGCGCGCTGGACTCGGCCGCCATGACGCTGTCGCTGGCGGGCATCTCCATCCCGAACTTCTGGCTCGGCCCACTGCTGATCTTGGTGTTCTCGCTCTGGCTCGGCTGGACGCCGGTCAGCGGCGCCGAGACGCCCGCATCCATCATTCTGCCGGCCATCACGTTGGGCACGGCATTGGCTGCGATGCTGGCGCGCATGGTGCGGGCCAGCATACTAGAGGTCCTCGCCGAGGACTACATCCGCACGGCCCGTGCCAAGGGCCTAGGCGAGGCCGCCGTGCTCTGGCGCCACGCGCTCGGCAATGCCTTGCTGCCAGTGCTCACGGTGATCGGACTGCAGCTGGGCGGCCTGCTGGCGGGGGCCGTCGTCACGGAAACCGTGTTCGGCTGGCCCGGCATCGGCAGTCTGCTGGTGGACGCCATCAAGGCGCGGGACTTCCCGGTAGTCCAGGCTTGCGTGCTGCTGATCAGCCTCTGCTACGTGCTGGTGAACGCGCTGACGGACCTGGCCTATGACTGGATCGATCCGCGTATCCGTGCCCGTTGACGGCGGCCCCGCGGAGCTGTTGCGTCGCGTCATGCGGCTCTTCCCCTGGCTGGTGCTGCTCGCCTGGATCGGCCTGGCGCTGCTCGGGCCGCTGCTCGCGGCAAGCGCCAGCCAGGTGGACCTGCCCCGCATCCTGGCGCCGCCGTCGACGGCCCTGCCGCTCGGTGCTGACGACCTGGGCCGCCCGGTGCTGGCACGGCTCGCCACCGGGGCAGGCACGTCGCTGGCGGTGGGCTGCGGGGTCGTACTGGTGTCCGCGGCCGTCGGCACGCTGCTGGGTGGCGTCGCCGGCTTCGCCGGGGGCTGGGTGGATCTGGTGATCGTCAGGATCAGCGATGTCTTCCTGGCATTCCCTGGCATTCTGCTCGCCATTGCACTCGCGGGTATCCTCGGGCCGGGGCTCGGCAACGTCGTCATCGCACTCGGGGTGGTGAGCTGGGTGGGCTATGCGCGACTGTTGCGGGCACAGGTGCTGTCGCTGCGCGGCCGCGATCATGTGCTTGCGGCCCGCGCGCTCGGCGTTGGGCCGGCGCGGATCCTGCTGCGCCACCTGTTGCCGCTTGCCGCCGCACCGCTGATCGTGGAGGCCACCTTCGGCGTCGCCGGTGCCGTGGTGGCGGAGGCTGGGTTATCCTTCCTCGGGCTTGGCGTGCAGCCACCGGCGGCGTCCTGGGGCAGCATGATCCGCGACGGCGTCGCGCACATGCTGACCGCGCCGCACCTGGTGGCCGCACCTGGCGCCGCGCTCATGCTGGTGGTGCTGGCGGTGAACCTGCTGGGGGATCGACTGCGCGACCACTTGGACGTGCGCAGCGCCCCCGCCTGAGCGTCCCGGCGGCGCTAGCCCGTGCCGGCGTCGCCACCGTCCGGGTCGCGCGCCCGGCGGTCGTCTCGAGTCTTCAGGCGATTGCCGGAAACAAACAGGCCGAATGGCGCAGGATTTTCGCTCGCCTTCAAGGCGCGGCAGCGGGCGCATAGTCGAGCTCTGTGCCCGCTGCCGCGACGCAGAAGGCGGGCGAAAAGACAAGCC
>JANQFI010000461.1 GCA_028277905.1 Chromatiaceae bacterium | reverse complement strand
TGTCGTGTTCCGCGGTAATTGGGACGGGTGTCTCTCTGTGATTGGGACTGGCAACCGACGGAAAATTGTAAGGATTTAACGAGAGGATAGACCATCGGTCTCAAGCATTCAGAAGGATCCGAGGCGAGGGCTCGTTGCAAGCCGTTGAACGGGGGTGGATTAAAGAGTGCTGGGGCGGAGAGGATAGCGAATTCAGAGCAAGGAGAGCTGGTCGGTGGGGCGCGCTGTGGTGAGCCGGCGCAGGAAGGGACGTAGGGCCGGGACGGTGGGCCATCGGGCGAGCAAGGCGGCGGTGTGCTTGTGTGGTCGGGTTGTGAGGCCGGCGGCGAGGCGGATGGCCTCGAGCAGGGGGCTGGGGGCGATCCAAACAACCACCGGGATCGGGGTTGCCTGATCGCAGCAGAGTGCTGCCAGGAGGGTATCAGGAATCACCAAATGGGCGTTTTGCGGCACCAGCCAGTCGAGCAGAGTGCTGCGCGCCAGCGCGGTATTGGCCAACGAGAGGGCTTGTTGGCGTCCGCTCGCGGGCTCGAAAAGTACGGCGGTGGCGCCTCTGGAGCCAGGCCACAGACCACACACGGGCAGGGCGCTGCCGGATGCAGCGGCGCGGGGCCTTGGGGCGTGTTGGGCCATCAGATTGCGTGCGTAAAGCGCAGCTCCCCCCAGGAGCCACGGTTAATGACGCTGATGCGGTGCAGGCCATCGTAGAGCGCGACGGCGCGTTCTCGTCGCTGCGTTTCGTAAAGGAGAAAATTGCGCGCCGAGGTGTGGGCGAGCAGCAGCCGCCAGGGCTGGGTATCGGCGAGCAGGTCGAGGCGTACCTGAGAGGTACAGCGCCGACGCAGTGCACAGTCGGCGCAGCGGCGTTGGCTTTTGGGTGTGGTGGGCTCGATGCCGTCGAGGGAGCGGCACAGCGGCTTGCGATCCTGGTAGAGCGTGCGGGCGCTGCCGAAGGCGAGGATGCGTACCGCAAGCACGGGACGCAGCGGCTCACCGGGGTTGAGCTCGAAGCCGTGAGGGCGCACGGTGAGGTAGCGGCGCCGAGCCTGCTGGAGGATCTCACGCAGGGGTTGCAGATCGGATCGGGTCATGGCGGTGCCCTCAGGCAAGGTCCCAGCGTTGCAAGGTATCCTCGACCGCGATGGGGTCGATGGGGTCGGGATCGGAGCCGGCGTGCTCGAGGATGGCGCGATACAGGGGCAGCAGCAGGCCGGGCACGCCCTTGGCGTGCTCGAACAGGGCGGAAAGTCCCTGCTCGCAGAGCCGCTGCGGGGAGTCGAGATGGTGGGCGAGGAAGGCGTCGAGCTCCGGCAAGCGCAGACCGGTGATCTGCTCGCGCACACCGATGCGGCGCCACAGGGCGGGCTGGGCCTGGAGCTGGGCGCGCAGCTTGGGCAGGCCGACGAGCAGGACCTGGATCGGGCGCGCGCCCTCCAAGTCGCTCTCGATCAAGGCGCGCGCCTCGGTCAAGGTCTCCTCGGGCAACTCGTGCGCCTCATCGAGCCACAGCAGCAGGGTACGGGGTTCATCAAGTAGCGCCCGCAGCACCCGTTCCAGGGCGAGGGCGTGGCACAGGCCGGGGCGCACGCGCAGGCCCTCGGCAATCACCTTGACCAATCCAACGGCTCCGAGCTTCCTCGCTTGCGCGAAGTAGATCACGCGGTAGCGTGTGCGGTCGATCTCGGCGCGCAGCTCGCGCAACAGCGCGGTCTTACCGGTGCCGGTATCGCCGGTGAGCAGCGCGAAGGGCTCGTGGTGCTCGAACAGGGCGCACTGCAGGCGCTGCTTGGCGCGCAGGAAGTCCTCGAAGGGATAAGGGGTTAGATTCATGGGTCGCTGGGCTCCTGGGGATCGGAAGTCACAGAGTGGGCGCTGATCTGGCGCTCGAGGTCGGCGAGGTAGGCCGTCAGGGGGCGACCCTGACCGAGGGATCTGGCGGTGCGCGCGCAGGCCTTGAGGAAGGGCTTGCGGGGCAGCGGGCCGTGCTTGCGGTAAAAGCCGAGCACGGTGCGCGCCTCGCGCTCGGACTCGGGCACCGCACGCCCGAGCAGCGTGCCAAGCTCGGTGAAAACCTCGGGCAGACCGAAGCCGGGCTGGGCATTGGGGCGCTCGTGGCCGTGCCACAGATCGAGCAGCTTCTGCAGCTGTCCGGTCCCCCGCTTGGGCGTTTGCGGGGCGACGGCGGAGAGTGGCTGCTTGGTGAAGGGTTCAAGCGCGATCTCGCGCCCGTCTGTGGTGATCAGCACGGCGAGGGCGGCGTGCACCGGGTGGTACGCGAAACGGTTGCGTTGTCCGGCGAACGGGGCCGGCACGCGCAGCGCCCCGTTGGGCAGGTGCACCTCGCCGGTCTTGAGATGGGCCTTGGCGGTGGTCTCCAGGAAGAAGGCGCGGCGCAGCACATCGAGGCTGACCTGGCGCGGGGAGCGTCGATCGGCCAGGCGCTTCTCGGGGG
>JANQFI010000421.1 GCA_028277905.1 Chromatiaceae bacterium | reverse complement strand
CAACAACCTGTCCAAGCGCGCATGCCTGCCGCCAGCAGCGCCGCCCCCGTCCTCCGCGTGGCCGTCGCGGCCCCACTGGGCGAGTTGCTGGATTACCTGAAGCCGACCGGCGCGACCCGGGTCCTGCCCGGCATGCGGGTGCTGGTGCCGCTCGGCCGCGGCCACCGGGTAGGCATGGTGGTGGCCGTGGACGTGCCGTCGTTGCTGCCGGCCGAGCGCATCAAGTCGGTGCTGTCGGTGCTCGACCGCACGCCCCTGCTCGCCGAGAACGACCTGCGCTTCCTGCTCTGGGCCACCGAGTATTACCGCGGTGACCCGGGCGAAGCCCTGTTCGGCGCCCTGCCGTTGCGGCTGCGCCGGCCGCGTCCGCTGCTGGACGACCGGCCCGCCGGCTGGCGTGCCCTGGCCGAGTCCGGCGCGACCGCCGCAGCGCCGCGCCGGGCAAGGCGCCAGCACCAGGTGCTCGCGCTGCTTGCCGAGGCGCCGCAGGGACTCGACGATGCGAGCCTGCGCCTGGCGCTCGGCGATTGCACCGCGGCCCTGCGCGCGCTCGCGAGCCGCGGACTGGTGGCACGCTGCCGCATCACGGCGCCAGCCGCACCGCCACCGGCCCCCTGCGCGCACTCGGTCGAGGCACCCGAGCTCAACGAGCACCAGGCGGCCGCGACCGCCGCCGTCGCAAGTGGCCGAGGCTTCGGCTGCTTCCTGCTGGACGGCGTCACCGGCAGCGGTAAGACCGAGGTCTATCTCAGGCTGATCCAGCGCGCGCTCGCGGCCGGCCGGCAGGTGCTGATGCTGGTGCCGGAGATCGGCCTGACGCCACAGCTGCGTCAGCGCTTCGCACAACGCGCGGTGGCACACACCGCCGTGCTGCACTCGGGCCTGACCGAGACCGAGCGTGAGCGCGCCTGGCGCGCCGCCGCCGAGGGCCGCGCGCGGCTGCTGCTCGGCACCCGCTCGGCGGTATTCACGCCACTGCCGGACCTGGGCCTGGTCATTGTCGACGAGGAGCACGACCTGTCGCTGAAGCAGCAGGAGGGCTTCCGCTACTCCGCGCGGGACCTCGCCGTGCGCCGGGCGCAGCAGGTGAACTGCCCGGTACTGCTAGGCTCGGCGACCCCATCGCTGGAGACCCTGCATAACGCCCACCGCGGGCGCTATCACCACCTGCGCCTGCCGCGGCGCGCCGGCCGCGCCCTGGACCCCGAGATCCTGATGGCCGACATTCGCGCCCAACCGCTGCAGACGGGTCTGAGCCACGCCCTCCTCAGCCGCATGGACCGCGAGATCGACGCCGGCAATCAAGTGCTCCTGTTCTTGAACCGCCGCGGCTTCTCGCCGGTACTCGGCTGCCACGACTGCGGCTGGACCAGCGAGTGCTCGCGCTGCGACGCGCATATGACCCTGCATCGTGGCTACGCCCGTCTGGTCTGTCACCATTGCGGGCTCGAGCACGCGCAGCCGGCACACTGCCCCTACTGTGAGTCGCCCGACCTGCGCCCCCTGGGCCAGGGCACCGAGCGCGTCGAGGACACCCTGCGCCAGCGTTTCCCGGGCATGCCGCTGGCACGTATTGACCGCGACAGCACCCGCAAGCGCGGCGAGCTGGAGCGCCTGCTCGCGGCGGCGCAACGCGGTGAGCACCGCATCCTGCTCGGCACCCAGATGCTCGCCAAGGGCCACCACCTGCCCGGCGTGACCCTGGTGGGCATCCTGGACCTGGATCACGGCCTCTACGGGAGCGACTTCCGCGCCACCGAGCGCATGGCGCAGCTCCTGGTGCAGGTCGCCGGCCGCGCCGGGCGTGCCGAGCGCCCCGGCACCGTGCTGCTGCAGACGCGGCACCCCCAACACCCCATGCTGAGCCTGCTGCTGCGCCAAGGCTACGGCGCCTTTGCAACGGCGGCGCTCGCCGAGCGCCGCGAGGCCAACCTGCCGCCCTTCAGCCACCAGGCCATGCTGCGGGCGGACAGCCCGCGCGAGCAGGCGGCGCTGGAGTTCCTCGGCCAGGCCTTGGAGACGGCTCGGCCGCTGGCCCCGGCCGAGGTCGAATTCTGGGGACCGGCGCCGGCGCAGATGGAGCGCCGCGCCGGGCGCATCCGTGCCCAGCTCCTGCTGCAGACGCCGCGTCGAGCCCTGCTGCAGGGCGTGTTGGTGCGGCTATTGCCGGCGCTGCGCGCGCTGCGGCGCCCGCGCGAGCTGCGCTGGAGCATCGACGTGGACCCCCAGGAGAGCCTATAGACGGGAGCATGCCGGTTGCCCTCCATCGGCGAATCCCCCAGGGCACAGATCTCGAGGCCCCTTCCGGTCTTTGTCGTGTCCCTATAGGTGATCCTACTCGACCTTTGGTCGACCTTTGGTCGACCTTGGCGAGACTCGGTTGCGGCCCCCTGCGCGGACCATGGGTCCATCTTGGCCCAGCCTTGACCGCCCTAACCGCCCTGGTTAACCTGACGCGGCCGCCGACCGATGCGATAGCTAGAGCTAGCATTGCCGAAACCGAACAGGGATCGCCGATCGGCCCAGTTGTTGCCGTCAGTTGTTGCCGTCGAGCCAGATCCTGGATGCCCTTGACAGCGATCTTGAGGCCTCGGCTCGGGAGGTACACGCTGACGCGCCGCTAACTCCCACCACCCCAGCACTCGGCACCACTTTCGCCGCCCCCATCCGCGCATGAAGGCCCATATCCAACAGTCCCTGCAGCAGGCCCTGAACCGCCTGCGCGCCGATGGAGCCATCAGGGCGTTGCCGGCGGTGCCGCCGCAGGTGGAGCGCACCCGCGACCCGGCGCATGGAGACTTCGCCAGCAACGCCGCCATGGTGCTCGCGAAGCAGGCGCAGATGCAGCCGCGAGACTTGGCCGAGCGCATCGTCGGGGCACTGCCCGCGACGCCCGCCATCGCCGCGGTGGAGATCGCCGGCCCCGGCTTCATCAATTTCCGCATTGCGGACCATGCCTACCTGGCCCTGATCCCGGAGATTCTGCGCCTCGGGCCGAGCTATGGCCGCTCCAACCTTGGCGCCGGCAGGCGCGTGCAGGTCGAGTTCGTCTCCGCCAACCCCACCGGACCCCTGCACGTGGGCCACGGCCGCGGTGCCGCCTACGGCGCCGCGGTGGCAGACCTGCTCGCATATGTCGGCTTCGACGTGCACCGCGAGTACTATGTCAACGACGCCGGCCGGCAGATGGACATCCTCGCCACCTCGGTGTGGCTGAGGTACCTCGAGCTGTGCGGGGAGGCGCTGGACTTTCCGGCCAACGGCTACAAGGGCGACTACGTCTGGGACATCGCCGCGACCCTGCACCGCGAGCACGGCGACGCCTACCGCGCGGGGGCGGACAGCTTGCGCGACGGCTTGCCACCGGATGAGATCACGCCCGGGGATGGCGGCGACAAGGAGGCGCACATAGACGCGCTGATCGCGACAGCCAAGCGGCTGCTGGGCGACAACCGTTATCGCTACGTTTTCGAGCTGGGACTCAATACCATCCTCGACGACATTCGCGACGACCTGGCCCAGTTCGGCATCACCTACCAGGATTGGTACTCGGAGCGCGCGCTAACCGAGTCAGGCGCCGTCAACCGCGCCGTCGAGCGCCTGCGCGAGGCCGGCCACCTGTACGAGCGGGCCGGCGCGCTCTGGTTCCGCTCCACCGCCTTCGGCGACGAAAAGGACCGCGTCGTGGTCCGCGAGAACGGTCAGACGACCTACTTCGCATCCGACATCGCCTATCACATGGACAAGCTCGGGCGTGGCTTCACGCGCGTGATCGATGTCTGGGGCGCCGACCACCATGGTTATGTGCCGCGGATCAAGGCGGCGCTGTCCGCGCTCGGCGATGACCCGCGGCGGCTGGACGTGCTGCTGGTACAGTTCGCGGTGCTCTACCGCGGCGGCCAGAAGGTGCAGATGTCCACCCGCTCCGGCGAGTTCGTGACCCTGCGCGAGCTGCGCCGGGACGTCGGGCGGGATGCCGCGCGGTTCTTCTATGTCATGCGCCGCTGCGAGCAGCACATGGACTTCGACCTCGACCTCGCCAAGCGCCAGTCCCCCGACAACCCTGTCTACTATGTGCAATATGCCCACGCCCGCGTGGCCAGCGTGCTGCAGCAGGCGGCCGAGCGCGGCATCGCGTTGGAGCTGACCCCCAGGCCCGACAGCGACGAGCCCTCCCTGCTCAGGGAGGCGCACGAGATCGAGCTGCTCAAGACCCTGGCCCGCTGGCCAGAGCTGGTGGAGGCCGCCGCGCTGAGCGAGGAGCCGCACCAGCTCACGCACTACCTGCGCGAGCTGGCCAACGACTTCCACACCTACTACAACGCACACCAGTTCCTCGTGGACGACGCCGCGTTGCGCGATGCCCGCATCCAACTCATCCTGGCGGTACGCCAGGTGCTGCGCAACGGATTGAATCTCCTCGGCGTATCCGCGCCGGAGCGGATGTGATGGGGGCAGCCACATGACCCGCGACTATCGCAAGGGCTCGCCGCCACCGCGCCGGCGCAAGAAAGAGCCGCGCGGCACCTGCGCCTTCTGGTTCCTGGCCGGCGGCCTCATCGGCGCCTTCGGCGTCGGCGTCGCCTGGGTGCTGGACGACCAGCCCGGAGCCCCGCAGCGCGCCGACACCGCCCAGATCCTACCGCAGCCGGCGGAGCGGCCGCGCCCGCAGCCCAAGTTCGACTTCTACAACATGCTGCCGAACGAAGAGGTCGTGGTGCCCGCCGAGCGCGAGCCCGAGCCCGTGCCGCTGCCGGCGCCCGGGCAGAAGGCACCGCCCCAGCAAGCCGCCAAGACCGGGCCGGCGCCCACCCCGACGCCGCAACCGAGCCCCAGTGCCGGACCCAAGAGCTACCTCCTGCAGGTGGGCTCCTTCCGCAGCGACGCCGACGCCGAGAAGCTCAAGGCGCAGCTGGCCCTGCTCGGTATCCAGACCTCCATCCAGAAGGTCACCATCGATAGCGGCCAGACCTACCATCGCGTGCGCACCGGCACCTACGCCAAGGCCGATGCCAACGCGCTGCGTGCCAAGCTGCAGAGCAATGGCCATAAGCCGATGATGATGCGCGCCCAATAGCCACCGCCGTCCTGGGCGCGCACTGACCCCAACCCAAGCCGCAGGCCGAGACCCGCCGATGTCGACTACCGCATCCAACGCCGCAAGCACCAGCGCCTGGCGCGAGCGCGCCGCTGCTCGCCCGCACGCTGCCGTTCGCAGCGCGGCCATGACCGCGCCCAGGCGGCGAATCCTCTCTCGACTGCGCCTGAGCTGTCTGCTGGTCTGCCGTCTGCTGGCACCCTGTCTGATCATGCCTATCCTGCTCACCGGCTGTGCCTCCGGCGGCGTCAAGAACCCCTTCCGCGGGCCGAGCGAGGCCAGGTTCACGGCGCTCGTGGAGCGCAACTGCGGCAACGAGCTGGTGGGCGGACAAGCCATGTCCTCCCTGCTGGCCAGCGACACCAGCTTCCGCCAGCTCACCAGCCGGCTGTACCAGGGCGGCGTCTCCAACGACGAATACGTCAACCTGCTGATGCAGCAATACCCGGCCGCGGACGCCAACATCCCCGCCACCGGCTGCGTCGTGGACCAGCTCGCCCGCTGCCTCGCCGGCAACTGCGACGCCAGCCCCGCCGAGAGTCCGGACGCGATCGACGCCCAGGAGATGATCGCCGAGCGCGACGCCGGTATCGACGAGGTACGTCCGGCCGATCGCGATGCGGTGGAGACCATGATCGAGGACGTCGACAGCACCCCGGCCGAGCCCGTGGAACCGCTGCCGAGCCAGGACCCTGCCGTCCTCGCATCCGGCACCCCCTCCGAGACCGCCACCGAGATCGAGGAACCCGACAAGCCTTGATGGTTATTCGGCCTGCTCGCCCTGGAGGCAGCTCGCCTTGGACGCAGCAGCAGGAGCGCAGCAACTGGGCCGCACCCAAGGCTAGGAGCTCAGGCGATTGCCGGAAACAAAGATACCGAATGGCGCAGGATTTTCGCTCGCCTTCAAGGAGCGGCAGCGGGCGCATAGTCGAGCTCCGTGCCCGCTGCCGCGACGCAGAAGGCGGGCGAAAAAACAAGCCAGGCGGTATCTTTGTTGACAGAAATCGCCTCGGCACGACCCTCAGCGAGACCCTGCGCGCCCTTGTGCCCGCACCTCTGGCGCCGGAGCCGTCGCTGGCCTCAGGCTCACCTCACCGGCATGGAAGGCGCGGCGGCCGCTGTCCGTGTCAAGCAGCAGGGCACCGTCCGGGGCGACGCCGGCAAGGGTGCCGGTGACGCGCCGCTCGCCCATGATCAAGGCCACCGGCTCGCCCAGGTAGCTGTCGAAGGCGCGCCAGTCGGCCAGGAAGGGATCTAGTCCCCTGTTGCCGAAGTCGCTCAAGGCCGACACCAAGGTCTCGATGAGCCCTGCGGCCAGGGCGTTGCGGCCAGGCATCGCGCGACCCTGGGCGGTCGCCGGGGCATCGGCCGACGCGCCGGCCAGCGCCTCGGCGAGATCCGTCCAGGGTTGGTCGATGCCGGCGGCCTGGCGGGGGCTCAAGCGCAGGTTGATGCCGATGCCGACCACCGCGCAGCTCGGCCCCTGTGACTCGCCGGCGATGTCGAGCAGCAACCCGCCCAGCTTGCGGCGGCGCCAGTGCAGGTCGTTGGGCCACTTCAGGCCGATCTCCGCACAGCCTGCAGCCCTGAGCGCCCGCGCGGCGGCGACGCCGCAGGCGATGCTGAGTCCCCCCAGTTCCGCCGGCGCCAAGGCGTAGCGCCACAGGATGGATAGGTAGATGTTGCTGCCGAACGGCGACACCCAGCTTCGCCCGGAGCGACCGCGCCCGGCGAGCTGGCGCTCGGCGAGGCAGACCCGTCCGGTCGGCGCGCCGTCGCGGGCGAGGCGCATGAGCCGGCTGTTGGTGGACGACACGCTCTCCAGCACCTCGACGCCGGACAGCAAGCCGCGGGTGGGCTCGGATAGGCTCGATTCGATGCGCGCCGGGTCGAGCAGCTCCAAGGGTACCGGCAGCATGTAGCCCTTGCCGCGCAGGGACCTGATCTCCAGGTCGAGCTCCTCGGCAGTAGCCCGCAGGATCTTCCAGACGGCGGCGCGGCTGACGCCAAGCCGCTTGGCCAGCTCGGCACCGGAGTGCAGCCCGCCGTCGGCGAGCAGACGCAAGAGTGCCCGGCGGCGCGCAGCGGCGCTGGTGTCTGTCATGGCCATCGGCGATCTGGCCAGAGTCGCAATCCGGTGCGCTCAGGCCTTGCCGGTGAGCCAGGCCCGCCGCCGCTTCAACACCTTCGCCGGGGCTTTGTCGTCGAGCCGCAGCTCGCAGACGTCCGCCGGCGCCTGTGCCGGCGTCAGCTCGAATTCCATCAGCTCGTCGCGGCGGAACGCATGCACGCGCACGGGCTCGCCGATGGGCAGCGCCCGCAACCGCTTGCCGGCATTGCCGCCATCCACCCGCAGCCCGTCGATGGCGATGATCAGGTCGCCGGCCGCGAGCCCGGCCTGCTGCGCGGGGCGATGGTCCAGCACTACCGCGATCTTGGCCTCGCCACCGGCGGCCAGCCGGACGCCGATGGCGCTCACCGGCGCCAAAGGCTCGAAGTCGTCCGCGACGTTGCCAAGGTCCTTGGCCGCGCGCGCCGGGCGCAGCCGCATCTGCACGCCGGCGGTCGCGAGTAGCGCGGGCAGGTCCAGGTCCTCGGCGGTGTCCAGTGCCTGGGCAAAGAAGCCGTCCAGGTCCAGCCCCGTGACCTCCTTCGCCAGCGCCTCGATGCCGCGCTCTGGCACGCCCACGCCGGTACGGCCGTGCCGCTGCCAGAGCGCACGCATCAGATCGTCCAGGGAGCGCTGGCCGCCGGTGTCGCGGCGGATGGTCAGGTCCAGCGCCAGTGCGGCCATGGCGCCCTTGCCGTAGTAACTGACGATGGCGTTGGGGGCGTTCTCGTCCTGCTTATAGAACCTGGTCCAGGCATCGAAGCTGGACTCGGCACAGGTTTGCTTCAGCCGGCCCGGGTTGCGCAGCACCTTGGTGAGGGTCTCCGCCAGCGCCTCCAGGTAGCCCTTGGCATCGACGCGGTGGCTTCGCACCAGCGCCAGGTCGTCATAGTAAGAGGTAATGCCCTCGAAGGCCCACAGCAGCCGGGTGTAAGCCTCGCGCTCCAACCCGCCGTCGAGAAAGGCCGCGGGACGAATGCGCTTGACGTTCCAGAGGTGGAAGTACTCGTGGCTGCAGAGCGCGAGGAATCGGCGGTAGTCGCCCTCGGCCCCGGCGGCGTCCGGTTCCGGCGCTGTGTCAGGATGCGCTGCCGGCAGGTCGTCGCGCGAGCACAGCAGGCTGGACGAGAAGCGGTGCTCCAGCCCGCCATAGCCGTCGCCGACGACCTGCGTCAGGAACAGATAGCGGTCCACCGGCAGCTCGCCGAACAGGGCCGCGTGCTCGGCGCAGATGGGCGCCAGATCCGTTCTCAACCGCTCGAGATCGGCCCGTTGCCGGCCGCTCAGCACCAGCCAGTGCGGCACCCCGCCTACCATGAAGTCGACGACCTCGAAGCGGCCCATCTCCACCGGGTGATCGATCAGGTCGTCGTAGTCGTCTGCGCGGTAGCTGCCGAAGCCCCAGGGGGCGGCACCGGCGCGTGCGAGGCTGGTGGCCAGGCGCCAGTCGGTGCACTCGGGGTCGGTGGGCGGGCTTAGCTCGACCCGGCAGGGCTCGGCATCGCGGCCCTGCACCCGCAGGAAGAGGCTCGGCCCGTTGAAGTAGCCATGGGTGCGGTCGAGGTGCGCCGCGCGCACCGTGAGCTCCCAGGCGTACACCTCGTACCGAATCACCAAGACGCCGCCGCCGGGCGTCAGCCGCCAGGTCTGCTTGTCCAGCTTCTGCATGGACACGGCGCCACTGGCATCCGCGGCGGCGATGGCGACGATGTTGCGCGCGAAGTCGCGGATCATGTAGCTGCCAGGGATCCAGGCAGGCAGCGACAGCGTGACGGGACCCGTCCCGGGATCCGCGATCGACAGCTCCACGGCGAACACATGCGCAGCGGGCCGGGACGGGATGACGCGGTAGGTGATGGGCTGGGAGTCGGACATGGCTGGCTAGCGGTGTGGTCTCGGGAACTGAGGCGATTTCTGTCAACAAACAGACCGCCTGGCTTGTCTTCTCGCCCGCCTTCTTTGTCGCGGCAATGCGCACAGAGAACGACTATGCACGCGCTGCCGCTTCGCGAAGGCGGACGAGAATCC
>JANQFI010000420.1 GCA_028277905.1 Chromatiaceae bacterium | reverse complement strand
TTTTCGCTCGCCTTCAAGGAGCGGCAGCGGGCGCACAGTCGAGCTCTGTGCCCGCTGCCGCGACGCAGAAGGCGGGCGCAAAGACAAGCCAGGCGGTATCTTTTGTTGACAGAAATCGCCTAAGGCCTGCAGCCGAGGGAGCCCCTGCCATGCCCCTAGCCTTGAAGCGTCGCCGGGTCGATCTGGGCGGGACGAGCTGCCTGGAGCTGACACCGGATCCCGACCGGCCCCGCCGCTATCTGGTGCGCTACTGCGGCTTCGACCGCGACCGCACTGCCCGGGCTGCCACCGAGCGCGCGCGCGTGCGCCTCCTCATGGCCAGCCAACGCGGCCAGGCGCAGCACCCGTACCCGCTGCCGAGCCGGGTCATCATCGGCAGCATCGATCGCGACGGCTGGCACTGCGGGAGCTCGCCTTACGCGGCGCCGCTGGCGGCGCTGCCGGCCGTGCGCTCCCGGATCGACCTGCTGCTGGCCGACCTGAGGCTCCGGGTGTCCCTGGCCGCCGCCCAGGACCACACCGCTGCTGAGGGCGCTGCGGGCCCGCACCGGCGAGTTCGGAAGCCGGCATAATGGACGGCGACTCGGGTGCGTCGGCCAAGGTCGGTCGCGCACACCCGCCTGCCCAGCGGCGCCTCTCCCGCTCCTCGACGACGAGGTCGCGCGGCGGTGCCGGGCGCCAATCCCACTCCTCCCGGACCCACTAGCGCCCATGGAGCTCTTCGACATCATCGCGATCCTGATCACGCTCTCCGCCGTGTTCAGCTGGATCAACCACCGCTTCCTGAAGATGCCCACGGCCATCGGCTTGATGCTGATCGCACTGCTGGTGTCCCTGGGCCTGATGCTGCCGATCCCGGGCGCCGATGGGCTCGAGCACGACGCCCAGGTCATGCTGCAGAGCATCGATTTCGACGCCACGGTGCTGCACGGCATGCTGAGCTTCCTGCTCTTCGCCGGCGCATTGCACGTCAATCTGTTCGACCTCGCGACGCAGAAATGGGTCATCGCCACGCTCGCCACCGCGGGCGTTCTGGGCGCCACCTTCCTCGTGGGTACCAGCGTGTTCGTGCTGTTCTGGCTGCTGGGCCTGGACGTGCCCTACATCTACTGCCTGCTGTTCGGCGCGCTCATCGCGCCCACCGACCCCATCGCCGTGATGGGCATCCTCAAGAGCTCAGGCGCGCCCAAGAGCCTGGAGGTGAAGATCACCGGTGAGTCGCTGTTCAACGACGGCGTGGCCGTGGTCACCTTCCTGGTGCTGAGCGAGATCGCTCTCGGCGGTGAGCAAGTCACAGTGCCTGGTGTGCTGGAGCTATTCCTGCACGAGGCCATCGGCGGGCTCTTGCTCGGACTCGCCGCCGGCGGCATCGCCTATCTCATGCTGCGCCACGTGGATAACTACCAGGTCGAGGTGCTGATCACGCTGGCGCTGGCGAGCGGCAGTTATGCCGCCGCCGAGAGCCTGCACATTTCTGCGCCCATTACCGTGGTCGTCGCCGGACTCCTGATCGGCAACCAGGGCCGCAGCGGCGCCATGTCG
Organism: Chromatiaceae bacterium; assembly: GCA_028277905.1. Lineage (GTDB taxonomy): Bacteria > Pseudomonadota > Gammaproteobacteria > Chromatiales > Chromatiaceae > Thiohalocapsa. The sequence continues at coordinate 6,319 of JANQFI010000420.1, read as the reverse complement.
CGGCCAACCCAGGAGCACCTCGACGACTTCTGGGAGCTGGTGGACGAGGCGCTCAACGCCGTGCTCTTCGTGCTCATCGGTCTGGAGGTGCTGGTGCTGACCCTGACCGCCCAGTACCTGATCGCGGGCCTGCTCACCATCCCGCTGGTACTGCTGGCACGCGCCCTCAGCGCCGGGCTGCCGATCGCCATCATGCGCCGCTTCCGCAGCTTCTCGACCGGGGTGGTGACCATCCTCACCTGGGGTGGACTGCGCGGCGGCATCTCGGTGGCACTGGCGCTGTCGCTGCCGGCCGGCGAGACGCGGGACCTGCTGGTGACCGTGACCTATTGCGTCGTGGTGTTCTCCATCTTGGTGCAGGGGCTGACCCTCGGGCGCGTGGTGCGCGCCATGGCCAGGCGGGCCGACGTGGAGATGGAGCGCACCGAGCTGCCGGACCTGCTGCCGGACGATGATGACAAGCGCACAGCGGCCGAGACCGCGGCCGCCCGCAGCGAGCCGTGACCCCGATCATCGACACCTGGTACGACGTCTACGCCCACGCCCTGTTCGGGCGCTCGGTGCGTAGTGCCCTGGTCTACGACCTGCTGTACAAGGCCGTCGGTGCCACGCTGCTGGCGCCCCTGGGTGCTTGGGTGCTGCAACGCCTGATCAACACCAGCGGTGCCGTCAGCGTCACCAACGAGGCCATTGCCGGATTCCTGGTCTCCCTGCCGGGGCTCGCCTTTGTGCTCCTCACGGCAGCGCTCGGCCTCACCAGCTTCTACGCCGAGCTGGCGGGGCTGATGCACATCGCCGCCGGCGCCGGACGCGGCCGACCGGTGAGCTGGCGCGATGCCCTGGCGACCGCGCTGGCCGCCCTGCCCCGGCTGCTCCAGCTCGCCCTCTGGCAGGCGGGCATCCTGCTTGCTTGGCTGTTACCGCTGGCGGCAGTGGCGGTAGGCGTCTATCAGGGCCTGCTCGGTGCGCACGACATCAACTGGTATCTGGCCGAGCGGCCACCGGCCTTCCTCGTGGCCCTCGGCATCGGCGCCGTCCTGGCGCTGGCGGCCCTGGTCATCCTGCTGCGCTACCTGATCGCCTGGGCACTCGCCGTGCCCCTATGCCTCTATGCAGGCGGCCCGGACGGCGGGGACATAGGTCAAGGGCGCCGGTCTGAAGGCAGGCGCGGCCGGGAGGCGCTGCGGCGTAGTGCGGAGCTGCTGCGCGGCCGGCGCTGGCGGGCGTTCCGCGTGGTGGTGCTGAACCCGCTCCTGGCGCTGGCCGTCTCGGCGCTGGTGCTCTGGCTCGCCGATGCGGCGCTGGGCCTGCTGCTCCGGCCCATCGACGGCGCTCGCGCGCTGGTGGTGGCAACGGCCCTCGCGGTGGTGCTGCTGGCGGCGCTGGCGGTGTTGTTGTCGTTCTTCGTGATGGCGGTGCTGGCGGTCTCGATCATGCACCTGTACCTATCCGTCATGGACCTGGACGGCCTGCCGGACGAGCGCTGGCGGACGGCAGCGCGCACCGCTTCGGTGCCGCGCTGGGTCATTGCGGGTGTCTTGCTGCTCCTGGTACTGAGCGCTGGCGCCTTGGCGGCGCTTACGCTGTCAGACCTGAAGCTCGGCCGGCAGACATTGGTGACGGCGCACCGCGGCAGCTCGGCGGTGGCGCCCGAGAATACCCTGGCGGCCCTGTACCAGGCCAGCGCCGACGGCGCCGACTTCGCCGAGATCGATGTGCAAGAGACCGCCGATGGTGCGCTGGTGCTGCTGCACGACCAAGACCTGATGCGCGTCGCCGGCATCGCCACCAATATTTGGGACGCCAAGCTTGCCGACCTGCGCATGGTGGATGTGGGTAGCCGGGTCGGCCCCGAGTTCGCCGGCGAGCGGATCCCGACCTTGGACGAGGCGCTCACCGCTGCAGGCCGCCTCGGGCTCAATATCGAGCTCAAGTACAATGGTCACGACCAGCGGCTCGCGGAGCGGGTGGTGGAGGCGGTCCAGAGTGCCGACTGCATCCAGCGTTGTATTATCACCTCGCTGAACAGCGACGGGCTTGCCCGGGTGCGCGAGCTGGCACCTGGGATTCGCATCGGCCAGATCCTCACCGTCGCCCTCGGTGACCCGCGGGGCCTGGACATCGACCTGCTCAGCATGAATCAGGCGCAGGTCACCCCGGCGGTGGTGCGGGCCAACCGCCGCGCCGGGCTGCGGACCCATGTCTGGACCGTGGATCGCGAGGTGGACATGGCCCGCATGCTCGACTATGGCGTCGACAACATCATCACCAACCGTCCGGGCGCGCTGCGGGCGATCATCGACGCCCGCGCCGGGCTCGCCGACGGCGAGCTGCTGCTGCTGGCACTGGGCCGCAAGCTGCGGGAGTGATGCAGCCATCGCCGCACACGACAACAGCATGGCCAGCCAGGATGCCGCCACCGACCCGACCCCCTACGCCGGCCTGACGCCGGAGCGGGTACTCGACGCCGTGGAGTCCCTTGGGCTCAGGGTGGACGGCCGGCTGCTGGCGTTGAACAGCTACGAGAACCGGGTCTACCAGGTGGGCCTGGAGGACGCGGCGCCGGTCATTGCCAAGTTCTACCGCGCCGGACGCTGGACAGACGCCCAGATCCTGGAAGAGCACGCCTTCGCACTGGCCCTCGCGGACGCCGAGCTCCCCGTCGTGCCGCCGCTCGCCCATGCCGGCCGCACACTGCACCGCTTCCAGAACCTGCGCCTCTCGCTGGCACCGCGCCAGGGCGGCCGCGCTCCGGAGCTGAACGACCACCAGGTGCTGCAGCGACTTGGCCTGCTGCTGGGCCGGTTGCACAACGTCGGCGCCCTGGCGCCTTTTCGGCACCGGCCGGCCATGACGATCTGCGACTTCGGCGAGGCCGCTGGGGCCTACCTGCTGGACGCCGGCTGGATCCCGCCGGAGCTGGAACCCGCTTATCGGTCGGTATTGGCACAGGCCCTGGCGGAGGTGCGGGCCTGCTTCGCGCGCGCCGGCGCCATTGCCGAGCTGCGCCTGCACGGCGACTGCCACGCCGGCAATATCCTCTGGACCGACGCCGGCGGTCACTTCGTAGACCTGGACGACGCCCGCACCGGCCCCGCCATCCAAGACCTCTGGATGCTGCTCGCGGGCAACCGGGAGGAGATGACAGTGCAGCTCGATGCGGTGCTGGCAGGCTACCGGGACTTTCGCGACTTCGATCCCCGGGAGCTGCACCTGTTGGAGGCACTGCGTACCCTGCGTCTGATCCACTATGCCGCCTGGCTCGGGCGCCGCTGGCAGGACCCGGCCTTCCCCGCCGCCTTCCCCTGGTTCGACGAGCCCCGCTTCTGGCAGGATCAGGTGCTCGCGCTGCGCGAGCAAATCGCCGCCATGCAAGAGGGACCGCTGCCCTTGCTGTCAAGGTACTGACGGGCGCCGCGCACCGGCCCGACGCAGGCGATTGTCGGATCTGAAACCAGGCTGAATCGAGAGCAAGCATCATGGGAGTATTGCTGACCGGCGCCGCCGTGCTCATGCTCGCGGGCGCCGGCGCCTGGTTGCTGCAGCCGAAGCTCCTGTTCCAGCCCTACGCGGAATTGGTCGGCGTGCCGTCGGCCTGGGGCCTGGCCTATGAGGACATTCGGCTCACCACCAGCGACGGGGTGCGGCTGCACGCCTGGTTCCTGCCCGCCGAGCGACGCCGATCCGCCCCGCACACGCTGCTCTTCCTGCACGGCAACGCGGGCAACATCTCCCACCGCTCGGCGTCCTTGACGATATTCGCCGACTTGGGCCTCGACCAGCTCATCATCGACTACCGCGGCTATGGCCAGAGCGACGGCAAGCCCACGGAAGCCGGCCTGTACCTGGACGCCGACGCGGCCTGGCGCTGGCTTACCAAGGTGCGCGGCGTCCAGCCTAGGGATATCGTTGTCTTCGGGCGCTCCCTGGGTGGCGCCGTCGCCACGCAGCTGGCGGCACGGGCGCAGCCGGGTGCGCTGATCATAGAGTCCAGCTTCACCGACTTGGCCTCCATGGCGCGGCGACACCACCCGCTGATGGCCAGGCTGGTGCCGCTGCGTTACCGCTTGCCGTCCGCGGAGCACCTGGCAGGGGTGCGCTCACCGGTGCTGGTCCTGCACAGCCGGGACGACGGCATCGTGCCCTTCGCGCACGGACAAGCCCTGTACGCGGCGGCACCCGGACCGAAGCGCTTCGTCGAGCTGGTCGGCGGGCACAACGACGGCTTTCTGGACAGCCAGCCGCATTACCAGCACTCCCTGGCGGACTTCCTCGACCGCCCGCCCGGGCCATGAGCGGCGCGCGACGGGCGCGGCGAGCCATCGGCGGCCTCGCTGCGCTGCCAGGCGCCTGGCGGGGCAGCCGCCGGGCCAGCTGTCCCGGCGCACCCGGAGCACAGGCGCCGAAGGCGATCTCTGTCAACAAACACACCGCCTGGCTTGCCTTTTCGCCCGGCTTCCGCGTCGCGGAAGCCGGCACATGGTTTGACGATGCACCCGCTCCCGCTCCCGCTCCTTGAAGGCGAACGAGAATCCTGCGCCATTCGGGATCCTTGCTTCCGGCAATCGCCTAAGGTCCGGGCAGCCTACCGGAGACGGCTGGTCGGGGTCCTCGCCGGGGCACTGTCCGTGTCTCTCCTTGCCGGCTGCGCCATGCCCCAACCCCTACCGACCGCCGCACCTCTGCTGGCGCCCGCGCTGGCCGCCGATCATGCCCGCATGCCGGACGGCTTCCGGCTACCGCTACGCAGCTGGGGGCCACCGGTGTCGGACACCGTGGCGCTCGGCCTGCACGGCTTCAACGACTACGGCAACGCCTTCACCCCGCTGGCGCAGCGCCTCGCGGCCGATGGCCGACGCGTGTACGCGGTGGACCAGCGGGGCTTCGGCGCCGGGCGGCTCGCCGGGCGCTGGCATGGCAGCGCGCAGCTCACCGCCGACCTGCGCGACCTCACCCAGGTGCTGCGCCAGCGCCACCCGGGCAGCCGCCTCTTCGTCATCGGCGAGAGCATGGGCGCAGCCGTTGTGCTGGCCGCACTGGCGGACGGCCCGCTGCAGGTGGACGGCATCGTGCTCATCGCTCCCGCCGTTTGGGACCGTGCCGGCATGCCCTGGTACCAACGCGCCGCACTCGGCACCATGGCCCGGCTTGCGCCGGGGGCGCTGCTGACCGGCCAGGGCGTGCCTATCCATCCCACCGACAACATCCAGATGCTGCGGGCCATGGGCGCCGACGCCCTGGTGCTCAAGGGGGCCCGCGTGGACAGCCTCTGGGGCGTCACCAACCTGATGGACCTCGCGGCGGACAGCGCCCGGCGGCTGCGCGGCCCGACCCTGCTGCTCTACGGCGAGCGCGACTCCATCATCCCGCGCAGCGCCTACTGCCGCATGGTGAAGCAGTTGCCGCGGGACGCGCCGGCGCTACGCCTCGCACTCTACCGCCATGGCTGGCACATGCTGCCGCGGGACCTGCAGGGCGCTCGGGTGCGCCACGACATCGCCGAGTGGCTGCGGGAGCCCGCCGCGGCGCTGCCGTCCGGCGAGGAAGTGACGCTGGACGCGGCGCGGCTGGTACGCTTCTGCGGCGAGAACGGGTGATAGGCTCCCCGTGACGGCACCGCGTCGGGTATAGTGCCCGGTTTTCTACAAGCTGGGCCCCAGACCCCTTGGTGGCGTCCCATGAGCAAAGGCAAAGGCACTATCACCGAGCGTGTCACCGTCGCCGGCGGCGAGCTGGTGAGCTTCGTCAAGAAGCTGATCGCCGACGGCAATGTGCGCAGGCTCATCATCCGTCGCCCGAGCGGCGAGAACCTGATCGAGATCCCGCTCACGGCCGGCGTCGCGGTCGGCGGCGCGCTGACCCTGCTGGCGCCGCTGCTCGCCGCCGTCGGCGCCATCGCCGCCCTGGTGGCCAAATTCGAGGTGGACATCGAGCGGATCGACACGCGCCCGCCCTATCTGGAAAAGGGCGAGGACCGCCATTGGGATCGGATCGAGGAGGACGAGCACCGCTGAGCATGGCAGGTCGAGCGCAGGGCGGGTCGAGCGCGGTGCAATCCGATCAATCCAACCGAGCGTGACCGACAACCCGTGAAGCAAGTCTAGAAAACAGACACCCACCGCATCACAGGCGCCGTATCTATAGGGAGCGCGCGGGGTGCCACGCGGTGCAGGATCTGAAGACCAAAAAGTGGGTCAATGGCGACGACAAGGCCGCCGTTCTAAGGCGATTGCCGGAAACAAACAGACCGAATGGCGCAGGATTCTCGTCCGCCTTCGCGAAGCGGCAGCGCGTGCATAGTCGTTCCATGTGCGCGTTG
>JANQFI010000416.1 GCA_028277905.1 Chromatiaceae bacterium | reverse complement strand
GGCGCAGGATTTTCGCTCGCCTTCAAGGAGTGGCAGCGGGCACTTAGTCGAGCTCTGTGCCCGCTGCCGCGACGCAGAAGGCGGGCGAAAAGACAAGCCCGGCGGTATGTTTGTTGACAGAAATCGCCTAAGTGCTGGAACCGATCGACGTTGTCGATGAACCCGTCCCCCTTTGGCTCTCGCATTATTCTTCCGTCGCAGCGGTGCGTCGATATCGCTGCCCGACGACGGCGCCGAGTCAACGAACTGTAGCTCAGGGGGACAGAATCGGCGACAGGTCCAGCGGCCGCGGGGTCTGCGGTCCCTCCAGCTCCGCCCGCCGGCGCCCCTGCTCCAGCAGATCCGGCAGCGCCGCCGGCAGTACCGCGATCGCCTGTCTTTGACGCCCATGATTCCTGGGTAGCTCTGCCCGCACCGTCCGGTCCGTCTTGAGGTACCTCAAGGCTGGCGAGTCGAAGCCGGCCTAGACTCGGATCAAGCTGCGGGGAAATATCGAGCCGGACGCGCCGCTCGGCCAGGCGGTCCAAGGCGCGGCCAGGTGCCCGCGGCGTAGGTCGGAGAGCCGGCGGCGCCCTGCCCCTTGTGGTGGTCGCCCGCCGCTTCGCCGACACCGTGCTCACCATGAGGTCCGAGGATAGCCAGATGACAACATCCAGCCACAAACCTCCCACCGCGAGGCAGCGCCCGGCCCAAACTCCGAGCCGGCGCCCACCCCAGAGCCCGGCCAGACGCCGACCCCTGCACCTGCTCCAAACCCTGCCGGCGGCGGCCGCATTGCTGCTGTTCGCCGCCAACGCGGCCGCCGTGCGCCCTGCCGGCCAGCCCGGCGTGGACTGGGGCGACCCCAGGGGACGGGAGTGCGTGGAATGCCACATGGGCGAGAACCCCGGGCTGTACTGGGAGTGGAACCATAGCCAGCACGGCCAGAACGGCGTCACCTGTATCGATTGCCACCAGGCGGAGGAGGGCGACATCGACGCCTGGCGGCACGAGGATGAGCTCGTCTCTATCGTCGTCACGCCGAAGGACTGCGCCAAGTGCCACAAGAAGGAGTTCGAGGAGATGGATGGCTCCCACCACGCCAAGGGCGGGCAGATCCTGGGATCGCTGGATAACCTCCTCGGCGAGGTCGTCGGCGGCCCAGCGGCGGTCAACGCCGGCTGCAGGCAGTGCCACGGCTCCAAGCTGGAGTTCATCACCGAAGCGGAAGGCAACCGCAAGGAGGTCGGTCGGCCCAAGCCCGGCAGCTGGCCCAACACGGGCATCGGGCGCATCAATCCGGACGGCAGCCTCGGCTCCTGCACCGCCTGCCATGGGCGGCATCGCTTCAGCAAGGCCCAGGCGCGCACGCCGGACACCTGCGGCAAGTGCCACGTGGGCCCCGACCACCCGCAGATCGAGGTCTACAACGAGTCCAAGCACGGCATCATTTACCACGCCAAGGTGGACGAGATGAACCTGGAGTCGGACAAGTGGGTCGCCGGCATCGACTACACCGCAGCCCCCACCTGCGCCACCTGCCACATGAGCGCGGCGCCCAACGAGGCCGCCACGCACAACGTCGGCGAGCGCATCTCCTGGACGCTCCGGCCGCCCATCTCGACCAAGATCAACCTGGTCAAGCTCGAGAACGGCGACGAGTTCGACGTGCCCGAGGGCGGAGACCTCCCCGCCGTCGGCGACGCAGCGAAGGGGTCCACCGTGGTCGAGGTGCTCACCTGGAAGGACCGCCGCGCCAAGATGGAGGACGTCTGTTACGCCTGCCACGAGAAGAGCGTCATCGACGGCCATTATCAGCAGTTCGACGACGTGGTGGACCTCTACAACGAGAAGTTCGCCAAGCCCATCGCGGCAGTCATGGGCAAGCTCAAGGAGGGGGGCTATATCACCGCCTCGCCGTTCGACGACCGGATCGAGTGGACCTGGTGGGAGATCTGGCACCACGAGGGCCGCCGCGCCCGCCATGGTGCCTCGATGAGCGGCCCCGACTACACCTGGTGGCACGGCATCTACGACGTCGCCAAGCACACCTATTTCGAGTGGATCCCGGAGCTGAAGGAGGTCGTCAGAAAGAAGGACGGCAACGAGGACTACGCCCTCGCCCTGCTGGAAGAGCACTTCAAGCCCGTCCAGGGCCACGACTGGTACTTCAGCGGCCTGGGCAAGGAGCAGATTGAGAAGGTGCGGGCCGCGTTCGAGAAGCGCTACGGGGAGGGCGCGCTGAAGTAGGCCGGCCTGAAGTAGGCCGGCGCCGGCCACGGGAGCGTCGTCTCCGGCGCTCCCGTGGCTTCTGCACTAAGGCGATTTCTGTCAATAAACAGACCGCCTGGCTTGTCTTTTCGCCCGCCTTCTGCGTCGCCGCAGCGGGCACAGAGCTCGACTATGCGCCCGCTGCCGCGCCTTGAAGCCGAGCGAAAATCCTGCGCCATTCGGTATGTTTGTTTCCGGCAATCGCCTAAGCTCAAGGAACAGCGAAGCGCATCCGCCGACCGGGCTCGCCGCATCGCAACGGACGACGCAGCCCCGCACCTGCTCCATCCCTGCACGGAATCCGTGTCGCCCGCAGCCACGACCGATGACGCCGCAACCGGAGAGACCACAACCGCAGACAGCGCAAGGCTTGCTCCAGATCTTGGGGGAGCTGGCGCGGGGCTCGGGCATCGACCTGGCGCGCAGGGACCTGACGCTGGACACCCGGCTGGAGGCGGACCTCGGGCTGGACAGCCTGGGCCGTGCCGAGCTGGTCGCGCGCATCGAGCGCGGCCTCGGCTGCCGGCTGCCGGACGAGGCCCTGCTGGCGCCGACGCCGCGGGACCTGCTTGCGCTGGTGCAGCCCGACAGGGCGGGTGCGGCCGAGGCCTTGCCCCGGGCACCCGCGGGCGGGCTCGAGCCGACCGCCGCCGGCACCGCCGCCGTCCCCGACACCGCTCGCACCTTGCCGGAGGTCCTGGACTGGCACGCCAGCCGCGCTCCGGACAAGGTCCACATCCTGCTCTATGAGCACGCACCAGATCCCCGCCCCATTACCTACGCCGATCTGTGGCGCCAGGCCGCACGGGTCGCCGGTGGTCTCGAGCGACACGGCCTGGAGCCCGGCCAGACCTGTGCGCTGATGCTGGCCACCGGCATGAGCTATTTCGCCGGCTTCTTTGGCGTGCTGCTGGCCGGCGGCGTGCCGGTGCCCATCTACCCGCCGGCACGCCCGGACCAGCTGGAAGACCACCTGCGGCGCCACGCCGGCATCCTCGACAACGCCGGTGCGGTGCTGCTGGTGACCGTGCCGGAGGCGCTCGCGGTGGCGCGGCTGCTGCGTGCGCTGGTGCCGTCATTGCGGGCGGTGGTGCAGCCGGGGGAGCTGGCGCAATCCGAGCCGATCCGCCGGACCGTCGCCGCGCAGCCGGGCGATATCGCCTTACTGCAATATACCTCCGGCAGCACCGGCCAGCCCAAAGGTGTGGTGCTGACGCACGCGGACCTGCTCGCCAACATCCGCGCCATGGGCGAGGCCGTTGCCGTCGGCCCAAACGACGTCTTCGTCAGCTGGCTGCCGCTCTATCACGACATGGGGCTGATCGGCGCCTGGCTCGGCAGCCTGTACTTCGGCATGCCGCTGGTATCCATGTCCCCGCTCGCCTTCCTGGCGCGGCCACGGCGCTGGCTCGAGGCCATCCATCGCCACCGCGGCACCCTGTCCGCTGCACCCAACTTCGCCTTTGATCTGTGCCTGAAGCGCCTGCACGACGCCGACCTGAACCGGCTGGATCTCAGCTGCTGGCGCCGCGCCATGAACGGCGCCGAGCCGGTCAGCGCGCAGACGCTGCGGCGCTTCGCCGAGCGCTTCGCCCGCGCCGGCCTGCGGCCGGAGGCGCTGGCGCCGGTCTACGGGCTCGCCGAGGCCGCCGTCGGGCTCAGCTTTCCGCCAGCTACCCGCGGACCGGTCATCGACTGCATCGACCGCGAGCTCCTCGCCACCGCCGACCGCGCACTCAGCATCCCCTGCGACGACGCGCAAGCGATGCCAGTGGCGAGCTGCGGCCGACCACTGCCCGGCTATCGGCTGCGCATCCTGGATGCCAAGGGCAAGGCGCTGCCGGAGCGCCGGGAGGGCCTGGTCTGGTTCCAGGGGCCATCGGCGACCCGCGGCTACTACCGCAACCCCGAGGCCACCGCCACGCTGATCCATCAGATCGACGGCGAGACCTGGCATGACACCGGCGACCGCGGCTACCTTGCGGACGGCGAGCTGCACCTGACGGGCCGCGTCAAGGACCTGATCATCCGCGGCGGTCGCAACCTGTATCCCTACGAGCTGGAGCAGGCCATCGGCGAGCTACCAGGCGTGCGCAAAGGCTGTGTCGTCGCCTTCGCCGCGCCGGACCCCGAGCAGGGCAGCGAGCGGCTGGTCCTGGTGGCCGAGACCCGCGAGCGGGACCCGGCCCGCCGGGCGGCGCTGGAGAACCGCGTCCGCGAGCGCGCCACCCAGGTGCTGGGCCTGCCGCCGGAGGAGATCCTGCTCGCCCCGCCGCGGGCCATCCCCAAGACCTCCAGCGGCAAGCTCCGCCGCGGCAGTGCGCGCGAGCGCTGGATCGCCGGCAGGCTCAGCACCGGGGCGCCGGCGCCCGCCCGGCAATTGCTAAGGCTCGCCGCCGCCGGGGTCGGCGCCATGGCGCTGCGCTTCATGCGCCGGCTGCCGGCACGGCTCTACGCCGGCTACGCCTGGCTGCTGTTCGGCCTGCTGGCGCCGCCCTGCTGGCTTGGCATGATGCTGGCGCCGCGGCTCGCCTGGCGCTGGTGGCTCGCGCGGATCGGGGTGACGCTGCTGCGCCGGCTCGCCTGGGTGCCGCTCGAGGTCGAAGGCCAGGAGCACATCCCAAGGCCCGGCCAGCCCTTCGTCTTGGTCTGCAACCACCAGAGCTTTCTCGACGTCGGCGTCCTGATCCAGGCCATCGATCCGGTCCGGCGGCCCGTCGTCTTCGTCGCCGCCGAGGGGCTGCGCAAGAACCCCTTCATCCGCTGGCCGATGCAACGCCTGGAGTGTCTGTTCGTGGACCGCTTCGACCTGCTGCGGGGGCCGGAAGAGATGCGCCGGTTCAGGGCCATACTGGACAGCGGCCGCCCGCTCGGCTTCTTCCCGGAGGGCACCTTCCGCGAGCAGCCGGGACTCCTGCCATTCAGAATGGGCGCCTTCCTCGCCGCCGCCGGCAGCGGCGTGCCGCTGTTGCCGGTGGCGCTGCGTGGCACCCGGGCGCTCTACCCCGGCATTACCTTCTTCCCACACTGGGGGCGCATCGCGCTCAGCGTCGGCGCGCCCTTGCAACCGCCCGGCGACGACTGGCAGGCGGCGGTTGCGCTGCGCGACGCGACGCTGGACCATATCGTGGCGCGATGCGGGGAGCCGGCGGCGTCGTCGTAGCGCATCGGAGTGAGTACGCCCGGGCCGAGGTCTTATTAAGGCGATTTCTGTCAACAAACAGACCGCCTGGCTTGTCTTTTCGCCCGCCTTCTGCGTCGCGGCAGCGGGCACAGAGCTCGACTAAGTGCCCGCTGCCACTCCTTGAAGGCGAGCGAAAATCCTGCGCC
>JANQFI010000353.1 GCA_028277905.1 Chromatiaceae bacterium | reverse complement strand
TGGTGCTGTACCTGGGCCTGTCGGGGATGCTGGCGCTGCCGGGCACCGGGCTCGGCTGGCTCGCCCTGCTGGGGCTCGCCTGGTACCTCGGCGGGTCCTTCGCGGTTGCGCAACGTCTGCTGGGTGCGCTCGCTGCCTTGGGGCATCTGGCCGAAAGCGGGCTCAGGCTAGTCACCAATACCCTGTCCTTCGCCCGCGTCGGCGCCTTCGCACTGGCCCATGCGGCGCTGTCCTTGGCCATGGTGACCATGGCCGGCGCGGCGCCGGCCTGGGCCGCGTTGCCGATTCTAATGGTCGGCAACCTGGTGATCATCCTGCTGGAAGGGCTGGTGGTATCCATCCAGACCACCCGACTCGTGCTGTTCGAGTTCTTCAACCGCTTTCTCCGGGGCACCGGGCGGGTCTTCAGCCCGCTGCCGGCGCCCCCTGCCATGGTCACCGGAGGTCCGTCATGAGCAAGTCCGTCGTCGTTGCAGCAACGCTTATGGTATCCGCCGTGCTGGTGGCGGTCCTGGCGAGCCTGCTGCTCTGGCAGCCGCAGGTGCTCGCGCAGGGGCCTAGCCTGGAGATCACCGAGCGCATCATCGACCCGAGCGTGCAGCGCTGGGGCCTGCTTGCCGCCGCGCTCTCGACCGCCGTCGGCGCCCTGGGTGCGGCCTACGCGGTGGCTACCGTGGGTGCCGCCTCTGTGGGTGCGCTGGCAGAGAAGCCGGAGCTGTTCGGCAGGGTCCTGATCCTGGTGGGGCTGGCGGAGGGAATCGCCATCTACGGCCTCATCGTCTCGGTGCTGATCCTGAACAAGATCTGAGCCCCCGGCAGGCCGCTCATGGCCGCGCGCTGCGTCTTCATCGGCGACGAGCTGAGCGCCGCCGGTTGGCGCCTGGCCGGCGCCGACTGCCACAGGCCGGCGCTGGCCGACACGCCGGAGCTCTTGCGGGCAATGCGGCGGACCTTGGGCTGCGACGATGAGCCGGGTCTGATCCTCATCACCGCCGAGTACGCCGCGGCACTGCCGCCGGCCCTGCTGGCTGAGGCGCTCGCGGCGCAGTGCCCACCCTGCGTGGTGGTCCCGGATACGCGGGGGCGGGTGGCGCCCGAGGACCTCACCGCCACATTGAAGCGACAGCTCGGGTTGGCCGGATGAACACCCAAGAGCGCGAGCGAGCCCTGCTCAAGTTGATTCAGGAGGAGCGCGACAAGGCCTGTTGGCGGCTGCTGGCGGAGGCCGCCGAGCGCGCCGCCGCTATCAAGCGCGACGCCTACCGGCGCGAGCGCCGGCTTCTGCACCAGCGCATCGACGCCGAGCGCCGCCGCGCGCAGGATCTGCTGAGCGCGGCCACCGCGGAGCGCGCCACCGCCGAGCGCAGGCAGGCCGAGCAGGCGGACGCAGGGCTCATCGCCGCCGCCTGGCCAAGGCTGCGGGCGCACCTGGCGGACCGTTGGGCGCGCGCCGAGGATCGCGCAGTCTGGGTGGGTGCGGCGCTGGCGCAGGCGCGCCGCGCGCTGCCGCGCGAGCGCTGGACCATTCGGCATGCCGCAGGCTGGCCCGAGGCCGAGCGCGCGGCGGCACTGGCGGAGCTGGCGCGGCACGGCATCCCGACCCCGGCGCTGCGCACGGACGCGGCGCTCTCCGCCGGGGTCGTCATTGCCGCTGGCGGCGGCGTGCTGGACATGAGCCTCGAAGGGCTGCTTCAGGACCGTGCGCGCTTGGAGGCGCGGCTCCTGGCGCTCGCCAAGGCCGCGGCGCCGGCATGACCGCCCGCGCCACAACCGTCTGGATCAGCGGCCCCGTGCTGCGCGCGGCCACCGCAGGCGGCTTCCTGATGCGCGAGGCCGTGGCCGTCGGCGCGCGGCGCCTGCTGGGCGAGGTCATCCGCGTCGCCCGAGACGAGATCACGGTGCAGGTCTACGAGGACACCTCGGGCCTGCGGCCCGGCGACCCGGTGGAGGGCAGCGGGCGGCTGCTGTCCATTCGGCTCGGTCCCGGCATCCTGGGACACATCTTCGACGGCCTGCTGCGGCCCATCGGCGTGGAGGTCGGGGACCTGGACAACGCCTGGGTGCACCCCGGCATGCGCGAGGCGAGCCCCGGCCGCTTCCGCTTCACGCCGCGGGTCGCCGTCGGGGAGCGGGTGGCGCCGGGCAGCATCATCGGCGATGTCGCAGCCGCCGACGCGAGGCCGGAGAGGGATTCCGGCAAGGATGCCGGCGGCGGCGCCGGGGCGCCGCGCCTACAGCAATGCTGTCTGGTGCCGCCAGACGCTCCACCCGGTGAGGTGATCGAGCTGGCCGACCCCGGGGTCGTCGCCGAGGACGGACCCGTCTGCACCCTGAAGACCGGCAACGACGGCAGGTACGAGGTCGCACTGTCACACCGCTGGCCGGTGCGCCTGCCGCGACCGGTGGCGAAGCGCCTGCCCGCGGACGAGCCCATGCTCACGGGCCAGCGCATCCTCGACTGCCTCTTCCCCATCGCCCGCGGCGGCACCGCGGCGCTGCCCGGTGGCTTTGGCACCGGCAAGACCGTGCTGATGGAGACCGTCGCCAAGTGGTGCGATGCGGACATCATCGTCTACGTGGGCTGCGGCGAGCGCGGAAATGAGCTGGCCGGGCTGCTGGCGGAGTTCCCGGAGCTCGATGACCCGCGCACCGGCCGCCCGCTCCTGGCGCGCACCGTCGTCATCGCCAACACCTCCAACATGCCGGTGGCGGCGCGCGAGGCGAGCATCTACACAGGCATCACCCTGGCCGAGTACTTCCGCGACCAGGGCTTCGATGTCGCGCTGATGGCGGACTCCACCAGCCGCTGGGCGGAGGCACTGCGGGAGGTCTCGGGTCGCCTCGGCGAGCTACCTGGTGAGGGCGGCTATCCCGCCTACCTGTCGAGCCGGCTCGCGGGTTTCTACGAGCGAGCGGCCCGGGTCGAGACCCTCGCCGGCCAGCGCGGCTCGGTGAGCATCATGGGCGCCGTGAGCCCGCCTTCCGGCGATTTCTCCGAGCCTGTCACCAACCATACGCGCCGCTATGTGGATTGCCTGTGGTCACTGGACGTGCGCCGCGCGCAGGCCAGATTCTATCCTGCCATCCACCCGCTGATCTCCTACAGCGGCAGCGCCCGAGGCCTTGCGCGCTGGTGGCACCGCGAGGGCTGCACCCGCTGGGAGGCCCTACGCCGGCGCTTCCTCTCGCTGCTGGAAGAAGAGGCGCGCCTGGAGCGCATGGCGCGCATCATCGGCCGCGATGCCATGCCGCCACGCCAGCGTTTGACCCTGATCTACGCCCAGCTGATCAACCAGGCCTTCCTGCGGCAATCCGCCTTCTCCGAGATCGACCGCTACGCCACCCCCCAGCGCCAGGCGGTGATGATGCGGCTCGTCGGCAGCTTCATCGACGCCGGCGACAAGCTGCTGGACCAGGGCGTTCCACCCGAGCGCATCAACGACGCGCCCATCTACCGGGCCCTGATGCGCATGGGCGAGGAGATCCCCGAGGGCGCCTGGGAGCGCTTCTCGGAGCTGGATCGGGAACTGAGCGAGACGGTGCGGCGGTTGAGCGACGAGCTAAGGACCGACGACGTACCGGGCGACGAAGTCCGGGGCGACGACGTAAGGGGCGACGAAGTCCGGCGCTTGTAGCACCTGCGCCTGGCGCACATCATAGGCCGCGCCGAGCGCCTCAGGGACACCCCCGGCCGCATCGAGCATGGCATCGTCGCCTGATTCATGGCCCAATTCCTGGGTGTCTGGCTCGGATCTGGCGCTCAGGCCGCCGCCCTCAGCCGTCACGCCCCGAGCGCATCCGCGCCATGATGCCCGTGGTGCTCTGCTGGGCCACCAGCGGCACCAGCACGACCTGCCCGCCCCAGCCCTTGACCTGGGCGGCGCCGGCGACGTCCGCTTCCCGGTAGTCCGCGCCCTTGGCCAGCACATCCGGGCGCAGCGCCCGGATCAGCTCGATGGGCGTGTCCTCATCGAAGAGAACCACGCCGTCCACCGCCGCCAGCGCGGCCAGCACCCGGGCGCGATCCTGCTCGCCGATGAGCGGACGCTGCGGCCCCTTCAGCGCCCGCACGGAGCGATCCGAGTTCAGGCCGACGACCAGGCGCTGGCCGTGCCGGCGCGCAAGCTCCAGGTAGGTGACATGGCCGACGTGCATCAGGTCGAAGCAGCCGTTGGTGAGCACAATGCGCAGGCCTTCGGCACGCCATTGGGCCACTTGGGTGCGCATGTCGGGGAGGCTCCGCACCTTGGCCGCCTGCTCCAGCGCCGGCTCGCTTGCGATCGCGGCGGCGAGCCCCGCTGCCGTGATGGCCGCCGTGCCACGCTGGCCTACGACGACGCCCGCCGCGAGGTTGGCGAGATGCGCCCTGTCTACCGGCGTGAGCCCGACGGCGCGGCCGGCGGCCATGCTGGCGATGACCGTGTCCCCGGCACCAGAGACGTCGAACACTTCCCGCGCCACTGCCGGCACTCGGATGGTGCCGCCGTCCGCCACCAGGGCCATGCCCAGCTCGCCAAGGGTCAGCACCAGCTCCGCGACACCGAGCCGCATGCGCAGCAGCGCCGCTTGCCGCAACAGGCCGTCGAGATCCGCGGTCTGCACACCAGTGGCAAGGGCCAGCTCGGCACGGTTCGGCGTCAGCAGGGTCGCACCGCGGTAGCGCGTGAAATCCTGGCCCTTGGGGTCCACCAGCACCGGCATCCCCCGGGCCCTGCCCGCCCCGATGAGCCGCGCGCAGAGCTGCCCCGTCAACACGCCCTTGGCGTAATCGGACAACAGCAGCACGTCCGCCGCCGGCAAGCGCTCCAGCACCGCCTCTTCCAGCGCGGCCTGCAGCGGCCCCGCGAGAGGACGCGTGCTCTCGGCATCGATGCGCAGCATCTGCTGGCCATTGCCGACCACACGGGTCTTGCTGGTCGTGGGTCGATCCGGGTCCACCAGCACGGCCTCCTGGGCGATGCCGGCCTCAGCGAGCAGGGCCGCCAGCGCGGCGCCGTCCGCGTCGTCGCCGCGGACCCCGGCCAGGGTCACGCCGAGCCCGAGCCCGACCAGGTTGCGCGCCACATTGGCCGCACCGCCGGCCACCCTGCGCTCGCCGGCCAAGGTCAGCACCGGCACCGGGGCCTCCGGCGAGATGCGGCGGACGTCACCGCCGAGGTAGCGGTCGAGCATCAAGTCACCCACCACCAGCACCTGCCGCCCGCCGAAGCGTCCGGCGACGGCATCCA
This sequence comes from Chromatiaceae bacterium, assembly GCA_028277905.1. Classification (GTDB taxonomy): domain Bacteria; phylum Pseudomonadota; class Gammaproteobacteria; order Chromatiales; family Chromatiaceae; genus Thiohalocapsa. The sequence goes on along the minus strand of JANQFI010000353.1, from coordinate 10,462 downwards.
CCACACGCTGTGTCTCGAGGAACATCAAGGCGCGCCCGGCGCTGAGCCCTTTGCCGGCCCTGGGCCGAGCTGGCCGGTCATCCGGCGCTCCACCAGGTCGCAAAGGATATGGCCGATGACGATGTGCGCCTCCTGGACGCGTGCGGTTACCTTCGACGGCACCGCCAGACAGAGGTCGCAGACCTCCGCGAGGCGCCCGCCGGCGGCACCGGTGAGCCCGACACGATAGACGTCGCGACCGGCGACACGCTCCATGGCGCGCAGCACATTGACGCTGTTGCCCGACGTGGAGAGTCCCACCAGCAGGTCACCATCGCGGCAAAGCGCCTCCACCTGACGGGCAAACACGAGCTCGAAGCCATAGTCGTTTGCCACCGAGGTGAGTATGGAGGTGTCGGTCGTGAGTGCGACGGACGGCAGCCCCCGGCGCTCGCGCTCGAAGCGGCCCACCAGCTCGGCGGCGAGGTGCTGGCAATCGGCGGCGCTGCCGCCGTTGCCCATCCAGAGCAGCTGCCCGCCGCCGGCGATGCAGTCCGCGGCACGCTCGGCGAAACGGGCGATGTGCGGCGCCAGGGCAGCCGTGTCCTGCAGCACTTGGACATGGGTCGCAATAGTGCGCTCGATGAGGTCATGCATGGTGACGAGGGCGCCGGCGCCCAGGGGCCGGACACTGCGCAAAGGTCGCCAGTATGCCGAGCGGGCCGCGGCGCTGGCAATGCGCCCCAATGTCGGACCCCTGTGGGGTTGCAGGCGAGTGCCCCCGGCGCCCGGGCAGCGCGCGGCACGAGCTCAGCCCGTTCGGCGGGGCGGCGGCGGTGGCCCGGAAGCGCGATGCCATGGCAGAGCCACGCCATGCCGCCTGCGCCGCCCCCCGGGCATTGGCGAAAAGGGTCCAGGTTGACAATAATTGCCCCCGGGGCGACGGCGGCCGCAGACGCCCGCAACGGCTCTTGCAATGGCTCTTGGGGCCCTGTTGAGGACCTTGATGCAGATTCTGATCCAGAGAGACCCACCCCGTTGGCGACGAGTGACGGGCTTTCGTGCGCCATCCGCCGCGAGCCCGAGCCATCCCTCATGCCATCCAGGAATCAAGGTGACGCGGGGTGCATGGGCGCAGCCGGGAGGCGCTCGGCGACACGACCTCACCAGAGCAACGCCCCGGGATCGGCCATGAGTGTCCCGCGACCGCCGAGCGACCATCCCGCCGGTGCCCTGTCCGGAGCGCAGGCGCCTGGAGCGCGCAAGGTGCTCGTGATCGACGACGCGCCCGATGTGCGTGCCAACCTGCGCGCGCTCTTGCGCAAGTGGGGCTTCGAGGCGGTGCTCGCGAGCAATGGCGCCGACGGGCTCGAGCGACTGCGCCAGGGCGACATCCGGCTGGTCATCTGCGACTGGATGATGGACGGCATGAGCGGTCCTGAGGTCTGCCGCGCCATTCGCCTATCAGGCTTCGCGCACTATGTGTACGTCATGCTGCTGACCGGTCGCACCGAGGACAGGGACCTGGTGTTCGGGCTGGACGCCGGTGCCGACGACTTCGTCGGCAAGCCCTTCGACGTCCAGGTGCTGCGGGCGCGGCTGCAGGTGGGCGTGCGCATCCTCGGGCTGCAGGAGCGGCTCGCCGAGCAGAACCGCAGGCTCAAGCAGAGCCATGACGCCCTCGACAGCGCCTATCAACAGATTCAGCACGACCTCGCCGCCGCCGCCCGTATCCAGCGCGAATCGCTGCCGGCGTCGGACGCCCGCATTGCGCCCTTGCGCGCCGGCTGGCTGTTCCTGCCGGCGACCAGGATCTCCGGCGACAGCTTCCACGTCTTTCCGATCTCGGCCGACGAGATCGGCTTCTATCACCTGGATGTCGCGGGCCACGGCATCCCGGCGGCGCTGCTGTCCACCAGCCTCAGCCGCTCGCTGGTACCGCACACCGGCATCGCGCAGCACACCAAGGGCAGCCGCGAGTACCTCGACCCCGGCGACCTCCTCCAGACCCTGAACGCGGCGCTGTGCAGCCCGGACGGCGAGGTGTCGAGCTATGCCACCGTCGTCTACGGCGTGCTGAGCCCGCACACGGGCGACGGTCGCTACGCGCTTGCGGGCCATCCACAGCCGCTGCTGCTGCACAGCGACGGCAGCGTCGAGCTCCTGCCCAAGGGCGGACTGCCCGTCGGCATGTTCGACACGGCCGACTACGCCGCACAGCGCTTCCGGCTGGAGCCGGGTGAGCGGATCATCACCTATAGCGATGGCATCACGGACTGCTTCGACCCGCAGGGCCGCGCCTTCGACATCGACCATCTGTGTGAGCTGCTGCGCGTGAATCGTGGGCTGTGCAGCAGCGCACTGGCCGCGCTGCTGCGCGACGCCCTGCTGGCCTGGCGGGGCGACGCGGACTTGGAGGACGACGTCTCCCTGCTGATCATCGAGCGGCCCGAGCCATGATCGCCCCCATTGATCCCGGTCGCGATCCATGCTCACTCCTGCGCCGCTCTAGGACCCCTCGGGACCTTCGAGCTGGGAACCTTCGAACAGGGACCGGCGTCTACTGCCGGAAGGGTCGCCACCCTGCCGTCGAGCCCTAGGCATGCAGCGCACGGAAATCGATTTCGCCAGCGACCCGAAGGACACCGCGTGGCACGGCCTGATCGAGCGGCGCCTGCTACCGCTGGCGCACGCCGCCGGCTTCGGCGACCTGGTGCAGTTCGGACTTCAGCTCGCGCTGGTGGAGGCGGTCAACAACATCATCGAGCACGCCTACGACATGACGCCAGGTCAGCCCATCGCCATCCGCGGCGAGTGCGCGGCCGATGCGCTGCGCTATCAGCTCCGCGACCGCGGCCGGCCGATGCCGCTGCCACTGCCGAGCGGCGCGCCTGCCGCGCCCGATGCGGCGGGCGGACGCGGCTGGCAGATCATCCGCGCGGGCTTCCCGGATGTCAGCTACAGCCGCTGCGATGATGTCAACCAGCTGACCCTGAGCCGGCCACTGCCGGGCGGCAGCTGAGCCGGCGGTGACAGCATCTAGACGGGGCGCTGGCCACCCCGGCGCTCAACGACCGACCACAGACCCAAGTCCGCAATGCGCCTTATCCACAGACAAGAAAACGGCGTCGACGTCGTCTGCCTGCCCGAGCGACTCGTCACGGCCAACGCCGGGGACGCCCGCGCGGAGCTGAAGCAGATCATCCAGGCCGGCTCCGGCCGGGTCGTCGTCAATCTCGGCGACACCGAGCTCATGGACTCCAGCGGCCTCGCCGTCGTCGTCGCCGGCCTGCAAACTGCGCGCAAGATGGCCGGCGACCTCCACTTGGCGGAGATGAGCGACACCATCTGGGCGCTGTTCGAGCTGACCCGGCTACACAGGGTCTTCCAGATCTTCGACGACGAGGCGGCGGCCGTGCGCGCCTTCGGCTGAGCTCGCAGGGCCATGGCCAGCCGCCTGCTCCCCCAGCGCGCCGTGCTCTGGCTGCTGATGGGTCTGCTGACCGGATCCGAGGCGCCGGCACAGGCGGGGCCGGCGCTCGCCGAGCTGCGCCCGGCGGTGCTGCAAGAGCGCCTCGACGCGGCGCTGGCGGCCAAGGGGCCGCGGTACAATCCGCGCACCGAGCACCGGCTCGCCGACGGCCGCCCGCGCTTCACCAACCGCCTGATTCTGGAGGACTCGCCCTACCTGCTGCAGCACGCCCACAACCCGGTGGACTGGTATCCCTGGGCGCCGGAAGCCTTCGCCCGGGCGCGCCGCGAGGGCAAGCTCGTATTCCTGTCCATCGGCTATTCCACCTGCCATTGGTGCCATGTGATGGAGCGGGAGAGCTTCGAGGACCTGGCCATCGCCGAGCTGCTGAACACCTACTTCGTCGCCATCAAGCTGGATCGCGAGGTACGCCCGGACCTGGACCAGGTCTATATGACGGCGCTGCAACTGCTCAGGCGACGCGGCGGCTGGCCGCTGTCGGCCATCTTGACAGCGGACGGCGAGCCCATCCTCGCCGATACCTACCTGCCGCCGGCGCGATTCGCGGACTGGCTCAGGCACATCCAGTCGCGGTGGGCGGAAGCGCCGGAGCGGGTCCAGGCACAGGCCAGCCGCGTCGCCGGCGCCGTCAACCGGGTCATGACGGCAGAGGCCCGCGCCGCCGAGCTGGACGACACCGTCACCGCCCGCGCCGTCGCTGCACTGCTGGCGAGCTTCGATGCGCTGCAGGGCGGCTTCGGCCCGGCGCCCAAGTTCCCGCGGGAGCCGCAGCTCGCGCTGCTGCTGGACCAAGCGCAAGGCTCCGCCTATCGCGCCGATGCTCGCGCCGCGCTGGACGCCGCCGTCTACACGCTCCGCGCCATGGCCCGCGGCGGCATCCACGACCAGGTCGGCGGCGGCTTCCACCGCTACGCCATCGACAACGACTGGCTGGTGCCGCACTTCGAGAAGATGCTCTACAACCAGGCGCAACTGGCGCGGCTCTATCTCGCGGCCTGGCGGCTCACCGGGGACCCGAGCCTGGCCCGCGTCGCCCGCCGCACCCTGGACTTCGTGCTGCGCGACCTGACCTCGCCCGAGGGCGGCTTCTACTCCGCCACCGACGCCGACAGCGAGGGCGAAGAAGGCCGCTTCTTCGTCTGGACCAGGGCCGAGCTCGACGACCTGCTGGGTCCGGACGACGCGGAGCTCGCGGCCGCAGTCTACGGCGTCACCGGCGCAGGCAACTTCGAGGGGCGCAACATCCTGCACCTGCCACTGGCGCTGGACGCCGCCGCCGCCGAGCAGGGCCTGACGCCCGAGCGGCTGCGACAGCGCGTGGACGCCATCAACGCGGCGCTGCTCCAGGCCCGCGCGGCGCGCCCCCATCCCCACCGGGACGACAAGATACTGACGGCCTGGAACGGCATGATGATCGCCGCGCTCGCCGAGGCCGGCGACAGCCTGTGGGAGCCCAAGTACCTCAGGGCCGCCGAGCGTGCCGCCGCGCTGCTCTGGACCCGGGCGCGCGCCGCCCCAGGCGCGCTCGAGCGCGTCTACTACGGTGGCCGCACCGCCGAGGCCGGCCTGTTGAGCGACTACGCCTTCCTCGGCCTCGGCCTGGTGGCCCTGTACGATGCCACCGCCGAGCCCGAATGGCTGGCGCGCGCCAGGGAGCTGGCGGATGCCCTGTGGCAGCGCTTCGCGGACCCCGAGGGCGGCGGGCTCTTCATGGCCGAGCCCCGTGCCGGCGAGCCCGCGATGGCTCGCCCGAAGGACCTGGGCGACGGCGCCATCCCGTCCGGCACCGCGGCGGCGCTGCACCTGCTCGCCGCCCTGGCCCGCCGCACCGACGAGCTGGCCTACGAGCAGCAGGCCCGGACGCTGGTGGCCACCGCATCCGGCCAGGTACTGCGCGTCCCCGAGGCCTTCCCCACACTGCTCACAGGACTCGGCCGGCTGCGCCACGGGGAGACCGGGCCGAGGCAGTACGCGGCCCGCGGCGCGGTGCGGGTAGACGCACGGCTGCGGCGCGCGGGCGGCGCCTTGACACTCGCGCTGGACCTGGACATGGCCCCCGGCTGGCACATCAACGCCGCCCAGCCCTTGCAGGACGATCTGATCCCGACCCGCCTGGGCCTCGCCGGGGATCGACCGGCGTGGCGCATCGAGGACACCCGCTACCCGCCCGCGCAGGACATCCAGCTCGGCTTCCAGCGCGAGCCGCTGTCGGTCTACGCGGGCCGCGTGCGCATCGAAGCGTCGCTCACGCCGGCCGCGGTCGCGCCGGAACGCCCGGCGCTCTGGCTGCCGGCGGAGCTGCGCCTGCAGGCCTGCAGCGACGACCGCTGCCTACCGCCCGAGACACTGAAGCTCGCGGTGCCGCTGCCGCAAGCGCCAGGGTCGGACTGACCACCCAGGTCGGGCTCGGCACCTGGTCGGGCTGCGCGAGCCGGCCGGGAGCCCCGGCGTCGCGCCGACTCGGCGCCGATCGCGTAGCGGTTGCCCGTCCCATTGACTAGGCTTGCTAGAGCCTAGTGCTTTGCCGCGGAAGTTCCGAGACCGCGTTCCCTTCGTTGTCGTTGTCGTAATCGCAATCGCAATCGTAGTCGAATATCCGCACGGTCGAGACCGCGATCACGACAACGACCACGACCACGACCTGAGACGGTCTCGGGACATTCGCACTGCTGCACTAGTGCTTTGCCGCGGAAGTTCCGAGACCGGGTTCCCCTCGTTGTCGTAATCGTAATCGAATACCCGCACGGTGAGACCGCGATCCCGACAACGACAACGACCTGAGACGGTCTCGGGACATTCGCACTGCTGCACTAGGCTTCCCGAGAATCCCGAGGGGCGGAATAACCATGACGGAGGAGGCGATGCAGGCCCAGATCCTGTCCGACACCGGCTTCGTGCGAGGGCCGCTCTCGCTGTTCGTCCAGGCTCAGGGCGATTGCAAGGCCTGCTTCGGCCTGGCGGGCCGCAACAGCATCGCCGACGGCCTGAGGCAAAGGTCGCAGGACGCCCGCACCCTCGACGGCGAGCGCAGCGTCATCTCCGTGGCCCAAGGCACAAACCGGCATGATTTCCCGGAGCTCGACCGCGAGCGCGGTCTGCAGGACCCTATCGGCGCAATCCCCGAGAGCATCGGGGTGGCGAGCTAGATGCGCGTCCTGCACGTCCATGAGCGGGCCGGATTCTATGGCGGCGTCGAGCAGATCCTGCACGACATCGCGGCGGGCCTCGGCGAGCGCGGCCTGCCGCAGGGCCTGTTGCACAACGACCGCGCCCCGCGCCGCAGCTATCTGGAGGCATTCGCCGACAGCGGCACCGACGCGGCCCTGATCGAGCGCTTCCGCCCGGACGTGCTGCTGTTGCACAAGGTCGGGGACGCGGCAAGGGTCGCCCAGCTCGCGGCGCAGGTACCCGCCGCGCGCATGGTGCACGACCACGATTTGGTCTGCCTGCGCCGGCACAAGTACTTCCCCATCGGCAACCGGGCCTGTGACCGCCCCGCCGGCGGCGCCTGCTACAGCCATCTGTGCTTCGTGCAGCAGCGCCACCGACGGCTGCCTGTCGCCTTCAAGGGGATCGGCGGGGTCAAGGCCGCCATCGCGGCGCATGCCGGCGTGCGGCGATTCATCGTCGGCAGCCGCTGGATGCGCGATGAGCTCAGGATCAATGGGCTGCCGGCCGCACACATCCGCGTCGTGCCACCAGTGCCCAGGGCGCTCGGCAGCTGCGAGCGGCAGCCGCCGTCGCACTTGCCGGAGATCCTCTACGTCGGCCCAGTGATGCGCAGCAAGGGCGTGGATCTGCTCTTGCACGCCCTGACGCAGGTGCAGGGGCACTGGCATGCCAGCGTCGTCGGTACCGGCGACTACCTCGAGGCCTGCAAGGCCCTAGCCATCAACCTGGACGTCGCCCACCGCATCACCTTCACCGGCTGGGTCGACCACGCGACGCTGGAGGGCTACTACGCCCGTGCGGCGGTGACTGTGGTGCCATCGCGCTGGCCAGAGCCCTTCGGCATGGTCGGCATCGAGGCCATGGCGCGCGGCCGGCCCGTGGTGGGCTTCGCGGTGGGCGGCATCCCGGACTGGCTGGAGCACGAGGTCACGGGCCTGCTCGCGCCCGAGGCCGACACCAGGGCACTCGGCCGACACCTGTCGCACTTGCTCGCCGAGCCGGAGCTGGCCGCCAAGCTGGGGGTCCGGGCCGCAGCCCGGGTGCGCGAGCGCTACCATCCGGACACCTGCCTCGACCAGCTCACGGCCGTGTTACAGGACGCGGTGGACGACAGGGGTTGAAGCCCCCCGCGGATCTTCAATGGGGTGCGCGACGCCGGTGCCGCGGGTCTGGGCGAGCGCCCGCCCGGCATGCTCCCCTCCGTGATTCATGCGAGCGTGCCGGCAACCGACCAAGCCGAAGAGGGAGTCGATGACCAACCAAGCCGCGCCCGCCCAGCCCGCTGCCGATCGGCCCGTGGAGCCGATCTCCGAGGATGGCCGCCTCGTTTCGGAGCATGACTATTGGTGCCGCTACTACCTGGAGTCCGACATCAGCTACGAGTGGAACGATGGTCGCCTGGAGCGCAAGCCCCTGTCCGACTACAAGACACTGACCGCCTACACCTGGATCACGGAGCTGCTGCGCTGGTTCCTGCGTACCCACCCCGTGGCCCAGGAGGCCGTACCGGACATGGGCTTTCGCCTGTCCCTGCCCGACAAGACCGTCATTCGCAGGCCGGACCTCGCCCTCGTGCGCACCGACAATCCTCAGCCGCTGCTGCCGCTGGACTGCTCCTATCATGGCGTATACGACCTTTGTATCGAGGCGCTGGCGGACAAGGCGCAACAGGACATCGAGCACGACACGCGGACCAAGCAGGCCGAGTACGCGGCCGGCGGCGTCAGCGAGTATTACATCGTCCACCGTGAGCGCGAGCGCACGGCCTTCTTCAACCTCGATCGGCAGAGCGGGCTCTATCGCCCCATCCTGCCGATCGACGACGTGATCAGCTCCGAGATACTGCCGGGATTTCGGTTTCGCATCGCCGATCTGATCGAGCGCACGGACATCACCGCCCTGCGTCAGGATTCCGTCTACAGCGCCTATCTGCTGCCCGCTTGGCGCGAGGCGGAGGAACGAGCAGAGGCCGAGGCGAAGGCCCGGATCCAGGCCGAACAGCACGCCGAGGCCGAGGCCAAGGCCCGGACCGAGGCGGAGCGACACGCCCAAGCCGAAGCGCAGGCCCGCGCCGAGGCTGAAGCCGAGATTGCTCGACTCAAGGCACTGGTCGGCGGGCGCGATCCTGCCTGAGCCCCGGAGAGCCCTCCGACGCCGGAGCCCTCCGGCGCCGGGGACTCGCCTGGAACCAATTGGCCTAAGGCGACGCAGGTCGCCTCGCGCAGCGGCTCCCAGCGGCCCGCGTCACGCATTGGCCGCCGGTGGCGCCGTCCAACCGGGTCCCCGTGCTACCGCAGCTGGTCGGGTTCAATCGACAGCACAAACGACGCAGCAGTTTCCAATTCGACATCATGATGTTATGAAGAGCTCTCCAGAAATCAACTACGACGCCCGGAGGGCGCCGTTTGATGAAGGCCCCCAGAGAGGACCACGGGGGCTGCCTGGAAGCAACGCGCTTCACCTTAAGCCATTCCTTCCGTAGCACACTCAACCATATGCGCGTGGCCCGTTCCCTCGCAGATCAAGAATCACCCTTTGGGTCGTCTTCGTTCCAACCTTGGGTGGGTTCTTTGGCCTCCGCTTTGCCGTTGCGTACGCACAAGGTACGGAATGAGGCGCACGCCAGAACGGCGAAGCCTTGCGGAGTCCACCGCCACATGCGCTGCCTTACCGGTTGCGAGCTATGATCAAGGCCCATGCAGCTCGTCGCTGAACGCCAGAAAGCTCGAGCGGAGCGCGGCATGGTGTTGGTACTTGTCGCAGAAGTCCAGGTAGAACCGGAGCCACCGCCGCAAATCCGCTTGATGCTTCCCCGCAATCCCTGCCAACGCCCTAGCCGCGTCAAAGCGCTCAGCCACGTCCGGCAGAGTCTGGACCATCGGTGAGCACTTGCCAGATGACATTCGCAACCGGCATCTTGCTGCTCATGCCGATATCAGTCCCACGCCTTGTTGTCAAGCCCAATTTCGTGTGGTAGGTTATCCGGAAACCATACAATTGCTGGTTGGCCTTGGCAAAGCAGACACGGGAATGAAAGAGGAATCGAGGCTTCGCCCGACGGAAACGTAGCCCTGGTGCAAGCGAATCGGCTGACGGCTGGGCCGGCAGTGGTCTCGTGGCTTCGGCGAGCGAAATCGGCCAGGCGAAGCGGAATTCGGCATCTTGAAGGCTTGGTGGTGGTTGCTGGCCAGCGCATCGCCAGTGGTGAAGCGCTGAGCAGCCGGGTTGCAGCCTTGAAGCGCAGCGGCAAAATCAGCCCAACGGCCAACAAGCCTTTAAAGGCCGACCTGGCGCGTCAGCGCTCAGCTCGAACTCAACGCCGTGCCACGCGCCGGTCGGCTTGACGCAGACGTTATATTCAGGAAAAAGATTGATGAAAGAAAGTAGATCTACGATAGGTTTCATCGGCATAGCAGTTGGAGCTGTAGCGCTGCTAATCGCAATCGTTCATTTCTGGGTGGGCCCGATTGCTCCCCAACCTAGCTTGGAGAAAACCGTCGCTGAAAAGGCGGTGGCGATAAAGAACGCCACGATCGCCACACTGAAAGGCGAAAAAATCGACGAAAAGGCCTCTCCGAGAAGTATCGATCTAGATCAAGGTGTGCGAGTTGCTACCAGTGTTCTCGGTGGTTTAGCGTTGATTCTGGGCATCGTCAGCTTTGCCAAAAGGGAACCACTTCGTGTCGGAGGGGGTGCAGCCTTTCTTGGAGGCTCGGCAATTGCGTTTCATTTTGCTGTGATTGCGCTTGGTGCAATCGTACTGGCAATCCTGATTGGAGCAGTGCTCTCACAGATCGGCATTGAGTGAGAATATAACGA
>JANQFI010000309.1 GCA_028277905.1 Chromatiaceae bacterium | reverse complement strand
CCGGCCACGGGCGCGGCGCGAGGCACTCGGCTCCACGACGAGGTGATTTTTCGATCATGGCGACAGTCTATTCCCCGGAATACAAGGCGAGCATCATCGAGCGGATGCTGCCGCCGAACAACGTCTCGGTCCCGGAGTTGGTGGGTGAGACCGGCATCCCCAAAGACACCCTCTACAGCTGGCGCAGCAGGGCCCGCGAGCAGGGGCTGGAGGCGGCGCAGGCGAGCGAGGCGCTGGAGCGCGAGCTGCGACGCAAGGACAAGGCGCTGGCGGAGGCCGCGGCGTTGCTGGTGCTCGACAAAAAACTCCAGACCTTGCTCGGGGCGGACGCGGGCGAAGGATCGGCCTGGAGCAGCGACGCACCATGACCACATTCATCGATGAGGCCTGTCGCGCCGGCGCCGGCCTGGAGCGCGCCTGCGCGGTGGCGGGGATCAGCCCGCGAACCCTTCAGCGCTGGTGCGAGGCCGACGCTGTGCGTGAAGATGGCCGCGCTGCGGCGGGGCGCGAGCGCACGCCGGCGAATCGCTTGAGCGATGCCGAACGCGCCGAGATCCCGGCCGTGGCCAACGCGCCGGAATTCGCCCATCTGCCGCCCTCGCAGATCGTGCCCATGCTCGCCGACCAAGGCCGCTGGATCGCCTCGGAGTCGACCGGGCGCTGCGCGAGGCCGATCAGCTCAAGCACCGCGGGCGCAGCCGCGCACCGACCCACAAGCGCCCCGAACCGTTGCAGGCCAGCGCATCAAATCAGCTCTGGAGCTGGGATATCACGTATCTGCGCACCACCGTGCAGGGCACCTTCTTCTACCTGTACCTGATCATGGATGTGTTCAGCCGCAAGATCGTCGGCTGGGAGGTGTTCGAGACCGAATCCACCGAGCATGCCGCCGCCGTGCTCCACAAGGCGCATCTGCGCGAGGGCGTCGCCGCCCGCAACCTGGTGCTGCATTCCGACAACGGCGCGCCAATGAAGGGCGCAACGATGCTGACAACCCTCCAGCGCCTCGGCGTAGTGCCGTCGTTCAGCCGACCCGGGGTGAGCGATGACAATCCCTTCTCCGAGGCACTGTTCAAGACGCTGAAGTACTGCCCCGAATTCCCCGCCAACCCGTTCGAGACCCTCGATGCGGCACGCGCATGGGTGCAGCGCTTCGTGCATTGGTACAACGAGGTCCACCATCACAGCGCCCTGAAGTTCGTCACACCCGGACAACGACATCGCGGTGAGGATGACGACATCCTCGCACGACGCGAACGCCTCTACGCCGACGCACGCGACCAGCACCCCGAGCGCTGGAGTGGGCCGACCCGCGATTGG
>JANQFI010000579.1 GCA_028277905.1 Chromatiaceae bacterium | reverse complement strand
TACCGCCTGGCTTGTCTTCTCGCCCGCCTTCTTTGTCGCGGCAACGCGCACATAGAGCGACTATGCACGCGCTGCCGCTTCGCGAAGGCGGACGGGAATCCTGCGCCATTCGGTATGTTTGTTTCCGGCAATCGCCTTAGGCCCTTAGCCTACTCAGTAGCGACTTGGCTCCGTTTCCGACAAGGTCCCGAACGCTCGCCATCGCCAGCGCTATGGCACCCGCAGGCCAGCGCTCCGGATGGCAGCTGAGGGTGAGGCGGGCGATCGCGTGGCCCGAAATCCACTCGGCGAGCCGCGCCGGCGGCACTGGCCCTGTCAGGCAGCGGCCCGATGGGCGGTCGCGCAGGTTGTGGGGGCTGCCGAAGGTGCCGCCGGTGTCGGTGACGTAGAGCATATCCGTGAAGTCCATGTCGGTGGCGTCCCCGAGGAGCTGGGCGCAGTCGGTGTCGATGCTCGCGGTGAAGTCCATGTTGGAGCTGGCGGCGAGTGGTGCGCCATGCGGGGCGACGGTGCTCACGGGCACGATGGCGCGACAGGCGGCCAGCTCGCGCTCGAACAGGGCCAGCGCGGCGGCGCGGTCGCCACGGGCGCGGGATAGGCTCTCGTAGTGGAAGCCGGTCTCGTGGCCGAGGCTCGCGATGCGGCGCATGGCAGGCTCCGGAAAGCCCTGGCGGGCGTCGCAGCGGAAGTAGTAAGTGGCGCGAATGCCGCGCTCGGCCTCGGCCTCGGCCATTGCGACGGCGCGTTGCGGCAGGCGGTCGACGTCGTGGCGCAGGTAGGCGCTGGAAATCTCATGCCCGCCTGGAGTTGCGCCGGCATCCCCTGCCCTGCGCGCCACGAAGTAGTCGCGGATCGGGTGGAAGTGGAAGCCTGCGGCGCGCAGATCGTCCAGCAGGGCAAGGTAGGCGCTGAGTGGATGGGCCATGAGCAGAATCGGTCGGGATGGCCGGGGGGTCCGCTGGTGGCGGGTACCAGAAGACCATCTATGCCTTGTGTTGCGGGCGGGAAGGCTCGGACAAAGACGGATCGGGCAAAGCCTCAGAGGCAGAGCGCGCGAGGATGTCTCGGGCTGATCGGAGAATCTAGTGCTTTGCTGCGGAAGTTCCGAGACCGGGATCCCCTCGTTGTCGTTGTCGTAATCGCAATCGTAATCGAATATCCGCACGGTCGAGGTCGCGATCACG
>JANQFI010000236.1 GCA_028277905.1 Chromatiaceae bacterium | reverse complement strand
GGGTACGGCCTCAAAATAATGTAACTAACAGCAGCATTCCGCGCCAAACTGATTGATCTTTTCCCAAAACTGTTTCCATCGTCCGGCGGTTTGTGTCAGGGCGCGCAGGCTGAGCACGATGCCGGCACCCTTGGTCTTCCAGCGCATCCCGGAGGCGCAGAGGCGCTGCTTGACGAGGGTCTTGCAGGCCGCCTCGGTGACGCCCGAGCCGATCGGCAGTCCCTCGGCGACGAAGGCGGGGTAGTCCATCCGATGACGCTGGTTGGTGAAGTAGGTCCAGGCGCCGAGGAGTTCGTCGCGGACCTTCTGCGGGAGGGTGCTGCGCTGCGAGAGGCGTGCGGCCTCGCCGATGAGCAGGTCGATGACCTCGGGGTCGTGCTTGAGGCGGCGGCAGTGGGTGTGCAGCCACTGCGCCCTCCGACCCTCGTCGCGGCGCTGCGGGTAAAGTCCCCGAGCGATCCCGGCAACGTACTCCGTGGCATGGAAGAAGTCGATCAGCTGACGGTTCGTGTGCTGCTCAAGGAAGCTCCAGTTGCCGGCGGCACCATCGGCGATGCCGAGGTAGAGCGCCTCGGGATGGTGCTGCTTGGCACGGTCGATCTCGCGCGCCATGCGCTCCAGGAACGCCTGCTTGCCATACTCGGGCGCTGCGGCGAGGTAGACGGTGTGCCGGCGCTCGCCCTCGTGGTCGTAGAACGACAGGGTCCCGGCCATGGCCTCGCGGTACCCGGCACTGTCGGCCATCGGGATCATGGCCCCGTCGAGACCGACCACGACGGTGGCGACGGGGGCGTCGAGCGCCGGCAGCGCATACTCCCAGCGCTCCTCCTTGGCCGCGGCAATGCTGCCCACCCATTCGGCAACATTCTGAATGTAGGAGGTGGCCACCTTGCGGCCGTGGTTCTGCTCCAGGTCCGTCTGCACCCCACGCACGTTGAGCTGCGCATACTTGTGGCTCAGCTGGGCGGCAAACCGCGGCGTGGCCCCGCGCACGATCCGCCCCTGCTGCTCCAGCGGGCAGTGGATGCGCCCCCCGCGCGAGGTCTGGTAGACATGGCGCTCGACCTGCACCGGCCCGTAGGGCGTCTGGTACTCCTTCGGATCGCACCCGCGTGCGGTCAGCTTGATCTCCCCGACGCGGATCGGGCTGCCGTCGGTGTCGAAGCGCTTCAGCGCCTCCTCGGTGGTGCAGCGGCCCACGGCGTTGGTCGCCTCCAGGATCGCTTCCTCCATCTCCAGCAGGCTGCCGCCGAGCCGAACCGTCACCTCGACCCTCACCTCGTCACCCGAACGTCCGACCACCTGTGCCATGACTGTACCCCCTCTCGAATAAAGTCAGAAGGTTGCAGCATACTCCTCAAGTACACATCATGTCGAGGCCGCACCCGCCACGATAGTGCGCGATTCCGCAGCTTCGACGACGATATCGACATGCTGCTGTTGTTCGTCGACCGGCGCACCGGCTTCATGTAGGCGTTCGAGCACGTGCTCGGGCGCTACCGCAAGTCGACGCTGTCGAAGCCCGCCATCATCGCCTGCCTGATGGCCTATGCCACCAACATCGGACTCGGGCGCATGGCTGACATCTGCAATCTGAGCTATCAGGAACTTGCGATCACCGCGGCCAATTTCATTCGGCTGGAAACCCTCAAGGAAGCCAACGACCGCTTGGCCAACGCGATTGCGCGACTCCCGATCTTCCGTCACTTCGATATCCTTGATGCGGTGCCCTCCAGCAGCGACGGCCAGAAGTTCGAGACCGCGATCCCGACCATCAACGCCCGCCACTCCTCGAAGTACTTCGGCCTGAGCAAGGGTGTGGTCAGCTACACGCTGGTGGCCAACCACGTCCCTCTGAACGCCCGGATCATCGGCGCCAACGAGCACGAGAGCCACTTCGTCTTCGACATCCTGTTCAACAACGCCCCTGCCGGCGGTCCACTCCACCGACAGCCACGGCCCGGACCGCGGCACGCCAGGCGGTGTTCTCGATCATCTCGCTCAGCGACAAGGCAGGGAAGGTCTACCGCGAGACTGCGCCGAACAGGGTGCGGATATAGACCGCGCCTTTCTCTTCATACGATGCGGGCCGCTCCATGGCCGCTCCATGGCCGCTCCTTTCTGTCGTCGTTAAAGTCGCTGCGCGATCCAGTGATCGATCGCGATGACCGCCTCGCGCATCAGGGCCTCGAACGCGGCCTGATCGGGCGGGGCGTCCGCGAAGCGGATGGCATGCAGCGTGATCGTGTCGGCCTCGTTTGCGCCGGCAACGGTCCAGCACAGCCCCTCGACCACCGCGAGGTCTTCAAAGCCGGTGCACCACTGCGCACGCAGCCGCGGCTCGGCACGGCGCTCGATCAGGCCGGTTCCGTCCGGGCGGGCTTCGATCTGCCAGTCCTCGTGCATGGGGCTCCTCCCTTAGAACAGATTGAGCCGGGAGGGCGTGACCGGCGGCGGGTCGTCCGCCTCCGGGGGAGCGCTTGCCGCGGACTGGCTGGTGGGAACGGGTTCGGCCGGCGCATCGGCCTCGTCCCCCGGCTCGGGTTGCGGTTCCGGTTGCAGACCGTGCAGGAAATCGGCCGCGCGCTGCGCGTGCGAGGCGGCGGTGAAGATCGCGCGCCGGTCCTGTTTCAGAACCTTGAGCCAGCTCTGGATGTAGGCGACGTGCTCCGCGTTCCAGGGCCGGTGCCAGGGGCGGATGTCCTGCTCCAGGGCGGCCACGATCGTGTCGGTGATGCGGCGCCGGTGCAGCAGGGCAAGGACTTCGTGCTGCAGCTGCCGGAGGGTGAGTACCGGCTCGAGGCAGTCCTGGACGGCCCAGCCAAAATGCACGCGACCCAATCGGTGTTTGTCGCCGACAACAGCATGCAGCCCATCCACTTGGTGCTGATCCCGGTCCCGGACATGGTCCGTATCCCCGCCGGCCGCTTCCGCATGGGCTGCACCAGCGCGGCCGAGGCGTGTGACGACGATGAGAAGCCCGCGCATCAGGTGCGGGTGCCGGCCTTCGAGATCGGCCGCTACGAGGTCACCTTCGCCGAATGGGATGCCTGCGTGGCCGACGGCGGCTGCACGCACAAGCCCGACGACCGAGGCTGGGGGCGCGGCGACCGCCCGGTGATCTACGTCTCCTGGGACGACGCCCAGCAGTACGTCGATTGGTTGAGCCGCAAGACCGGCCTGGCCTACCGGCTCCCCAGCGAGGCCGAGTGGGAATATGCGACGCGGGCGGGCACGCGCACGGTCTACTGGTGGGGCGACACCATCGGCAGCAACCGCGCCAACTGCGATGGCTGCGGCAGCCGCTGGGACGATGAGAAGACGGCACCGGTCGGCAGCTTCGATCCTAATCCCTGGGGGCTGCATGACGTACATGGCAACGTCTGGGAATGGGTCCAGGACTGCTGGAACGACAGCTATGAAGGGGCGCCGAGCAACGGCGGTGCCTGGCTGCGCGGTAACTGTGGGCGGCGCGTGCAGCGCGGCGGCTCGTGGAACAACAACCCGAGGAACCTCCGCGCCGCCAACCGCAACAGGAATACCGCCGACAACCGGAACAACAACCTCGGGTTCCGGCTGGCCAGTACGCTCCCGGGCCGGAGCCGAGGTGTCCACGGCCGCCTCGGGCGAGCGGGGCAGCGTCCAGGATCGGTCATGATGAGGATGACCGCGGGCGCCTGGTCCGCGGTCGGGGCTGGTGCCCGTCTTGGCCCCCGCGCGGGGCGACGGGCACCGGTCTTTACGCCGGCGCGGGAGCCTGGCGGCTTACGTGTCCGCCATCAGTGTCGGAACATCGCGGGCACCATGCACGACGCGGACAATCTCGATGCCGCCCGTCGTGATCTCGCGGTACAGGATGAGATACCGCCGTACCGGGAAGTAGCGGAGTCCCGGCGCAATGTCGGGCCGGGCTGGGCCAAGGGAGGACTGGTCCCCGAGAAGAAGGAGCTTCTCCTCGATTTCATCAAGCAGGCGGTCGGCCGCCCGCACATCGTCCTGCGCGATGTAGAGCCAGATGTCGATCAGGTCTTCCTCGGCCTGCGCCGTTCGCTGGATGGTTGGCATGCTCCCTCACGCTCCCGGTTGCTAAGTGCCTTGCGCCTCGACAAGCCGCCGCCGCGCTTCGGCCTTGATCGAGGCCATATCGGCAAGATACCCCGGACCGCTCGCCAGGCCGTCTTCCCAAAAACGCCGCAGTTCCTCGACCTCCTTTCGCTCCAGTGCGCGCCGCCGCTTCCACTCCCGCAATGCCTCGCGCATAACCTCGCTGCTGGACGCATATTCGCCGCTCTCGACCGCTTCGCGCACGACCGCCAGCATTTCCGGCGTCAACGCGATACTCACCTTTTCGACATTTGCCATGGTCAATATCCTCCTGACTCCATAGTAGTAAATATTCCTACTATGGGGCAAGAAGATTCTTCCAGAGCGCCTCCGGCAGGCAACACTCCTGAGGGCATCCTTGCAATCCTTCCACAACGTGGAGAATTTGCATGACAAACGACCTGGTTAGACGAAAAACCGCGGTTCTGGACAGTGTGTAAGCGATGCCGTCGCTGATCGTGCGCGCCGGCGGGCACGCCGAGAAGCGCTTCCTGGAGTTCTTCGCCGCACAGATCAGGAACCGCAACACGCGCGCGGCTTACCTGCGGGCCGTCCGTGACTTCCTCGACTGGGCCGAGATCGAGGCCGGAATCGACAATCTCCTGGACATCGAGCCGGTTGAATCGCCCCGGGTTTGTCGGAGGCCGTTTGTGTTGAGTCAGGCCGCCATGGCGGCCGGCTCGGTTTGGCGATCGTAATCGGCTGAGGTGAAATCCGCGACCCAGAGCTGGTTTGGACGCTTGGCCTGGAACTGGCGATTGACGTGATCGAGCGGACCGGCGGCAGCCCTGTCACGGACGGTC
>JANQFI010000224.1 GCA_028277905.1 Chromatiaceae bacterium | reverse complement strand
GATTCTCGTCCGCCTTCGCGAAGCGGCAGCGCGTGCATAGTCGTTCTATGCGCGCGTTGCCGCGACAAAGAAGGCGGGCGAGAAGACAAGCCAGGCGGTATGTTTGTTGACAGAAATCGCCTTAGGCGCTGTCCTCCCCGTGCGCGACCTCCGCCCGGCGGCGGGCGGTGAATAGCGCCCGGCTGCGGAGCGGGCGCCCGCCCAGGTGGGGCGCCAACAGCCGGCGCATCAGGTCGCGCGCCTCGCGCGCCTGCACCGGCGCGAGCGCTGTGCCCGCGTGCAGCGCCAAGAGCGTGCCGCCGCTGATGGTCACCGCCGCCTCCGCCGTCGCGGCGCAGCGCGGCCCGTGCTCCGCGTGGTAAACATAGCGCAGATCCGCGCGCACGGGCTCGCCGGTATCGGCGTCCCGGTCCAGTGGCGGCCGATAGCCAAGCTGCCCGATCAAGGCCAGCTCGAAGCGCCGCAGGCCTCGGTCCAGGTCGCCGTCCACGAGCGCCTGGAGCACGCTCTGATAGGCGGCGAATATCACCTGATCGGCATCCTGGCGGCCCAGCAGCCGCAGCAGCAGCTCGTTGACATAGAAGCCACAATAGAGGGCATCGCCGGCCAGCACCAGTGGCCGCCCGGCGGGCTCCGCGCGGGTCAGGGTCCGCACCTCGCCACGTCCGCGCCAAGCGATGAGCAGCGGCACGAAGGGCTGCAGCAGCGCCGCCTGGCTGCTGCCGGGGCGCCGCGCTCGTCGCGCGCCCTTGCCCACCAGCGGCAGCCGACCCCCGGCGGCGGTGAAGACCTCCAGCAGCAAACTGGTGTCACCGTAGTCCCGGCGATGCAGCACATAGGCCGGTTGCAGCTGATCTCGGGTCATCGCAGCGCGCAGCCCTCGAAATCGGATTCGGGATCGGGATCGGGATCGGGTCCGCAGTCGGGATCGCTATCGAGGCCAGGGTCAACTGGACCATCCCGAGGCAGCGCAGGCGCGGTCGCGGAGGTTCTCGACCCTGGTCTCGGTACCTGTTTCTATCGGGGTCTCGAGGTCGATGAGGACCCCGATTTCGAGACCGGCTTGGCTATGGTGGCCTAGGCTTGCAACCGGGCGATCGCTAGTCGCCGTAACCGAGACGCACCACCGCCGCGTCGTCGCTGCGCCAGCTCTGCTTCACCTTGACCCAGACCTCCAGGTGCACCGGCCGGCCGAACATGCGCTGCATCTGCCGGCGCGCTTCGGTGGCGGTGGCCTTCAGCGCCTCGCCGCCGCGGCCGATGACGATGGCCTTCTGGCTCTCGCGCTCCACCCAGATCAGCGCGTGGATCAGGTAATGCCCGCCTTGGTCCACGAAGCGCTCGATCTCCACGGTGACGGCATAAGGCAACTCCTGCGCGTAGCGGCGCGTGAGCTGCTCGCGCAGCAGCTCGGCGGCGAAGAAGCGCTCGGAGCGGTCCGAAAGCTGGTCGTCCGGGAACATCCGCTCCCCCGCCGGCAGCCGCGCCAGCAGCCGGTCCTCCAACAGCTGCACCTGGTCCCCGGTGCGCGCTGACAGCGGCACGATGTCCACAAAGCCGTGGCGCTGTGCGAGCATTTCCAGGTAAGGCAGCAAGGCCGTCTTGTCCTTGAGCCGGTCGACCTTGTTGACGGCAGCCAGCACCGGGGGACCGGCCGTGGCGGCGGCCTCCAGCGCCAGCTGGTCCTCGTCCGTGAAGCGCGGCGCTTCCAGCACCAGCAGGATCAGATCCACGTCGGCGAGCGCTGTGCGGGCGGTGCGGTTCAGCATGCGGTTCAGGGCGTTGTCCCCGCGCCGGTGCAGGCCCGGGGTATCCAGGTACAGGATCTGACCGTCCGGCCGGCTCTTGACGCCGAGGATGGCGTGCCGCGTGGTCTGCGCCTTGTGCGAGGTGATCACCAGCTTCTGGCCCAGCAACCGGTTCAGCAGTGTCGACTTGCCGACGTTCGGGCGGCCGACGATGGCCACTGTGCCGGTCCGCTCGGCCATCGCCCGCATCAGGTCTCGCCGGCGCCCGCCTGCTCCGTCAGCGCCGCCAGCATCCGCGCCGCGGCATGCTGCTCGGCTCGGCGCCGGCTGCCGCCTTGCCCGCGGGTCTCGGCGGCGTCGTCCGGGAGCTGGCAGAGGACCTCGAAGTGCTGGTCGTGGGCCGCCCCAGAGACCTCGAGCACGCTGTATTCCGGCAAGGGCCGGCGGCGCGCCTGCAGCCACTCTTGCAGCCGCGTCTTCGGATCCTTGAGGGCGTCGCGCGAGGCGACCTGCTCCAGTGCACCGGCGAAGATTCGCAGCACCATGGCGCGCGCGGCGTCGAGGCCCAGATCGACATACACGACACCGATGATGGCCTCCATGGCGTCGGCGAGGATCGAGTCCCGCCCTTGGCCACCGGTGCGCAGCTCGCCGGCACCCAGGCGCAGGTAGTCACCCAGGTGCAGCATACGAGCAGCCTCGGCCAGGCTATCCTTGTTGACCAAGGCCGCCCGGCGGCGGCTCAGCTCGCCCTCGTCGGCATCCGGGAAGCGCGCGCAGAGCGCCTCGGCCATCACCAGGCCGAGAGCGGCGTCACCCAGGAACTCCAGCCGCTCGTTGTTGTTGCGGCCGGCGCTGCGGTGGGTCAGCGCCCGTTCCAGCAGCTCCGGTCGCAACCGGCCACCCTGGCCGAGCAGGGCTTGCACGAGCACCCGCGGGTCCGCGCTCATGGCGTGCGCAGCAGCACCTCGTGCTGGAATGCCATCACCACGCCGACGTTGAAGAAGAGGTGCTTCCGCACCTCGTAGTCCAACAGCAGCCGGTACCCGCCCTGCTCGCGGCTGAGTGCGAAGTCCTTGTTGCGAGGATCGCGAATCCCGTTGACGCTCAGCTGTGTGTTGAGGCTGGCCATGATACCCCGCGGTCCCTTGGCGATCACGTCGGGACGCGCCTGCAGTCCGTCCATGATGGAGCGTACCTGCCAGAAGCCGGTGTAGGCGGGGACCATGCTCAGGGCTAGGGTGCCGAAGAACGCCACCAGCACCAGCCCGAGCATTGCGCCAGCAAAGCTCAGGCCGCGCTGGCGGTGGCCGGGGCCTCGGGCGTACCCCTGCATGCGGGAAGCGTGCATCTCGACCCGCGATTGCCGTCGGCCTTAACCCTGCCCTGGCTCAGTGGATCAGGTCGCCGATCCGGCCGAAGCCGACGGGGAAGCCGTCGCGTCGGCCATCCCAGTGCATCCAAATGGCGAAGGCCTTACCCACCAGGTTGCCCTCAGGCACGAAGCCCCAGCAGCGACTATCGTTGCTGTTGTCGCGGTTGTCGCCCATGACGAAATAGGCGTTCTCCGGCACCGTCACCGGACCGTTCGCAAGCACGGTGCAACCTGGGGGTAGATCGCGCGCGCGCGGGTTGAACAGGATCTCGTGGTCGACGCCTTCGAGGTCTTCCAGTGCGCGTTGCGCGCCCGTGTGGCCGGCACCGGCGCCCTCGCCGACATAGGGCGGCAGCGGCAGGCGCGCGGCCGGCTCGCCGTTCACATAGAGGGTCTTGTTGCGGTAGTAGATCTGATCGCCGGGGACGCCCACGACCCGCTTGATGTAGTCGACGGCTTCGTCCTGTGGGAAGCGGAATACCACCACGTCCCCCCGTTCGGGCTCACCCAGCTCCAGAAACCTGGTGTTCAATACCGGCCAGCGGAGGCCATAGGCAAACTTGTTCACCAGGATGAAATCACCCACTAGCAGCGTGGGCATCATGGACCCGGATGGGATGCGGAAAGGCTCAACGAGAAAGGAGCGCAGTAGCAGCACCGCCAGGATCACCGGGAAGAAGGAGCGCGCATACTCCACCAGTACCGGCTCACGGTAGCCGACGGCCGGGGCTGAGGCCCCGAGCGCGGCACCCTCGCCCGCCGCGGCTCCACCTCCGGCGGCGGAGGTGGCCTGTGCCGCGAGACGGCGACGGCGTGGCGCAAAGGCCAGCGCATCCACGAGCCAAATGCCGCCGGTCAGCGCCGTTGCGGCCACGAGAAAGGTTGGGAAATCGAAGCTCATAGCGGTTCGGGAGGCCTTGCGGCGAGACTGCTCATGTCGCGCCCATCGGCGATGCAGGGGCCGGGCGCCGAGGAAGGGTGCTGGGATCGAGCCTTGCGTGCGTCTGTGTCGGTTCTTGTGGCTGGTCTGGCATCTCCGCGAGGATCGTGGCGGGAACGCCGCGCCTACGGCTGCAAAACACCTAATTATCCTTGCCGGCCTGCAACACCGCAAGGAAGGCCTCCTGCGGTATCTCCACCCGCCCCACCTGCTTCATGCGCTTCTTGCCGGCCTTCTGCTTCTCCAGCAGCTTACGCTTGCGGGTGACGTCGCCGCCGTAGCACTTGGCGGTGACGTTCTTGCGCAGGGCCTTCACCGTGGTGCGGGCGATAATCTTGCTGCCGATGGCGGCCTGGATGGCGACCTCGTACATCTGCCGCGGGATCAGCTCCTTCATCCGCTCGGTGAGGTCACGGCCGCGGGACTGGGCGCTGCTGCGGTGGACGATCAGCGACAGGGCATCCACCCGCTCGCCGTTGATGAGCACATCCAGCTTGACGAGGTCCGCCGCCTGAAAGCGCTTCAGCTCGTATTCGAAGGATGCATAGCCGCGGCTCACCGACTTGAGGCGGTCGAAGAAGTCCAGCACCACCTCGCTCAGCGGCAGCTCGTAGGCGGCCTGCACCTGTCCGCCCAGATACTGGAGCTGCTTCTGCACGCCCCGCTTCTCGATGCAGAGATTCATGACGCCGCCGAGGTAGTCCTGCGGCACCAGGATGTGGGCCTCGATGATGGGCTCGCGGGTCTCACGGATACCGCCGGTATCCGGCAGCTTGGCCGGGTTGTCGACGCGGACGGTCTCGCCATCGGTCTTGAGCACCTCGTAGACCACGGTCGGCGCCGTGGTGATCAGGTCGAGGTCGTACTCGCGCTCCAGGCGCTCCTGCAGGATCTCCATGTGCAGCATCCCGAGGAAGCCACAGCGGAAGCCGAAGCCCAGCGCCTGTGAGGTCTCGGGCTCGTAGAACAGCGATGAGTCGTTGAGCCGGATCTTGCCGAGGGCGTCTCTGAGATCCTCGTAGTCGTCGGAGGACACCGGATAGAGCCCCGCGAACACCCGTGGCTGGATCTGGCGGAAGCCCGGCAGACGCTCGGTGGCGGGACGCTCGGCGCTGGTCACGGTGTCGCCCACCGGGGCACCATCGATCTCCTTGATGCCGGCGATGAGAAAGCCCACCTCGCCGACGCCGAGCACCGCACGCTCGGTCTTCTTGGGCGTGAACACCCCGATGCTGTCCGCCTGGTAGACGCGTCCGGAGGACATGACCTTGATCTTGTCGCGCTTGTTGAGCCTGCCGTGCACCACGCGGATCAGGGAGACCACGCCCACGTAGGCATCGAACCAGGAGTCGACGATCAATGCCCGCAGGGGCGCGTGCGCATCGCCGGCCGGCGGCGGGATGCGATGCACCAGCATCTCCAGCAGATCCGGGATACCCGCGCCGGTCTTGGCGCTCACTCGCAGCGCGTTCCGCGCCTCCAGGCCGATGATCTCTTCGATCTCGCGGATCACCCGCTCGGGCTCTGCCGACGGCAGGTCGATCTTGTTCAGCACCGGCAGCACCTCCAGCCCGAGGTCGATGGCGGTGTAGCAATTGGCCACGCTCTGCGCCTCGACGCCTTGGGCGGCGTCCACGACCAAGAGCGCCCCCTCGCAAGCGGCAAGCGACCGGGATACCTCGTAGGAGAAGTCCACGTGTCCGGGGGTGTCGATGAAGTTCAGCTCGTACACTTGCCCGTCCAGGGCCAGATAGTCCAGGGTCACGCTCTGCGCCTTGATGGTGATGCCACGCTCCCGCTCGAGATCCATGGAGTCCAGCACCTGCGCCGACATCTCGCGGTCTGTGAGGCTGCCACAGTGCTGGATGAAGCGGTCCGCGATGGTGGACTTGCCGTGGTCGATGTGGGCAATGATGGAGAAGTTGCGGATGTGCTGTTGATCCGGCATCTGGGGGATGATCCTGAGCTGGGTGGCGCCCTGCTTCGCAGCCTGTGTGTTGGTAACCCTTCAGACCTCTCCCAAAAACTGCGCCCGCGAACCAAAAATCAGAGGGTTATGTTCGCATTGGCTGCAAATCGCTAAGGGCGTCCGAAGGGTTACCCAGGTGTTGAGCCGGGGGCTCAAGGCGATTTCTGACGAAGCGCATCAGCGCGGCGACGCTGTCGTGCATGGGCCCGGCCGCGGCCCGGAGGCGCCTGCCACGGCGACCCGACCCGTGCTCGCGCGCCCCTGTCACTCAGCGGGAATACGAATGGGATAGAACATGCGCCCATCCCCGCGCTGGACCAGTACGGCCACCGAGTCGCCAGCCTGGACCGCATCGAGCAGCTGACGGAAACCCTTGGTATCCGCCACGGGCTCGTTATCGAAGCTGATGATGATGTCACCGGCGCGTATGCCGCCTTGCTGCGCCGGACCGTGCTCCACACTCTCGACAATGACGCCGCCGTTGCCGATGCCGAGCCGCTCGCGCTCATCGGCGCTGAGATCCTCTACCACCAAGCCGAGCCGGTCCGCGGCGGCCTGCTCCAGCTGGCCGGGCGCGACGACGATGGCGTCGTCCTCTGGCAGCTCGGAGAGCAACACCAGCAACTGGATGGTCTGGCCATACCGCAGCACCGTCAGCGTGGCCTCGCTGCCCACCTGGGCGGCTCCCACCAGAGGCGGGAGACTGCTGGAGGTCGCGACCTCCACACCGTTGAAGGCCAGCACGATGTCACCGGCACGCAAGCCTGCCGCAGCCGCCGGGCTGTCCGGGAGCACCTGCGCCACGAGCGCGCCCTGCGGTCGGCTCAGGGCGAAGGTCTCCGCCAGCTCGCGCGTCACATCCTGGATCAGGACACCGAGCCAGCCGCGGCTCACTCGGCCCTTCTCCTTGAGCTGCTGCACGACGTCCATGGCCACGTCGATGGGGATGGCGAACGACAGGCCCATGAAACCCCCGGTGCGGCTATAGATCTGAGAGTTGACGCCGATGACCTCGCCGTCGAGGTTGAACAGCGGCCCACCCGAATTGCCCGGGTTGATGGCGACATCGGTCTGGATGAAGGGCACATAGTCCTCGGTGGGTAAGCTACGCCCCTTGGCGCTGACGATGCCGGCGGTGGCGGAATGCTCGAAGCCGAACGGCGAGCCGATGGCCAGCACCCACTCGCCCACCTCCAAGTCCGCGGCCGAGCCAATCCGAACCGCCGGCAGGTCCTGTCCGTCCACCTTCAGCAGCGCCATGTCGCTGCGCTCGTCGGCACCTATGACCTTGGCGACGAATTCGCGGCGGTCGCTGGTACGCACGATGATCTCGTCGGCGGCCTCGATGACATGGGAATTGGTCAGCACATAGCCATCCGCCGACAGGATGAAGCCGGAGCCCAGGGAACGGCCGTTCTCGCCGTCGTCCGGCAGCGGCCCCTCCTCGCCGAAGAAGCGACGGAAGAAATCGTACAGCGGGCTGTCCTCGCCGAGCCCCTCCTCGTCGCGGAAGTCCTGCGGGCCGTAGAGCAGGCTCTGCTTGGTGCTGATATTGACCACCGCGGGCCCATAGCGCTGCACCAGCTCCGTGAAGTCCGGCAGACCCAGGGGGTGCGGGGCGTCCGGTGGTGTCGCGGCCCGCGTTGTCGCGCCCGCGATCGATGCCGTTAGCAGCAAGGGCAGCAGCAAGTTCGGCAGACGGGGCAGGATTCGGGTGTCTACGGGCATCTGGACGCATGTGGGGCCGGCTGGGGGCGTCTGGCCGTCGCGTACGGTGGCGGGACGGATCGCCGTTGTGCCGAGCTCCGCACCGGGAGGTCCCCCGTGAAGACCTCGCTTAGCCCAAGGCCACGCGCACCGGCGTCGGGGCGCCGCGGCGCAGCAGCACCGGCTGAAAGCGCGGGTCCTGCGCCAAGCTGCGACCGTAGCGGCCCACTAGTCGCAATGCCAGCAGGAAGCCGATGCCGGCCCCCACCAGGCTCGGCCACTCACTGCCCACCGAGGCGCTCGGCAGCGGCCAATGCCGGCCGGCCAATGCGCCGAGGAGCAACCCGGCCAGCGGCCCGAGATAGGCCGATGCGGCGGCGCGCAGCATGGAGCCCTCCGGCACCCCGATGATAACGACCTCTCCTGCGGTCACGCCGAGGGCATTGCGCAGCCTGAGGCGCAGAGGCCGGCGGCCGAGGAAGCGGTCCAGCAGCGAGGTACCGCAGCCCGCTGCCGCGTGGCAGCTGCCACAGGCGCTGTGTCGGACCGCCTGCACGGTGGCGAGCTCGGCGTCGGCACAGATGACGAGAGCCTCTTGCTCGATCACGGTGGAACCGGGTGGAGCGGAGAAAAGCCTAACAACATTACGCCGCTTACGGGCCTTATGCAACCACGAGCCCGGTTTCGACGGCGCGTACGGCGGCCGCCGCACTACCCACCCGGGGTATCCACGAGCCCGAGCACTCGGCGCGCGGTCGCGGGCGGCACCTCTCCCACGACGGTCACCTGGTGCTCTCCCACGCGGCCGCCGGCCGCGCTCACGGCCCCCAGCCGGGACTCGCCGTGCAGGGCACCGTCCAAGGGCGGCTCCAGGTAGACGGAGAAGGAGGCCAGGCCATCGCTCAGCACGAGCTGGTGGATGTGGGCGCCGTCCTCGCGCGCCAGCACCTCTTCCGAGAGGATGCGGAAGCCCGGCGGAAGCCGGCCGGTCAGCCAGGGCGGGCGGGCCTCGACAGGCGCGGGGGCTCCGCGGGCGGCCGGCAGGATCGGGCTCTCCACCTGCCCCTCGATCGCAATCTCGGTGAACATGATCTGCTGGATCGGTGACTCGTCCTCGGCGAGCAGATCTACCTTCAACGGTAGCCCGCTGGACTGGTCGAGATAGAAGCGGTAACCGTAGCGAAAGCCGTCCTTTGCCAGCACATTGACCACATCGGTGTGGCGTCCGGCAACCCGAAACCGGCCGAGACGGCCGATGCTGTAGTGCCGGCTCAGGCGCGCGAAGTCGAGCGGCACCTTGCGCAACATGCTGCCACGACGCCCATGCGCCTTATGCACCAGCAGCGGGGCCGCGTCCGGCAGCGTGCAGGTCACACCGTCGGCATGCCGCGACAAGGCGCGCACGGGGCCGGTGAGCGACAACATGCTCTCGCCGGTGTTGCCGTCCTGGATGCGGTGGGTTACGCGCAGGGCGGCCAGCTCCTGTCCATGCAAATAGACCAGCGTGCCGTTAAACTCGACCTGCTCCAGCGCGCGGTTCATGCGCTCGAGCAGCTGTTGCGGCGAATGATCCCCCTGAGCGGCAAGCATACAAGGCCAGAGCGCCAGTGCGAGAGACAGCGAGCCAAAGCCTAAGGCCTGTGGTCCGCGCGACAGTCGGTTGCTCATCCTCGGACTGGGGAGCCGCCCAACTCGATCAAGGCAATCTCTGGTAGCCGATGACGGCGGCATAGGTCGCCACACCCGGGCTGCCGAGACCTGCGACCTGCTCCTGATGATTGACCAGCAGCCGGTCTAGCCGGGCGCGCACGGCGGGATCCGACTGCTGCCAACGCTCGGCCGCGGGTTGCGCGCGAGCCAGGGGCATGGGACCGAGGTAGGGCAGGCCGCCACCTGCCGGGTCCCAGGGTCTGGTCAGCATCACCGCCAACCCGAGAACCAGGAGCAACGCCGCGATGGCACTGCCGAGCGGCCGCCACAGACCTTTGGGCCGACGGCCGTCGGTGCGCTCGCCCGACGGCTGCGCGGCGATCGCGGCGCGCACCCGTGCTGCGGTGGCGCGCGCAGCGCGGTTGTTGGGCTCGCCGCGCAACGCCCGGCCGATAAGGTGCCAGCGCTCCCAACAGTCTGCGAGCTCCCGCGAGCGCATCAGATCATTGATGGCCGCGGCGGCCTCGAACCGACCCACCTCCCCGTCCACCAAGGCGGATACGCGCTGGCGTTGCTGCTCCGTGCTCATCTAGAACCCCCGATTCGATGGTTGCCCGATACTTGCGGAGAATAGACCCCATTGTGGACAGGCCTGGTGGACAGACCCACCCGGTCAGACCGCCGGCTGGCCGGAGCCTGACGGCGCAGGATAGCAAAGCCTTCGCGACAGCAGATTGCCCAAATCTAGCCACCCGCTCAACGCATCAATGGGCCTGTTGAGACAGACCTGCTCACGACATCAACAGAGGCCGCAAGCGCTTGTCGATCGCTTCGCGCGCGCGAAAGATCCGTGAGCGTACGGTGCCTATGGGACAGGACATGGCGGTCGCAATTGCCTCGTAGCTCATACCTTCCAACTCCCGCAAGACGATGGCGGTTCGCAGATCTTCCGGTAGCCCGTTGAGGGCCGCCTGCACGTTCTCGGCGATCTCATCTGTCAACAGCTCCCGCTCAGGCGTGGCTTGCTCGCGGAGGCGCCCACCCGCATCCATCTGCTCAGCCACTTCGGCCTCGACGTCCTCGCCCGGCGGTCGCCGGCCTTGCGCGACCATGTGGTTCTTCACGGTGTTGATGGCGATACGGTAGATCCAGGTGTAGAAGGCACTCTCGCCGCGAAACCCCGGCAAGGCTCGATACGCCTTGAGGAAGGCCTCCTGCGTCACGTCCATCACCTCGGTGCTGTCGCGCAGATAACGGCCGATGAGTGCCGCAACCCGTTGTTGGTACTTGAGCACGAGCAGGTCGAAGGCGCGCCCGTCCCCGCGCTGGGCCCGTTCCACCAGCGCCTGGTCTGCTTCGCGCTCACTCATGGCGCCTCCCGGCACCGCCAAAGCGCGCCACCAGGTGCCGCCCGTTGCATGTAGCCATTGACACTCACCGACAAGTTGAGTTCGCGGGCCGCCCCGCTCGTGCTGGCAGCACAAGGGCGGGTGAGCATACCGCCACGACGGTTGCGAGGCCTTCACGGCCTGCGTGGCGTGCCCCGCGGGTTACCAGGGTACATGCGGGCAAAACACGGCATCAAAACGGTCCAGCCTGCCAAAATCAGATAATGCAGAGCTTTCTCATCACTTCGTCCATATTTTGTCCACCATCGACCATTGACAATGCAGCAGCAGGACTTGGAGCACCGGGCACGCAGCTACCCCAGCGCTTGACGGCCCGGTCCGAAGGGAGCAGGTTTCCCAGCAGCACAGCGCATGTATCGCTGGGCGCTACAGCGCCACAACCGACCTGAGCCCCAAGACCCACCGCGCCGCCGCCCACGCCCGCGGGCTGAGTCCCGCCGGCCGCAACCACTCGAAGCGCCCCTATGAAACCGCCCCATCGTCACGACGTCCTGATCATCGGCAGCGGCGCCGCCGGCCTCAGCCTTGCACTGCGACTCGCCGCAGGCTTGCGCATCGCCGTACTGTCCAAGCGCGAGCTGCGCGAAGGCAACACCTTGTATGCGCAAGGCGGGATCTCCGCGGTGCTGGACGTGGATGACTCGGTGGACGCGCACGTGCGAGACACCTTGATCGCCGGGGCCGGGCTCTGCGACGAGGCCAGAGTCCGGCTCGTCGTCGAGCAAGGTCCCAGAAGCATCCGCTGGCTCCTCGGCGAGGGGGTGCAATTCACGCGCGATGAACGGTACCGCAGCGCGGAGGGCTACCACCTGACCCGCGAGGGCGGCCACTCCCATCGCCGCGTGGTACACGCCGCAGATGCCACCGGCCGCGCGGTAGAAGACACCTTAGAGGGGCGTGTGCGCGCCCGGGGCAACGTGGACCTCTTCGAGCACTACACGGCCATCGACCTCATCGACGCCCAGCGCATTGGCGCCGACGGGCACCGTGGCATCGGCGCCTACTGCCTGAACAGCCAAAGCGGCGAGGTCGAGTCCTTTCTTGCGCGCTTCGTCGTCGTCGCCACCGGCGGCGCGAGCAAGGCCTACCTCTACACCAGCAACCCGGACGTGACCACGGGCGACGGCATCGCGATGGCCTGGCGTGCCGGCTGCCGGGCGGCAAACATGGAGTTCATCCAGTTTCACCCGACCTGCCTGTATCACCCCAAGGCCAAGTCCTTTCTGATCACCGAGGCATTGCGCGGCGAGGGCGGCAGGCTGCTGCTGCCGAACGGCGACCGCTTCATGCCCCGCTTCGACCAGCGTGCCGAGCTGGCTCCGCGTGACATCGTCGCCCGGGCCATCGACCACGAGATGAAGCGCATCGGCAGCAAGTACGTGCTGCTGGATATCTCCCACAGGGAAGCGAGCTTCATCCGCGAGCACTTCCCCACCATCCACGCCCGTTGTCTCGAGCTTGGCATCGACATGACCACCGAGCCCATCCCGGTGGTGCCTGCCGCGCACTACACCTGTGGCGGCATCCTCACCGATGCCCGCGCCCGCGCCGACCTGCCGGGGCTCTACGTCATCGGCGAAGCCGCCTACACCGGACTGCACGGCGCCAACCGCATGGCCAGCAACTCGCTCCTGGAATGCCTGGTATTCGGCGAGCTGGCGGCAAAGGACATCGAATCCCTGGCCGACGACTGGCCCGAGCCGCCGGAGACGCCGCCCTGGGATGCGAGCCGCGTCGCCGAGCCCGACGAGGAGGTGGTCATCTCCCACAACTGGGAAGAGCTGCGCCGCTTCATGTGGGACTACGTGGGCATCGTGCGCACCAACAAGCGGCTCATGCGCGCGAAGCGGCGCGTCGATCTGCTGCGCCAGGAGATCATCGAGAACTACAGCCACTTCCGCGTCGAGACGGGCCTCCTGGAACTGCGCAACCTGGTGGAAGTCGCGGACCTCATCGTCCAGTCCGCCCAGCGCCGCCGCGAGAGCCGCGGCCTGCACTACACCCTGGATTTTCCGCAGCGCGATGCATCCCAGCGTAGCCCGACGATCCTGATCCCGGACCGCTACAGCCCAAGGCCGGAGCGCTGGCGCGCTTGATGGGGCGACGGACCAAGGGCAGCGCAGGACTCCTCAGCGCTGGGCGCGCAGGCATTCACGGGGCTTACGGATTCCAGAACTTGACCAGGGTGACCACCAATCCGCCCACAGCGACCGTGGTGCTGAACGACCAAACAAGGAACCGATCCATGCGCCGCTGCAGCTCGCGGACATCCTGTCGCAACTCCACGTGATGCTTGTCGACCTGCTCGAACCGCGCCAGCATGTCCTGGCGCGACTCCTCGAACCGCTTGTCGACCTGCTCGAACCGCTTGTCGACCTGCTCGAACCGCGCCAGCATGTCTTGCCGCAGCTCTTGTTGGCGCTGCTCGGCCGCTTCGAAGCGCTCGTCCATGCGCTGGAAGCCTTCCCGCATCAGCGCGCGCTGATGCGTCAGCTCCTCTTCCACCCGCACCATGCGCTCGCGCAGCTCGACCTCATAGACGGCCAGCGGCTTGCCAAGGGATTGTTCCGCCAGCCACTCGCCGAGATGGTCTTTGATGAACTGGATGTCTTCCTGCGCCAGGGTCATGTCCGCTCCCGTGTGATGCCCGGGACACGGCCAGTATAGCAGCCGGCCCGCGGCGCCCCGCGTCGGCAGCTGCGACCCCTGCGCAAGCTCTCGAACCGGGCACTGGCTGTCCTCCAGGGCGACGCCGAAGACCCATGAGGAGCCACCCGCGACTGGTCTCGAAATCGCCGCGCTCCTGGAGTGGCGGTGGCATCCGAGCCTATCAGCCGGCCAGGTGCGCGGCGATCTCATCCACGCGCTCGAGCACCAGGTCCGGACGCGCGGCACGGAGGACCTCCGGGCGGTTGTAGCCCCAGGTGACACAGCCGGCGGCGATGCCCGCGGCGCGGGCCGCCTCGATGTCGCGGATCTCGTCGCCGATGTACAGTGCCTGCGAGGCCGACATGCCCGCACGCCGCAGGAGCCGCTTGAGGCGTGCGGCCTTGCCGTGGATGGCTGCCCCGGTCTCCAGGTAACGGATCAGGCAGAGGTTACCGGCGCCGAGCACTCGGCGAACGTTGCCCGCGCTATTGGAGGTGGCGAGCCCGAGGGCGACACCAACACCATGGAGCCGCGCGAGCACGCGGTCGACGCCGTCGAAGCGCTGGATATGCTGGATCTCGGCGCCCATGCGCCGACGCAGATCCGCCGCCACCAGCGGCGCCTTCCAGCCGGGCACCCGCAGCTCTGCCATGATCTCGCGGGCACGCATGCCGCGCAGGTGCTCTTCCTCGCCCGCCGCGACGGGCCGGAAGCGCCAGCGCGCCGCAACCTGGTTCAGCACGGCGGCAAGCCACGGGAAGCTGTCGGCCAAGGTGCCATCGAAGTCGAAGATCACCAGTGGATAGCTCGGGCCATAATGGGCAGCAGAATCCGGGCGGCCGTCGGTTGGCCGCGCCGCCAGATCCCGCGCTGCCCGATTGCTCGACTCTGCCGTCGTCATGGAACCAGTCATCATGGAGCTACCGGAGCTCGCCCTGTTGTTGTTCGGCGTCGCACTCGTCGCCGGCTGCATCGATGCCATGGCCGGCGGCGGCGGACTCATCTCGGTGCCGGCACTGCTCTGGGCCGGACTGCCGCCGGTGCAGGCGCTGGCCACCAACAAGGCCCAGGCGATATTCGGCTCCTTTGCCGCGACGGTGCGCTTCCTGCGCGCCGGGGCCATCGACCTGCGTGGTGCACGGCTCTCCGTCGCTTGCACCTTTCTCGGCTCGGCCGTCGGCGCATCGGCGGTGCAGGTGCTGGCGGGCGACCTGCTGGCCGGCCTGGTGCCGGTGCTGCTCATGGCCTTCGCGCTGTACTTTCTGTTCTCGCCGCGAGTAGCGGACGTGGGCTCGCGGCGGCGCGTCGGCGACGGCGCCTTCGCGCTCACGGTTGGCGCCGGTGTCGGCTTCTACGATGGCTTCTTTGGCCCTGGCACAGGCACCTTCTTCGCCATCGGCTTCGTGGCGCTCTTGGGTTACAACCTGCGGCGCGCGACGGCCCATACCAAGCTCTTGAACTTCACCAGCAATCTCGCCGCGCTGCTGTTGTTCATCGCCGGCGGGCAGGTGGTCTGGTCGCTGGCGCTGGCCATGGCCGGCGGGCAATTCATCGGCGGCTGGATCGGCGCCCACCTGGTGCTGAGCCACGGCGCCCGGCTGGTGCGCCCGGCGCTGGTGCTGGCGTCGCTGGCGGTGTCGGCGCACTTGCTGTGGCAACGGTATGCGTCGGGGGTCTAGTGCAGCAGTGCGCATGTCCCGAGACCGTCTCAGGTCGGGATCGTGGTCGTTGTCGTGATCGCAGTCTCACCGTGCGGATATTCGATTACGACAACGACAACGAGGGGATCCCGGTCTCGGAGCTCCCGCAGCAAAGCACTAATGCAGCAGTGCGAATGTCCCGAGACCGTCTCAGGTCATGGTCGGGGTCGTAGTCGTGATCGCGGTCTCGACCGTGCGGATAGTCGACTACGATTGCGATTACGACAACGACAACGAGGGGATCCCGGTCTCGGAGCTCCCACAGCAAAGCACTAGATCGAAATCGAAATCCGAATCGATTTCTATTGCGATTTCTATGGAGAGTCGAGCCCCCAAGCCTCCGCGCAAATTGCCACACCCGCGCCCCTAGGCTAGTGTTGGCCCATGCCAACCCATCGGAGCAATGCTTATGGCGATCCTGTCTCTCGACCCGCGGGACGACCTGATCTACCCGGACAGCGATGGACGGCCCGTGGCGGAGAGTGACTTCCAGCGCGAGCCCCTGCTCTATACCGTAAGCGCGTTAAGGCGCTGGTTCCGCGACCGCGAGGACGTCTACGTCACCGGCAACATGCTGCTCTATTACGAGCAGGGCAATCCCAAGGGATCGGTGGCACCGGACGTTTTCGTCGTCTTCGGCGCACCCAAGCACGACCGCCGCTCGTACAAGCTGTGGGAAGAGCCCAAGGGTCCGGACTTCGTGCTGGAGGTGACCACGAAGAACACGGTCAGCGAGGATCAGGGCATCAAGCGCGGACTCTACGCCTTCCTGGGTGTCGCCGAGTATTGGCAGTACGACCCCACGAGCGACTATCTGACGCCCCCGTTGGTCGGCTTCCGTCTGGTGGATGGCAACTATTGGCCGATGCCGGTTCGCGCCCATGCGGACGGCGCGCTCACCGGCCAGAGCGAGGTCCTGGGGCTCGCCCTGCGACTCGACGGGCATGGCTTCCATTTGCTCGATCCCGCATCCGGTGTCTACCTGCCGACCTACGACGAGTCTGAGCAGGCACGGCTCGAAGCAGATCAGGCGCGCCGGGAGGCCGAGCAGGCACGACGCGATGCGGAGGCCAGGGCCGCCGCAGAAGAGGCGTTGCGCCTGGAGGCCGAGCGGCGCATCGCAGAGCTGGAGGCACGCCTGCGCGGCGCGGACTGAGCAGGGTCGCCAGCTGGACGCTGAGCCCCCGTCGTATCGGCCTTGCCCAGCCCTTGTAACCTACCGCAGGCGGAGGCACTCTCCCGCCATGTCGATGTGCTGGCCTCCACGTCATCTCGCCGCCGTGCTCTGCGTGCTGCTGCTGAACCTACAGCTTTTCGCAGCCAATGTGCTCGGCTGCGGGCATGGCGGCGAGCACTGGTCCACATCGGTCCAATGTCCACACGTCAAGTCCCCGGCGAGCGCACCAACCGACGGTGACGCCGCAAAACGAGCGACAGATCTCCCGTCCGCCGCAACCTGCCAAAAATGCAACCTAAGCGCCGTCGCCACTGGCTGGCACTTGTTGAGCACGGCGACCCCGGCACTCGCGCCCCCGGCGCGCCAGCAGCCGACCACTGACGCCATTTCTCCGCTCCGCGCGCCTGCCCCGGAGGACCTGCTCCGGCCGCCCAGAGACCTCTCCGACTGATCGCCGCCGCGGCGCCCCCCGCCGCGGCTCCCGGCACCACCAAGGCTCGGTTGTTGGCGGCGCGCGACGCGCGTGTGAGCCGCAAGTCCCGGCCTCACCGGAGAAGCAAGATGTCTCGGCACCAAGGGCGCCGCCACCAGGGCCCGCACCGGCCACTCTGCCCTCGACCCCAAACCAAGCGGCTCTGGCTGGCGCCCCTGCTGGTGCTAGCCCAGATCGTCGGATTGGCCGGCTGCGAGCGGGCATCCGGTCCCAGCGAGGACCTCGCGTCGGCCATGGACGACACGGCGCTCGAGCACGCCGCCAAGCACATGGACCCTAGCTACGTCTGCCCGATGCACCCGAGCGTCGTCCGGGATGCGCCCGGCCACTGCCCCATCTGCGGCATGGACCTGGTGGAGCAGCGGCCTGGGCCGGTGGCCGACCCGGGCAGCAACGAGCGCCCGACCGTGACCCTGATTCCGGCGGTGATCCAGACCCTGGGCGTACGCACCGCCCAGGCCGCGCGCGGCACCCTGTGGCAGCGCATCGAGACGGTCGGCCGCGTCGACTATGACGAGACCCGGCTCGCGCACCTGCACCCGCGCGCCGCCGGTTGGGTCGAGACCTTGGAGCTGCGCGCCGAGGGCGAGCCCGTACGGCGCGGCCAACAGTTGGCGGAGCTCTATGCGCCGGACATCCTCTCGGCCCAGGTGGACTTCCTGCTCGCCCAGGGCCGCACCGGTGCCGAACGACACGTCAGCCAAGACAAGGCCCGCAACATCCTCAGGCTGCTGGACGTGCCGGACGACATCATCCGCGAGATCGAGCGCACGGGCGCGCCGCGCAATCGTGTCCCGGTGCGTGCGCCCATCGACGGTGTGGTCACCAGGATGATGGCCCGCGACGGCATGTACGTCACCGAGGCGAGCGAGATGTTTACCATCGCGGACCTGAGCCGGGTCTGGGTGCTCGTCGACGTCTACGAGCACCAGATCGATTGGCTGCGCGAGGGCCTCAAGGCGGAGATTCGGGTACCGGCGCGGCCGGGGCGTATCTGGGAGGGCAACGTCGACTATCTGTACCCGGAGCTGGACCCGGTGACGCGCACGCTCAAGGTGCGGTTGGTGTTCGACAACCCGGATGGCGCGCTCAAGCCCAATATGTTCGCCGACGTGAGCATCTTCGGCGGCCCCAAGCGCGACCTGCTCAAGGTCCCGGCCGAGGCGGTCATCGTCACCGGCGAGCGCAGCAGCGTCGTCAAGGCGCTCGGCGCCGGGCGCTTCCGACCGGTGGACGTGGTGACCGGGATGGCGCGCGATGGCGAGATGGAGATCCTCGAAGGGCTCGAGCCGGGCGACGAGGTCGTGGTCTCGGGGCAGTTCCTGATCGACTCGGAGTCCAACTTGCAGGCGAGCTTCATGCGGATGGCAGAGCCAGATGGGGAGCCGCCGGCGGCATCGGGCCGGGAGATGGCCGGGGGGCATCGGCATGGGCATTAGCCGGCTTGCGGCCGGTTGCTGCGGCCGACCGCTGTGGACCCATCTGGATCGGGGTCGGGGTGGATATCGACGGCGATCCCGATTTCGATATCGATGTCGATTTGGCTGCCCTTCGCTTGTTGCGCAGCTGCAGGTGGAGATGCATACGAAAGGCCATCGGCGCCTCCCGGGGGCTCGTCTGCGAATCCTGCCGGGCGCGCACACCTCGCCCCCTCCTCGGGCTGCCGGCGGCGCGCACGCGGAGACGGAGTCGCGGTATCCATCGAAGGGGGGCATCGCATCATGCGCAAGGTGATCCTCTGGTCCATCCAGAATCGCTTTCTGGTGCTGGTCGCGGCCGTGCTGCTCGGCGGCTGGGGGCTCTGGGCGCTCAAGCAAACCCCGCTGGATGCCATCCCGGACCTGTCGGACGTGCAGGTGATCATCAAGACCCCCTTCCCAGGGCAGTCGCCCCGGGTCGTGGAGGAACAGGTCACCTACCCCATCACCACGACCATGCTGTCGGTGCCGGGCGCCAAGGCGGTGCGCGGCTACAGCTTCTTCGGCGACTCCTACGTCTACGTGATCTTCGCAGAGGGCACCGACCTGTACTGGGCGCGCTCGCGGGTGCTGGAGTACCTGAGCCAGGCCGCCCGTGACCTGCCCGAAGGCGTGCAGCCCGGGCTCGGCCCGGACGCGACCGGCGTCGGCTGGGTCTACAGCTATGCGCTCGTGGACCACAAGGGCACCCATGACCTGGCGCAGCTCACCAGCTTGCAAGACTGGTTCCTGCGGTTCGAGCTGCAGGCCGTGCCGGGCGTCGCCGAGGTGGCCAGGGTGGGCGGCATGGTGCGCCAGTATCAGATCGTCGCGGATCCGGAGAAGCTCCGTGGCTACGGGATCCCCTTGCAGCGGCTCCTGGACGCGGTACGCAACGCCAACCGGGAGGTGGGCGGCTCGGTGCTGGAGCTGGCGGAGGCGGAGTACATGGTGCGTACGCGCGGCTATCTGACCTCGCTCGCGGACATGGCGCTGATCCCGGTGCACAGCACGCCCGGCGGCACACCGGTGCTGCTCCGGGACCTGGCGCGCGTGCAGGTCGGCCCGGAGATGCGCCGAGGCATCGCGGACCTCGACGGCGCCGGCGAGATCGTCGGCGGCATCATCGTCATGCGGTCGGGCGAGAACGCCCTGGCCACCATCGAGGCCGTGAAGACGCGGCTGGACGAGCTGCGCGCGAGCCTGCCGGAGGGCGTCGAGATCGTCGAGACCTACGACCGCTCCGAGCTCATCCTCGACAGCGTCGAGAACCTCAAGCGGAAGCTCGTCGAAGAGCTGATCATCGTCGCGCTGGTGTGCCTGGCCTTCCTGTTCCATCTGCGCTCGGCGCTGGTGGTGGTGCTGAGCCTGCCACTGGGCATCCTGGTGGCCTTCATCGTCATGCAGAACCAGGGCATCAACGCGAACATCATGTCCCTGGGTGGCATCGCCATCGCCATCGGCGCCATGGTCGACGCGGCCATCGTCATGATCGAGAACGCCCACAAGCACCTGGAGCGTTACGTGGCGGCGCACGGCGACCGGCCCCGCGGCGAGGCGCACTGGCGCGTGATCGCAGACGCGGCGCTGGAGGTCGGCCCGGCGCTCTTCTTCAGCCTGCTCGTCATCACGCTGAGCTTCCTGCCCGTGTTCACGCTGCAGGCCCAGGAAGGGCGCCTCTTCAGCCCGCTTGCCTATACCAAGACCTATGCCATGGCCGCTGCCGCCGGCCTGGCCGTGACCCTGGTGCCGGTGCTGATGGGCTACCTGGTGCGAGGGCGCATCCCGGGGGAGTCGAAGAACCCGCTGAACCGGGTCCTGATGGCCCTGTACCGGCCCTTCCTGCGACTAGTGCTCGCGCTGCCGCGAGCCACGGTTCTGCTGTCCGTCCTGCTGGTATGGAGCATGGCCATTCCGCTCGGCGGTGTCGGCGGGCTGCTGGAACCGCTGAAGTGGCCCTTCCAGGCTGCTTCCGCCCTGACATCCAGCGTCGGTGGGGCCGATGCAGGCCCGACGAGCCACGCCGGCGAGCAGCGTCAGGCTGCGCAAGCGCAGCCCGAGCCGCGTGGGCCGATCGAGATCATCGACGGCTGGCAGGCGGATCTGAGCGCGCTCTGGCGCAATGCCTTCGCCGGTGTGCCCGTGCTGGAGGGCTTCAGTCGGGGCCTGGGGTCGGAGTTCATGCCGGACCTCTACGAGGGTGACCTGATGTACATGCCCACCACCCTCCCGGGCCTCTCGATCGGCAAGGCACAGGAGTTGCTGCAGCAGACCGACAGGCTCATTGCCAGCCTGCCGGAGGTGGCGCGCGTGTTCGGCAAGATCGGCCGTGCCGACACGGCCACGGACCCGGCGCCGCTCACCATGATCGAGACCCTGATCCAGCTGAAGCCCGAGGACCAGTGGCGCGAAGGCATGACCCTAGATGCGCTCATCGACGAGCTGGATGCCACCCTGGACCTGCCGGGCGTCACCAACGCCTGGGTCATGCCGATCAAGACCCGCATCGACATGCTTGCCACCGGCATCAAGACGCCGGTTGGGGTGAAGATCGCGGGGCCGGACCTCGGCGTGATCGATCGCATCGGCAAAGCCGTCGAGCGCGCCGTGCTCCAGGTGGAGGGCACCGACTCGGCATTCTCGGAGCGGGTCGCCGGCGGGCGCTACGTGGAGATCCGTCCGGACCGGCTCGCCGCCGCACGCGTCGGACTCAATATCAGCGACATCAACACCCTGGTGGCCGCCGCCATCGGCGGCATCAATGTCAGCCAGACGGTGGAGGGACTGGAGCGCTACCCCATCAACATCCGCTTTCCACGGGAGCAGCGCGACGACATCCAGAAGCTCCGCGAGCTGCCCATCGTCACCCCGACGGGCGCCCAGGTGCCGCTAGCGCAGGTGGCAGAGGTGGTCATCGTGGACGGCGCGCCCATGCTGAAGAGCGAGAACGCCCGCCTCAACGGCTGGACCTTCGTGGATATCCGGGACCGCGACCTGGGCAGTTGGATCGCCGAGGCGCGCCAAGCGGTCCGGGAGCAGGTGCGCCTGCCGCCCGGCTACTCCCTCACCTGGTCCGGCCAGTACGAGTACATGGAGCGCGCCCAGAAACGCCTCGTACAGGTGGTGCCGCTGACGCTGGCCATCATCTTCCTGCTGCTCTATCTCATCTTCCGCAACACCACCGAGGCGCTGCTGGTGATGCTGTCCGTCCCCTTCGCACTCGTGGGTGGACTCTGGCTCGTCTATCTCTTGGACTACGACCTGTCCGTGGCGGTGGCGGTGGGCTTCATCGCGCTCGCCGGCGTCGCCGCCGAGTTCGGCGTCGTGATGCTGGTGTACCTGGACAATGCGCTGAAGCACCGGCGCGAGGCGGGTCGGCTCGACAGGCAGCAGGATCTCAAGGCCGCCATCGAGGAAGGCGCCGTGCTGCGCATCCGCCCCAAGGCCATGACGGTGGCGACCATCTTCGCTGGCCTGCTGCCTATCATGCTACTGGGCGGGGTCGGCTCGGAGGTCATGCGACCCATCGCCGCGCCCATGGTGGGCGGCATGATCACGGCCCCCCTGCTCAGCCTGTTCGTGTTGCCGGCCCTCTACCTGCTGTGGCGCAGAGGCGCCGGTGCCCGTGCCATCGCATCGGCGTCACCACCCGGATCGCCGGAGCCGGCCGCTAGCAGCTAGGCCCGTCCCGGCATACCCGCCGCCTGAGCTCAGCGTTGCCCCAGGAAGGGTCTCTTCTTCGCCGCGCTCGACGCGGACCAAGCCCTCGCGCGCCGCGGCGAGGTCTTCGACATCTCGGAGACGCTCGATCAGCGCCTCGTACTCGGCCAAGGGCAGCAGCACCGACACCGCGCGCCCGCCGGCGTCGGTCACGAGCCTGGGATCAAGGTCGGTCATGGTCTTCGCAGCGCCGAAACCTCCGGCGCCGGCGAGCCGCTCGGGACGGCAATGGATCCATTGTACCGGCAGCAGCGCGGGAACCCTCAGCCCTCGAGCCGGTACTTGGCCCCGCAGTAAGGGCAGGTGGCCGCGTGATCCGGCTCGTCCTCAATGGGCAGGTAGACGCGCGGGTGCATATTCCAGAGCGCCGCATCCGGCATGGGGCAGGACAGCGGCAGGTCTTTGCGGCCGATGACGCGCACCTCTTCCGGTTGCAGGGGCGCCTGGCGGGCGGCCTCGGTCTCGGACGTGTCGCGTCTCGTCTTCAGCATCGATGGAGCTCCTGGGCGGATGTGTCATGCGATTGCTCGTGGCGGGCGGCGGCCGGGTCATGGAGGGTACGCCTCGGCCATCTCGACATCCAGTCGGCGCGGCGATTCCGCCGCGATTGCCTGTTGGGCGCTGAGGCCGCGGCGAGGACGCCAGGCCCACAACAGATGCCTGGTGCCGGGCGCTAGACCGCCGTCAGCCAGTGGCTGTGCTCTGGGCTGCGACCCTGCACCACATCGAAGTACCTGGTCTGCAGCCGCTCGGTGATGGGACCTCGGGTACCGCTGCCGATGGCGCGGCCGTCCACCTCGCGGATGGGCGTCACCTCGGCCGCGGTGCCGGTGAAGAAGGCCTCGTCGGAGATATACACCTCATCGCGGGTGATGCGCTTTTCGATGACCCTCAGGCCCATCTCTCGGGCCAGGGCCATGACCGTCTTGCGCGTGATGCCGTCCAGCGCGGAGGTGAGGTCCGGGGTGTAGATGAGGCCGTCGCGGACGATGAACACGTTCTCGCCGCTGCCTTCCATCACATAGCCTTCCGCATCCAGCAGCAGGGCCTCGTCGTAGCCGTCGCGCAGCGCCTCCTGCAGCGCCAGCATGGAGTTCATGTAGTTGCCGTTGGCCTTGGCCCGGCACATGGTGACGTTGACATGGTGGCGAGTAAACGACGACACCTTGATGCGGATGCCATGCTTGATGTTCTCCTCGCCCAGATAGGCGCCCCAGTCCCAGGCGGCGACGATGCAGTGCACGTTGAGATTGTCCGCCCGCAAACCCATGCCTTCGGCGCCGTAGTAGAACATGGGCCGGATGTAGGCGGACTCCAATCCGTTCTCGCGCACCGCGTCGCGCTGCGCGGCGTTCAGCGTGTCCTGGTCGTAGGGCAGGCGCATGCCGAGGATATGCGCGGAATTGAACAGCCGCCGGGTGTGGTCCTCGAGGCGGAAGATGGCCGGGCCTTGGCCGGTGGCATAGGCGCGGACGCCTTCGAATACCCCCATGCCATAGTGGAGTGTGTGGGTGAGCACATGGGTCCGGGCGTCGCGCCAGTCCACGAAGCCGCCGTCGTGCCAGATCACGCCATCGCGGTCGGCCATGGTCATTGTTGCTACTCCTGCGGAGGAAGGGCCGAGGGCCGAAGGCCGAGGGCCGTATTGACGAGTGATGCCTAGGAAGCGACGCTGCCTCGGCGCCTAATCCCGGCGACCGCGCCGCCCTGCACCTCGGGGCTCGGTGCTCGCTAGGCCCTACCCGCCTCCATCAGCTGCTCCCAGAGTCGGGCCACGGCCTCGCGCTCGCGCGCCACCTCCTGATCGGGCACCAACCCCGGTGAATCCTGCAGGGCGTTGCGGTGATAGGCCGCGCGCAGGGCCTTGTAAGCCTGGGTGAGCTCACCGGCGGCATGGCCCGGCAGCAGCGCGAGGCGGTCCAGGGTATC
Organism: Chromatiaceae bacterium; assembly: GCA_028277905.1. GTDB lineage: Bacteria > Pseudomonadota > Gammaproteobacteria > Chromatiales > Chromatiaceae > Thiohalocapsa. The sequence continues at coordinate 17,366 of JANQFI010000224.1, read as the reverse complement.
GAGCAGCCGCACATTGTCGCTCCAGGTGGCCAGCTCCGGGTGCTCGGCGGCCCAGCGCAGCACCGAGTATTGAACCATGAACTCGATGTCGGCAATACCGCCTCGGCCCTGCTTGAGGTCAAAGCGGGCGGCATGGGTCGCGTCGCCCCTGCTGCTCTTATCCAGGTTGTCGCGCATCTTCGTGCGCATGTCGCGCACCTCTGCGCGCAGCCTGTCGGGCACCCGCGGCAGACGCAGGATGGCGGCGCGGACCGCCTGGAAGCGCTCGGCGAGCCCGGCATCGCCCGCCACCGGTCGCGCGCGGACCAGGGCCTGGTGCTCCCAGGTCCAGGCTTCCTCGCGCTGATAGCTCTCGAACGAGCCCAAGGTCCGGGCGATCATGCCCTTGTCGCCGTCAGGGCGCAGCCGCGCGTCGATCTCGTAGAGCACGCCGGAATAGGTCGGCGTCGTCATGATGTGGATCAGTCGCTGCGCCAGGCGCACATAGAACTGGGCGCCGCTGATGGACCGCTGATCGTCCTCCTCGGGCACCGTGCCGACATGGGCCAGCGCCTCGTCGTACAGGAATACCAGGTCGAGGTCCGAGTTGTAGCCCAGCTCGATGCCGCCCAGCTTGCCGTAGCCCAGCACCAGGAAGCCAGGCTGCTGCGGCGTCGCGCCCGGCGGGCAACCGTGGCGCCGGCGCAAGTCGCAGAAGGCGATGGCGAGGCTGCGCGCCGTGGCCACTTCGGCGATTTCGGTCAGGTAGTCGCTCACCACCATGAGCGGAATCACGCCGGTGATGTCGGCCGCCGCGGTGCGCAGCTTGTTGCCCTGCACAAACTGGCGCAGCCGTTCCATGCGCTGCTCGAGGTCGTCGCCGACGCCACCGAGCAGCAGGTCCAGCTCCTGCTCCAGGTCCCCCCGTCGCAGCGGCTCGAACAGCCGCCTCGGGTCCAGCAGCTCGTCGAGCAGCAGCGGCTGGCGGGCGGTGCACTCGGCGAACCAAGGGCTCCTGGCGCTGAGCCGCACCAGCTGGCGTAAGGCGTCCGGGTGCTCGGAGAGGAGCGCCAGGTAGGCGGTGCGCCCCAGCACGGACTCCAGCACGGTCAATACCCGAGGCAGGGCCAGGTCCGGGTCGTCGCTGTCGGTGACGGCACCGAGCAGCACCAGCACCACGAGGTCCAGGTGCTCGGCGGCGCGGGTGCTGAGCCCACGGCGCTCGGCCGCATCGCGGAAGCGTGCAATGGCGGCGAGGGCCTCGGCGGGCGCAGCGAGCCCCTGCGCGGCTAGCAGCGCCTCGGCCTCTGCGGGCTCGGGACGCCCCGTCCACAGCATCGCCAAAGCGTGCTCGCCAGTGCCGGGCTCGGCGAAAACGGCCTCGAAACAGCGCTGCACCCGCTCGCGGTGCGTATCCAGCGCCGCTTGGAAGCCTGCCCAGTCGTCGAAGCCCATGCTGCGGGCGAGCCTGAGCTTGGCGTCCGGCTGGTCGGGCAGCACATGGGTCTGGCGGTCCTGCCAGGCCTGGAGGCGGTTCTCGGTGAGCCTGAGGAAGCGATACGCCGCGGTCAGTGCCGCGACATCGCCGGGACGGAGCAGGCCCTTGTCGCCGAGCAGCTTCAGCACGGGCTGGATGGCGCGGATGCGCAGCTCCGGCTCGCGCCCGCCGCGGATGAGCTGGAAGGACTGGCCGATGAACTCGATCTCGCGGATGCCGCCGGGGCCGAGCTTGATGTCGTGCTCCATGCCCTTGCGCTTCAGCTCCCGGGCGATCATCACCTTGAGCGAGCGCAGCGACTCGATGGCGCCGAAGTCCAGATAACGCCGGTAGACAAAGGGGCGCAACTGCGCCATCAGCTCCCCCGCTGGCCCCGGCGGCCCGGCCACCACCCGCGCCTTGGTCATGGCGTAGCGCTCCCACTCCCGCGCCTGGGCCTGGTAGTAGTCCTCCAGGGCATCGAAGCTCATGGCCAGCGGGCCGGCACTGCCGAAGGGCCGTAAGCGCGTGTCGACGCGAAAGACGAAGCCGTCCACGGTGACTCGATCGAGGGCCTGGACCAGGCGCTGGCCGAGCCGAGCGAAGAACTGCTCGTTGGTCAGGATGCGCGAGCCGCCCCGAGTCTCGCCCGTGCGCGGAAAAGCGAAGATCAGGTCGATGTCCGAGGACAGGTTCAACTCGCGCGCGCCGAGCTTGCCCATGCCCAGGACCAACAGGGGCTGGCGACGACCGGCAGCGTCCTCCGGCACGCCCAGCTCCGTCTCGGTCCAGGCGGTGAGCAGCGCCAGCGCGCGCTGCACCGACGCATCCGCCAATGCGCTCAGGCTCTCCAGGGTCTCGTCTAGGGGTGCCCAGCCGGCGAGATCCCGCCAGACGATGCGCAGCATCTGGGTGCGGCGGAAGCGGCGCAGGGCACGGGCCAAGCCGGGCTCGTCGGCGACATCCGGGGAGAGATGGCCGAGCGCGTCCCCCAGCAGGCGGTCCAGCTCGCCCTCCGCCGGGGCGCGGTGCAACGCACCCTGCGCCAGCAGCGCGGCAAGGGTCTCGGGGCTACGGGCGGCAGTGAGGGCCACGAGCTCACTCGCCTCCCAGACCCGCGCGCGGGCGGCTTGGAATCCCGCGTCATTGGGTACAGATACCCCCCGCGCGGCGGCCCAGGCGCACCATTGCGACCAGTTGCGATCCGCCGGCCGCTCTGCTGGCGGGTCCCCCCCCTTGTCTCCCGGTTGGTCTGCCCTTTGGTCTCCTGGTTGCCCGCCGGCCGCGCCCTCAGTCATGCAGGACGCCGTAGCTGCTGGCCATGCGGTGGCTCTCGCCTGGGGCTATGGTGACTGCGTCGTCGGCGGCGTTCGTGGTCTCGACACAGACCATGCCGAGGTACTCCTGGTCGCCGAAGTCGCCCATGTGACGGGACTGCTCCACCCAGGGGTTCCAGACCACGACGGAGCGGCTGCCCGCACGGTCGATCCGAACCTGTCGGCCCAGCGACAGGTCGTCGATGACCAGGCGCTCGGTGGTCTCGAGATAAATGCGATTCACCGGAGCGTCGAAGTTGATGGGGCCCGATTGCCTGTTGCGCAGGTCCCCGGGCTCGCCGTCCGCGGTCCTGGCGGCCGGCTCGTCCAGGTTCGTGATCAGGCCCAGCTTGTCGATATACTCGTAGCCGGCAAGTCCCAACAGCTGTGCGCGGCGCACGTCACCCACCCGAAAATAGCTATGCAACGCCTGGGTAAGAGTGATGGGCGCCTCGCCCCTATTGCGGGTGGTGAGCGCGACCTCCAGCGACGGGCCCACAGTTACCGCCAGCTCCAATGCGAAGGCATGGGGCCAAAGCACCCGACTGGTCTCGTCGTCACGGCAGCCGAGCCGCACGCGGGTGCTGCCGTCCACGCGTGACTCGGTGCTCAGGAGCCTCCAGTACCTGGTGCGCACGAAGCCGTGGTCCGGCCGGCCGCGTCCCTCCGGATCTGGGCCGAACCAGGGCCAGCAGACCGGAATACCGCCCTTGATGGCCTTGCCGGGCTGGAAGTAGGCGTGCTCACTCAAGAACAGCAGATCCTGGTCCTCCTGCTCCGGCCGGTAGGACAGCACCTGCCCCGCGTAGCCGCAGATCTCGGCACGCGCGTGGTCGTTTTCGACGCAGATCAGCGGAAAGCCGCCGCGACCGTCGCCGATGCTGAGCACACCGGCGATGCCGAACTCCTCGTTCGCCTGGGCGATGTCCATGGGAGCTCCTCGCGGCCGGATGGGCCGCTGGTTGTCGATGGAAGCTTGGCGAGATCGGGGCGATGGCGGCTCTCCCGAACCCGCTCAGCGGGCGTGTGCAGTATACGCCCAAGATTCGGGCGACCCCATGGTCGCTCGGGGTCCCTGGACCCCGGTCGGGCTAACCGGGAGACCTTAGGCGATTGCCGGAAGCAAACAGACCGAATGGCGTAGGATTTTCGCGCGCCTTCAAGGCGCGGCAGCGGGCGCATCGTCGAGCTCTGTGCCCGCTGCCGCGACGCAGCAGGCGGGCGAAAAGACAAGCCAGGCGGTCTGTTTGTTGACAGAAATCGCCTTAAGCCAATTGCGAATACCCTGCCACCGGCGGCTCCGGAGCCATCGGGATCGGGATCCCGATTTCGATCCGGATGCGGCACGCTTGTCGCGCTACCATGCAGCCGTGCTAGGCCTCCAGCTCGTCGGAGGCAGTGCCGCTGTTGGACTCCAGCATGCGCTCGAAGCGCTCAGGGTCGTGCTTGATGATATCGACGTACTGGTCCAATAGCAGCTCCCAGCGGCGACCTCCGTGGGCGCGGAACTTGGCCAATGCGACGAGCAGCAGCTTGGCGGCGGCGCGTAGCTCGCGGTCGTCGCCGCTACCATAGTGGGCAACCAGCTCAAGGTACAGGGCTTCGACACGGTCTGTGGGACTTTGATGCTTGGCGGACATGGGCATATCTCGGCGCGCGACCCGCGCGCAGTATAGCGGCCACCGGCGCCTGCACCCCATGTCGGCGCCAAGGCGCGAGCAGACAGCCGAGCGGCAATGCGTCGCCGGTGAGCCTTACCTGTTGACCCACGACCTCATCGAGCAGACCCGCGCCTACACCCCGGGACGGCCCTGCACGGACCTGCACGCGCCGACGACGCTGCTGTTGGACCTCGGCAACGAGGTCATCGACACCCGCGCCGCTGCGGCGCTGTACCGCGGCTGTGCGCGGGTACTGGCATTTCCGGGTGGCGACCATGGGTTCCGGCACCTAGAGCAGGTGCTGGGTCTCATCCGGGAAGCCGCGGCGCCGGCGAGCGCGGAGGCCCAGGCCATTGCCTGAGCTAGGCCCTAGTGCTTTGCTGCGGAAGTGCCGAGACAGGGATCCCCTCGTTGTCGCGATCGCTATCGTAATCGTAATCGTAATCGTGATCGAATATGCGCACGGTCGAGACCGCGATCACGACAACGACAACGACAACGACCACGAGCACGACAACGACAACGACCTGAGACGGTCTCGGGACATTCGCACTGCTGCACCAGGCCCTAGCCAGTCACCAACCGCCCGACGATGCGAAAACCGGCAATATAGGTGCCGGCGGCAGAGCCGAGGCTAGCGAGGATGGACACGACCAGGATGTGGGAGACACGGTTCCGCCACCAGCCGCGTACCCTGGTGATGTCGTCGCGCAGGCTGCCGAAGTCGCCGACGCTGGGCCGGCGCAGCACCAGCTCGGCGGCGCCAGCCACCATGCCGGCACCGATGCTGGGGTTGAGCGAGGTCAGCGGCGCGGCACAGAAGGCAACCAGCACCGTCAGTGGATGGGCCGCGGCGATGGCCGCGCCAAGCGCCGACAGGCCGCCGTTGATGAGCACCCAATCCCCAACCAGATTCCAGCCCATCTCTGGGCTGCGGGTGAAGCCGTAGCCAAAGAGCCCGAGGACGACGACCACCAGGACCCAGGGCAGCGCCCGCCATAGCCGCGACGGTGGCGGCACGCGGTCCAGGACAGCGATGGTCGCGGCGGGGTCGGTGTCGGGCGTGGCGGGGTCGCGTAGAGCGCCGGCGACACCGGCGATGTGGCCGGCGCCGAGCACCGCCAGCACGCGGCGGTGGCCGCCCCTGGCGATCTCTTGGCGCAGCCGCGCGGCCATGTATCTGTCGCGCTCGGTGATGAGGGGGTCGAAGAGGTCACGGCGGTCCTGGGCAAACTCGGCGAAGGTGGTCTCCAGCACGTCGCCCTGCTTCAGTCGCTCGATCTCCTCTTCGCTCACCTCGTCGCGGGACAGCATGCCCGCCAGCAGCCCGGCGAAGAGGTTGAGCCGCTTCCACCAGCCGAGGTTGGCGGCGGCGCGGCGCAGCGTCACGCCGATGTCGCGGTCCACCAAGAGCACCGGCAGCCCGCGCGCATGGGCGAGCTGAACGGCCGCGCGCTGCTCGGCGCCGGGCTCGATGCCGAACTGGTCCGCGAGCCGCTGCTGGTAGGCGGCGAGGGCCAGGCTTGCCGCCACCACGTAGACGCGCTGCTGGCGTATCACGGCAAACAGATCCATGCGGTTCAGCCGGTCGGGATCCGACAAGGACTCGAAGCGGCTCGCGCACAGCTCGACCGCGACGGCGTCGAAGGACGCGGTCCCATCGTCGCCTGGGGCGAGCAGCGCCCGCACCTGGGTTACGCTGGCGCGGGAGACATGGGCGGTACCGAGCAGGTAGGCCTCGGCGTCGCCCACCGCGACGGTCTGCGCCGGCTCCGGAGATGTGGCGGTCTGTTGGGGGGCGTCCTTGGTATCGGGCACGGCTCTCACGAGTTGGTTGCAGGCGGACACTGCATGATAGCGCAGCAGTCCCTGCCGACAGGCCGCGTCCAGAACGGCTTTGGCCGGTCGTGACGCCGGGTTTATCATGGTCGGCGGAGGTCGCCGGCGCGCTCGCCGCCGGTGCGCCGCAGAACCCCGTCCGCAAACGCAGTTCCGCCCCGCCCACCATGCCACGCCCGCCCCGCTCCGCACTCTTGTTGCTCATCGCCGCGCTGTCCGTCACCTTGGCAGAACTGCCCGGCTGTGCCCGCATGCAGAAGGACAAGCAGGCGAGCGCCTTGCTCAGCACCGCCGACGCCTACCGGGAGACGCTGCGCTGGGGCTACTGGGACGCCGCGGTGGAGTTTCTGCACCCGGACGCGCAGAAGGAGTTGGACCTGAGCCCGCTCGCGAACGTACGGGTGACCGGCATCGAGGTGGTCCGTGCGGCCAGCATTACACCGGAAAGCACGGCGGTACGGTTGGTGCGCATCGACTTCGTGCTGGAAGACGAGCAGCGGGTGAAGCAGGTGCTCGACCGCCAGGAGTGGCGTTGGGACGAGCAACACAAGGTCTGGCTGCTGCACAGCGGGCTGCCCCAGTTCTGAGACGCGACCGATGCACGAGCTGCACCAGATCGGCTTCACGCCGGCGGCGCGCTTCCTGCTGGTGGCCGGTGCCTTCGTGGTAGTGGTGTGGGGGCTGAAGGCGGCCTCGAACCTGGTCACGCCCTTTCTGCTGGCGGTGTTCATCGCCGTCGTGATGGCGCCGCTCGTGCAGTTCCTACGCAACCGCGGGCTGCCAACCTGGGCGGCGATGCTGCTGGTGGTGGCGATTCTCATGGGGGCCGGCGGCGGCATCGTCGCCCTGTTCACCGGCTCGCTCAACGCCTTCACCGCGAAACTGCCGGACTACCAGATGCGCTTGAAGGCCCTATCCGGCGAGCTCGTCCTCTGGCTGGACACCATGGGTCTGCACGTGTCGCGGCAAGCCTTCAACTCCTTGGTAGACCCGGCGCGGATCCTGGGCATCACCGGAGAGCTGATCAAGGGCCTGGGGGGCGTGCTCACCAACGCCTTCCTGATCCTGGTGACGGTGATCTTCATCTTGTTCGAGGCCAGCAGCCTGCCGAGCAAGCTGCGCGCGGCCGTGCGCCAGCCGGATGCGTCCTTGAGTCAGCTGAACGAGGTGATGCATACCATCAACCGCTACATGTTCATCAAGACCTGCACCAGCCTCTTCACCGGCGTGGTGCTTTGGGCCTGGCTCAAGTACCTGGGCGTGGACTTCGCCGCCTTGTGGGGGATGCTGGCCTTCCTGCTGAACTTCGTCCCCACCATCGGCTCGATCATCGCGGCGGTCCCCGCCGTCATGCTGGCGCTGGTGCAGCTCGGGCTGGACGACGCTGTGCTGGCCATGCTCGGCTTCATGGTTGTCAACATCGGCGTCGGCAACTTCCTCGAGCCGCGCATCATGGGCCAGGGGCTGGGCTTGTCCACGCTGGTGGTGTTCCTATCCCTGGTATTCTGGGGCTGGGTGCTGGGGCCGGCAGGGATGTTCCTGTCGGTGCCGCTCACGATGTCGCTGAAGATCGTCTTCGGTGCCAATGCGCAGACCTACCCCATCGCCGTGATGCTGGGGCCAGCCGAGGAGGCCCGCGCCCTCGTGGCGGCCGGCCGGGAGGAAAGCCTGCCACTCGGCGCGCCACGAGCGGAGCGCGCCGGCGAGTCCGGCGACCGGGCCTAGGCCCGGGCAGGTCGCACCCGCACGCCCGCATGAGCCTCACCACGGACAGCCTGAGCGCCCTGCTGGTGGTGCTGCTCGCCGGCTGGCTATGGCTCAATACGCTACGCGCGCGGGAGCTGGCGCTGGCGCACGCCCGCCGGGCCTGCGAGCAGGCCGGGGTGCAGTTGCTGGATCAGGCCGTGGCACTGCGCGCGCTGTCGCTGCGCTGGACGGCACAGGGGCTGAGGTTAAGGCGCAGCTATGCCTTCGAGTACAGCACGGCCGGTGTCGAGCGCCACAATGGCCGCGTCGTGCTGCTGGGGCTAAGGCTGGAGCGGCTGGATCTGGACACCGGCGGTGGACCCTATGCTGGCGAAGGATCGACAGATGACGACGCCGGGCGCTTCGTGCCCTGACGCGGCAGAAGCGAGCGTGATCTGGTCTGAATTCCGACAACGATTCCGATCCCGATTTCGATCCCGAGGGCCCCAAGCGACGCGGCCGTCGATATTGAGTCCGCGGCCGTTCCTCGAGGATCAAGCATGAAAATGGACAGAGATTGCGTTATTTGACGACCCGCAGCCTGGGCCGCGGTGGCTTTTCGTCCCCCTGCTCGGCGGTGTCGGCGGCGGATTTCGCCAAGTCCATCGGCGCATCTTCCCGCCCGTCTTGCGCCCTGGGCTCTTCGTCCGGAAACAGCATACCCTGCCCGTTCTCGCGGGCGAATAGCCCGAGCACAGCTTGGGGCGCCAGCTCGATCGCGAAGGGCTTGCCGCCGAAGCGGGCGGAGAAGCGGATCCTGTCATTGCCGATGTGGATGCCGTGCACCGCCTGCGGCGCGACGTTCAGCACGATACGCCCGTCTTCGGCGAACTCCATGGGCACCACAGCGGACGGGTGATCCGCGTCCACCATCAGGTGCGGCGTCATGCCGTTGTCGATGATCCAGTCGTAGATGGCGCGAATCAGGTAGGGTCGATTGGAGGTCATGGCGCTTTCCGCAGGCTCGGCAAGGGCCTCTCGGCGGTCGCGTCGGCCCGGCGTCGATCTGACGGTTAGGTCGATCAGGTCAGGGGCCGACAGGTCAGGCGAGGTTGGAGACCATCTCCCGCTCCGCCTCCGACAGGCTGCGCCGGAAGGACGGCCACTCGAAGATGCGGGTGCTGTATTCGGTTACCGCGACGGCGCTGGACGGCAGGTCCACCCCGAGCATGGGCAGGCGCCAGAGCAAGGGGGCCACGACGCAGTCCACGAGCGAGAACTCGTCGCTCATGAAAAAGGGCTTGGCGCGGAAGATGGGCGCCGACTCCGCGAGGCCCGCCCTTAGCCCGTCGCGCGCCTTGGCCGCGGTGTCCGCGTCGCCACGCACGATTTGGTACAACAGCGGGTACCAATCGCGATCGACACGGTACATGAACAGCCGTGCGTTTGCACGCGCCACCGGGTCCACTGGCAACAGCGGAGGGTGCGGGAAACGCTCGTCGAGGTACTCCATGATGATCTGGGACTCGTACAGTACCAGGTCCCGGTCCACCAGGGTGGGCACGGCAGCGTACGGGTTCGCGTCCAGCACCTCGGCGGGTAGGTCTTCCGCATCCACGTCGTCGACATGGATATTGATTCTCTTTTCCGCGAGCACCATGCGCACGCGGTGGCAGTACGGACATTTCGGATCCGAGAAGAGCGTCATTGCACCTCGACTCTCTGCAGCCACCGGCATTGCATCGGCCAAGCCCGCGTGGGTACCGGCGGCCCCGGGGCATGCGCTGGGGCGAGCCTTACACCGCGGTGCCGCCCGGACGCGGCAGGTCTCGGCGCTCGCCCAAGTCCCTTAGCATACACCGCATACACCGATTTCGCGCACGCCATTCCCTGACCCAAGGGCGCCCCCGCGCGCCAGCTCGAATGCCGTGGCGACGCGGGCTCGGGCACCAGCGCCCAAGCGGCCCCGAGGTATCTGGAGCCCGCCCCTTGCCGCTCAGTGGACGTCCTTCCAGAATTCCTTCTTCAGGTAATAGGAAGCCAGGAACATGAGGCCCAAGAACAGCAGCACATAGAGCCCCAGGCTGCGGCGCTCCAGCTTCATGGGCTCACCGACGTAGGTGAGGAAGTTGGTGATGTCCCGCACCAGGGTGTCGTATTCCTCCGGCGTCAGCTCGCCCGGCTCCACCAGCTCGAGGCCGACCATGTGTGCCCCGTCGCCCTCGGCGTGCTCCCCGTGGTCCGCGTAGACCGGCCCTTGGACGCCCTGCAGGTTCACCAGCGCATGTGGCATGCCGACATCCGGGAACACCAGATTGTTGACACCATAGGGGCGCGAATCGTCCAGATAGTAGGACTTGAGATAGGTGTAGACCCAGTCTGGGCTGCGCCATCGGGTCACCAGGGTCAGGTCGGGGATCTCGGTGCCGAACCACTTCTCTCCATCCTCGGGCTTGAGCGCGTTGGTCATGAGGTCGCCCGGCTTGGCATCGCCGAAAATCAGGTTCTCGCGCAGCGCGTCGTCCGGTATGCCCAGGTCCTCGGCCATGCGGTTGTAGCGCATGTACTGGAGCGAGTGGCAGCCCATGCAGTAGTGGGTGAAGTATTTGGCACCACGCTGCAAGGAAGCCTTGTCCTTGAGGTCGATACCGGACCCCTCCAGCGCCGGTCCGTGCCCGCCGGCCGCGCCGGCGGTAAGAGGCGCGAGCAACAGGGCGCCCGCGATCAGTCGCCTGTTCATTCGGTCACCCTCGCCGGAACGGGCTTGGTCTTCTCGAGCTTGGTGTAGATCGGCATCAGCAGGAAAAACGCGAAGTACAGGATGGTGAAGATCTGCGACAGCAGGGTAAACAGATCCGACGCCGGCTGCAGCCCGAGATAGGCAAGCACGATAAAGGACACGACGAAGGAAGCCAAAAAGAGCCGCGACAGCATACCCTTGTAGCGCATTGAGCGCACCGGGCTGCGATCCAGCCAGGGTAGGAAGAGTAGGATCGCGATGGCGCCGAACATCACTACGACGCCAGGGAATTGGGACCCACCGATGGGTGGCACCGCGCGCAACATGGCATAGTAGGGGGTGAAGTACCAGACTGGGGCGATGTGCTCGGGTGTCTTCAGTGGATCGGCCGGCTGAAAGTTCGGCGGTTCCAGGAACAAGCCACCGAGGTCCGGCGCGTAGAACAGCACGAGCGAGAAAATGGCCGCAAAGACCACCAGGCCCATGATGTCTTTAACCGTATAGTAGGGATGGAAGGGAATACCGTCGGCCGGGGCCGTGTCGCTCCACTTGTTGCCCTTGGGGCCCTTCTTGATCTCGATGCCATCCGGGTTGGTAGAGCCTACGGTGTGCAGCGCGACGATGTGCAGGAACACCAAGGCCGCCAGAATGAATGGAAGCAGAAAATGGAAGGCATAGAAGCGATTCAGGGTCGCGTCGGAGATGACATAGTCGCCGCGCACCCAGGTCGATAGGTCTTCCCCGACAGCCGGCACCGCCGCAAACAGGTTCACAATCACCTGAGCCCCCCAGTAAGACATCTGGCCCCAGGGCAACAGGTAGCCGAAGAAGGCGGTTGCCATCATGGCGAGGTAGATCACGACGCCAATGATCCACAGGAGCTCACGCGGGTTCTTGTAGGAGCCCCACATGAGTCCGCGAAACATGTGCAGATAGACCAGGATGAAAAAGAACGAAGACCCGGTGGAGTGCATGTAGCGGATGAGCCAGCCCCAGTCCACATCGCGCATGATGTATTCCACCGACGCGAATGCCTCGGTGGCCGAGGGCTTGTAGGACATGGCGAGCCAGAGACCGGTGACGATCTGTAGCACCAGCACGACGAGGGCGAGCGAGCCGAAGAAGGACCAGAAGCCCATGTTCTTCGGCGCGTAATATTGAGCCAGGTGGTCGTTCCAGACCGCCATGACCGGGAAGCGCTTGTCGAGCCAGCCCAGGAATCCCCCCGGGGCCGGCTGCGCAGCGGATGCCGTACTATCTGAGCCCATCAGGCAGCTCCTTTATCCTCACCGATGAGGACGGTAGTGTCATTGATGTAGGTGTGCTTAGGTATCACCAGATTGGTAGGTGCCGGAACGCCCTTGAATACTCGCCCGGCTAGGTCGAACTTCGAGCCGTGGCAAGGGCAGAACCAGCCGCCCTTCCAGTTCCGCCCCAAGTCGTCCGGTGCAAACTCGGGTCGGTAGGTGGGCGAGCAACCTAGGTGGGTACAGATGCCGGTGGCGACGAAGTACTTCGGCGTGATCGAGCGCGTCGGGTTGGTGCAATATTCCGGCTGCTGCGGCATCGTGGAATCGGGATCGACCAACTCGGGATCAATCGTCGGCAGCGCCGCCAGCATCTCATCCGTGCGGTACACCACCCAGATTGGCTGCCCGCGGTACTTCACGCGCAAGAGCGCGCCCGGTTCCAGCTTGCTCAGGTCCGCCTGCACCGGCGCGCCGGCGGCACGGGCCTTGGCGCTCGGGTTCATCGAGGCGATGAATGGTACAGCCGTGAAGCCGACGCCGACGGCGCCGAGGGCGCTCGTCGCGGCGATGAGCATACGCCTGCGCTTCGGGTCTGCCGGTTGATCCGCGGAATGCGAATCAACCGTATCCAAAACTGGTGCGTTCATTGTTCGGTTCGACTCCGCTAAGCCCGCAGCAGCACGCCCCGCCGCACCGCTGCGCCGGAGTCATACCCACATCGGGCGGTCAAAAGAGGCTCGGGGATGTCGGACAGCCCTTCTCGACGAATCGACCATTGTCATCGATCCGTCACCGCCGGGTCAAGGCAAACCCTGTGACAGCTCCGCTCCTGCCGTTCTTTGGCGCCTCTCCAGGCGCCCGGCAGAAGAGACCCTCATTGGACGAGAAAATCTCATCCCTGACGACGACAAAGCTCAAGAACAACTGGTCAGCGGCGCAAATCCATGCACCGGCAGGCCGACGTCACCACATGGCCCTCAGGATCATGCCGGATTGTCGATGTCGATGAAGCGATGCGTCAGCCCGAAGCGCTGCGCCAGGTGAGCCCCTAGCGCCTGCACGCCATAACGCTCCGTCGCGTGATGCCCGGCAGCCAGATAGTCGAGCCCCAGCTCCCGGGCCTGATGCACCGTCTGCTCCGAGATCTCGCCGCTCAGGTACAGGTCCACGCCCAGCGCGGCGGCGCGCTCGATGAAGCGCTGTGCGCCTCCGGTGCACCAGGCGATGCGCCGAACCGGACGCCCGATGACGGGGACATGCAGTGGCGAGCGCGCGAGCCGCTCGCCCACGAAGTCGGCAAAGCGCGCCGCCGGCGGACCGCCCGGCACCTCGCCGACCCAGATGAGCTGATCCTCGGTGGCGGGGCCGTCGGACTTGATGCCGAGCACTTGCGCCAACTGCCGGTTGTTGCCGTACTCCGAGTGGATGTCCAGCGGCAGGTGGTAGGCGAGCAGCGACATCCCGGCGGCCAGTAGGGCCGCGACGCGCCGCCCGTGGATGCCCACCAGGCGCGGATCTTCACCCTTCCAGAACCAGCCGTGGTGCACCAGCAAGGCGTCGGCGCCCTGCGCCGCCGCAGCCTCGATGCACGCCAGACTTGCCGTGACACCGCTCATCAGTCGCTGCACCGGACGGCTGCCGGCCGCCTGCAGGCCGTTGGGGCAGTAGTCGCTCACCGCGTCCACTGCCAGCAGACCATCGCAGTAGCGGGCGATTTGGATGCTGTCGATCATCGGCTGTCAATTCGGTGCTAACCCGGTCATTGCGACGGCATTGTCAGAGAGGTTCCGGCCGGCGCGGAGCCCGCTCGAATTGCGCTTCCTGAGCCCTGAGCGCCCATTAGGCGCCCGATGCGCGTCCAGTGCGATCGCCCCGAGATCAACAGCGCGGTCCCCTCCCGGCAGCGCAGACGGCCAAGCGGACGTCACCACGCCATGCTAGCTTAGCGGCCATGACCGATCGGCTCAAAATCCTCGTCGCCGCTGCGCTCGGCTTCGGCCTCGGCGCCCTGGCGATAGGCCTGTCCATTGCGGTCCGGGGCTGGCCGGGCACTACCGCGCCGGCACAGTTACGAGCACCCGCAAGCGCCCAGCAGGCCGGCGCCTCCTATGCGGACGCCGTGGCACGTGCGGCACCGTCGGTACTGCGCCTGTTTGGTGCCCGCAAGGGTCGGCTGCCGAGTACAGTGGAGCCCCGTACGACCCCACCCGCGACCTCCGAGCCGCCCGCAGGCCTGAGCCGTGGCTCCGCCGTCGTGGTGTCAGACGATGGCCTCCTGGTCACCAGCGGCCACCTGGTGGCCGGTGCCGACGCCATCGGTGTCCAGGTACCGGAGCAGGGCATCGTCGCCGCCGAGCTACTCGGCATCGACACGGCTACCGACCTCGCCGTGCTGCGGCTCCCGGAGCCCGCCGGCACCGCCATCGCGCTGGGGGATCCGGGACGCCTGCGGCCCGGCGACGTGGTGCTGGCCATCGGGAACCCCTTCGGCCTCGACCAGACGGCGAGCCTCGGCATCGTCAGCGCCACCGGCCGCAGCCATCTCGGCCTCACCGAGATCGAGGACTTCATCCAGACCGACGCCGCCATCAACCCAGGCAACTCCGGTGGCGCGCTCATCGACAGCAGCGGCCGGCTGGTGGGCATCAACACCGCAATCATGTCCGACAGCGGCGTCTCGGAGGGTGTAGCCTTCGCGGTGCCCGCGGACCGGGTCATGCGCGTCGTCGCGCAGATCGCCGCCAAAGGCACCGTGGAGCGCGGCTGGATCGGCATCGGCGCCCGTACCCTGGATGCGACCCTGGCCCAGCGCTTCGGCGTGCGTGCCCCAGGTGGCGTCTTCGTCACCCGGGTGCTGGAGGGCAGCCCTGCCGGAGCGGCCGGATTGCGCGTTGGCGACGTGATCGTCAAGGCCGGTGCAGAACCCGTCGCCTCCTCGCCCGCCTTGCGCGAGGCCGTCATCGACACCGGTGCCGAAGGCGCGATCCTGCTGGAGATCTGGCGCGGCAGCGAGCGGCTCACCACTCGGGTGGAGACCCGGCTGCGGCCGCGCGCCGGCGCCCTGACACCTGCCCGGCCCAGCGATCAGTCGGGCGATCAGTCGGGCGATCGGCCCGGTGATGGGACACATCGGAGCCCGGTCGGCAGGGTGACCCGCGGCTGCGACGCGCTTCCGACGCCCGATGGCTGTTGATGCCCAGGCGGGGCGCGGCCTGCCCTGGCATCAGCAGCGGCGCGGATACAGCGGCGCGAGCGGCGACCCGGCGGCAGTGCGCATCGGGCCATCGCCGCCTAGATCCGCCAGCGCGGCTGCAAGCGCCGCCGCCAGCTCGGTGCCGTCCCAGCCGGTCCGATGGGGTCCGTATAGGCTCGCTTCCAGGCCACGCACCGCCGCGGCGGCCCGTTGCCCAGCCGGCGTCGGCGCCTGCGCGAAGCGCGCGGCAACGCCGCCCAGGTTGGCGGGCGCCGCGGCGCCGTACAGATGCCGCGCGAGCGCCAGCAACCCGGAGGCCGCGGCCCGTGCATCATCCTCGGCGCAGGCGGCGCGCAGGGTGTCGAGGGGCTCGCTGCCATGCCCGGCGGCCCTGCGCTTCCCGACCCTGCCGTCGCGGGCGCCCTGATCCCCAGACGTCCCGAAAGGGCCGGCAGATGCGGGCTCGTCGCCTTCGCGCGGCGGCGCGGCAGCCACAGGACCCCGGCTGCGCACCCGCAGAGCGAGGCGCCGCCACCAACCGATCACAGGCCTCCGCCGGATCCAGAGCAGAGCCCCGGCGGCAATCCCGAGCCCTAACGCCAGCAGCCAGAGTGTGGGCCCCCGCACCGGGTGGCGCCGATCCGCCTGGGCCGGCGGCGCTCCCGCCGCTTCGTCCGCGGCCATAGCACCGGCAGCGGGATGCGCCCCCGCCGGTGACCGGGCAACGGCGCCCACCGAGCCGGCGGCGACGAGCCGGCGCGCCGGCACCACGACAACCTGCTCCTTGCCGGCCCTGACGTCCCACCAGTGCAGTCGGATCTCCGGGAACTCCAGGGTACCGCCGGCGCCGGGAATCACGTTGATGCGCTGGCGGCTGATCCCGAAGAGCCGCGTGCCATCGGTGCGGGTCTCGGTCTCCACGCCCTCCGGGTAGACGCGCACCGAGTCCGGCGCGGTCATCTCGATCTCCGGGATCTGCGAGCCGGCGAGCCCGGTTGCGGTGACGGTGAGCCTGCGCTCGGCTGGCTCCCCTCGAGTCAGCTGCGGCGGATCGCGCTCCCAGGAGTCGTCGATGGCCAGCGCCGCCGCGGGCAACCAGTGCCTGCCCGTGAAGCCATCCGGTTGCGGCAGCACCTCGAGCGCCACCGCCCGGGAGCGGGCCCGCACCGGCTCGCCGCGCTCGAACGGGCTGCCCGTCAAGCGGTCGAACAGCGGGTCCCGGAACAACTGGGCGAGCCGGTCGTTGCCGAAGGGGCTGCGCCCGCCGGCTTGGCGTAGCTCGCCAGTGAAGGTCACTGGCGGAATCCGCAGCTCGCCGCTGCGCTCGGGGCTCAAGCTGAAGTGCCGCTCGATGACCTGATACTGGCGGCCGTTGCGGTTGGCGTCGTACAGCAGGTCCTCGCCGAGACGCTCCAGCATGGCCCCCTGCGGCCGCGGCTCGCTCAGCTCGCCACCGCGGAGCGGCAACGCGGAGTAGAGCCGCACCCTAACCGGCACCTGCTGCTGAACATACAGGGGTCCACTCCCGGCGTCGCCGACGCTCAGCTCCAAGAAGACGTCATCGCCCGGTCCGCCGGTGGCAGCCTGCGGCATCTCGCCGACGCTGAGCGCCAGGGGCCGGGTCTCTTGGCCAGCCACGGCGATGGGCGGCACCTCGATGGTGCCGAGGCGCTTGGGCGCCAGGGTCACCTGCCAGCTGCGCGTCGCGCTCTGCCGGCCATTGATGATCTGGATGCGACTGCCGCTGCTGGTGCCGAGCACCTCGAAGTCGGCAGCCAGCGCGCTCAAGTCCGGCGTGCCCCCACCCAGCCCCTCGAGCTCGATGATGAGCGTCACCGTTTCGCCCTCGTGCACCTGATCGCGGTCGAAGCGCGCGCTCACGGCGGCCGCGGCGATGCCCGACCAGGCGAGCACGGCCAGCAGCAGCATGGCGGCGACGCGCGGCCGTCGATTACCAGGACACGAGCCCCGAGCCGGGCTGCGGTTCATGCTGTCACCTCCGTCATCATCATCGCGGGACGACGCAGCGGCGGCCCAGGTACAGCGCCCGCGGCAGGCCCATCTCACCAAGGGCTCTCCGCCGGGCCGCCTTGGTCCTGTTCGCCCCGGATGCGGTACTGATACAGGAACTTGCGCCGCAACAGGCCAGCCGGGTCGTCCGGGATGCGGCGCAGCCACTGGTCCGCCGCCCGACGGGTCTCTAGCGCCGCGGTGTCCGGCAGCGC
>JANQFI010000218.1 GCA_028277905.1 Chromatiaceae bacterium | reverse complement strand
AGAGCTCGAACAGCGTCATGGCGAGGTTCTTGCCCGTGGTCATCGCGCCCCAGCCGCCGATCGAATGCATGCGCACGGTTATCGCGCCGGGCGGCAACAGGTTGGGATTCTCGCTGCCTCGCACCACCATCTCGCGCGCGTGCGGGTAGGCGGCCTGGAGCTTCTGCTGGTGCAGTTCATCCTTCGGATGCGCCGGCTCCCGTTCGACATCGACCGACAGATAGAAGAACGGCCGCTTGGTGCCCTGCGGCAGCATGTTCTCGATCGCGCCGATCAACGCTTCCGGCTGCAGGTCGCGTGAGCCGAGGCCATAGCAGCCCGAATAAAGCCGCGGCATTTCGGTCGCGGCGAGCACCGGATAGTCCGGATGCGGCAGCGGCGCGCCGCTGTCGGCTCTGGAAACCAGGCCGTTTTCCAAGCACTTGTGCAGCGCGGCGCGCACTTCGCGCATCAGGGGCAGGTCCTCGGCGAGCGGCTGGTCGGTACGCTCGAGAACCGCCACGGCCTTCTTGCCGCGCAACGCCTCGCCCACCAGCTCGCCGGGGAAAGGCCGGAACATGGTCAGGTTGACCACGCCCACCTTGAGGTCGCGGGTGGCGCGCAAGTAGTCGGCCACAGCTTCGGCCTGCACGACCATGCTGCCCATGCCGAAGATGACGTATTCCGCGTCGTCGTTCTTCCAACCGCTCAGCCGCGCGTAACGGCGGCCGGTGAGTTCGGCATATTCTTCCATGCAGCGATCGGCCAGCGGCTGCACCTCGTCGAAGAAATAGGGGCGCTGCGCCGCCACGGACTGCATGTAGGAGTCTTGGTTCTGCACCGAGCCTGACAGCAACGGCACATCCACATCCCATATCGCCGGTATGCGGCGACGCTTGGGCCCGTAGAGCATGGCCTGCGCGGCCGTGGGGGTGTCGATCAGGTCGCTGGGCTTGCCGAGTTACTCGGCCACCAGCTCACGCTCGGGGAGCGTTGCCGATTCGACGAGGTGCGTGGTCAGGAAGCCGTCCTGGCCAACGAGGGCCGATGTGAGCGACAATTCGGCCAGCTTGCGGGCGATCAGGTTGAGGTCCGCCGCCTCCGTGGCGCTCTTGGCCATCACCTGGATGAAGCCGGTATCGTCGACGCAATGGTAATC
>JANQFI010000195.1 GCA_028277905.1 Chromatiaceae bacterium | reverse complement strand
AACGGGCGTGCGATGCTCAGAACCGGGATCGGCATCGGCATCGGCGCCGGTATCTGAGCCATTATCTGGGCCGTTATCTGGGCCATTATCTGGGCCGGTGTCGGACGCGCCGGCGGATGCGTGGGCGTTCATGGGTGCGGCCGCTAGGGTCAGGTGGTTAGTATACTCGCCGATGGAGCGCTACCGACAGCGCCGTTCGACGCTCAACAGGCGCGACGTCATGGATCTTCCATCCTCGACGCGTGCGCAGCGCACCATGCGCCCGTCGCTGAGCCGGCGCTCGGCGGGATACTCGGCGGCGCAGGTGCTGATGGCTTCCGGGCAGCGCGGGTGGAAATGGCAGCCGGCGGGCGGCTGGGCCGGTGAGGGCATGTCGCCTTCGAGCCGGATGATGTCCCGGCGGCGCTCGGGGTCGGCAACTGGCACGGCGGAAAGGAGCGCCCTGGTGTAGGGGTGGCGCGGATCCTCTAGGATCTGCGCCGTGGCACCCTGCTCGACGATGCGCCCGAGGTACATGACCGCCACCTCGTGGGCAAGGTAGGACACCACGGAGATGTCGTGGGTGATGAAGAGGTAACTCGGGCCTAGATCCCGTTGGAGTTGCTTCAGCAGGTTCAGGATTTGCGCCTGCACCGACACGTCCAGTGCACTAGTGGGCTCGTCGCAGACGACGAGCCTGGGGCCCACCGCCAGGGCGCGGGCGATGCAGATGCGTTGCCGCTGACCGCCGGAGAACTCGTGCGGGTAGCGGCCCATGGCCTGCTCGCCAATGCCCACCTGCTCCAACAAGGCCGCGACCCTGTTGCGACGTTCTGCCCGGCTCGGCGCGATGCGCAAGGCTTGCAGCCCCTCGCCTACGATGTCTTCCACCAGCATCCGCGGGTTCATGGACGCGAAGGGGTCCTGGAAGATGATCTGCAGGTCCTTGCGATAGGGCCGCAGCCGGGCCGGCCTGAGCTGCGCCAAGTTCGCGCCGTCGTAGTGCACGCTGCCGCCCGTGGGGCGCTCCAGCTGCAGGATGCCCTTGCCCGCGGTGGTCTTGCCGCAACCGGACTCGCCGACGAGCGCGAGGGTGCGCCCCGCGTATAGCGTAAGATCCACGCCGTCCACGGCCTTGACATAGCCTACAACGCGCTTGAAGAGTCCGCGGCGGATCGGAAAGTGGACCTGGAGGCCGTCGGTGCGCAGCAGCTCATCGCCCCTGTCCGCAGCACAGGCGGCATCGCTGACCGGCTGCGCCGCCGCCGGGGCGAACGCCGGCGTGTCGCCATCCCACAGCAGGCAGCGCACGCGCTGATCCGCACCGGCATCGAACCAATCGGGCACCTGGTCGTGGCAGGGATTCATGGCCCGGGAGCAGCGTGGCGCGAAGCGGCAGCAGCCGAATTCCCGGTCCAGCGATGGTACCCGTCCCGGGATCACGGCCAGCTCACCGGCGCGCTTGCCGGCATCGGGCAGGCTTTCCATGAGCTTGCGGCTGTAGGGGTGCGCGGGGCCGGCGTAGAAGCTGCCGACGCTCGCCTGCTCGACGATCTGCCCGGCGTACATCACCGCTAGCCGGTCCGCGGTCTCGGCCACCACGCCCAGGTCGTGTGTGATCAGCAGCACCGCCATGCCACGCTCGCGCTGGATGCCCTTGAGCAGTTGCAGCACCTGAGCCTGGATGGTGACGTCCAGCGCCGTGGTGGGCTCGTCGGCGATGAGTAGCTCGGGATCGCCGGCAAGGGCCATGGCGATCATGACCCGCTGCTTCATGCCGCCGGAGAGCTGGTGCGGGTACTCCTCGGCCCGGCGCGCCGGGTCCGGAATGCCGACGGCGCGCAGCAGCTCGACGACGCGCCCCGGCACCTGCTTGCGCGGCATGCCCTGGTGCACGCGCACGGCCTCGGCGATCTGCGCGCCGGCGGTCAGCACCGGGTTCAGCGAGCTTTGCGGCTCTTGGAAGATCATGCCCATGCGCCCGCCGCGGATGCGCCGCATGTCGCGCTCGCTGATCCGCAGCAGATCCTTGTCGCCGAGCCGCACTGCGCCCGAGGCGATGCGCCCCCCGAGCGGCAGCAACCGCATCAACGACAAGGCCGTCATGGACTTGCCACACCCGGACTCGCCGAGCAGCGCCAGGGTCTCGCCGGGGCGGAGACTGAAGGCCACATCGTCGCAGACCCGCACCGGGCGGTCGCCGCCGCGCAAGGGGGGCAGCTCGGTGGTCAGTCCGATGACTTCCAGCAGGGCGTCGGTCACGGCACGCGCACTAGCCGCGGATCCAGGGCATCGCGCACCACATCCGCGAACAGGTTCGCCGCCAGCACCAGCGTAAACATGAACACGAAGGCGGCGGCCAGGGACCACCAGACGATCGGCTCACGAGCCAGCTCCAGGCGCGCGCTGTTGATCATGTTGCCCCAGCTGTTCGTGGTCGGGTCCACGCCTATGTTGATGTAGGACAGCACCGCCTCGGCGAGCACCAGGGCGCTGAAGTCCAGCACCACAGTGATCATGACGATGTGCAGGACATTCGGCAGGATGTGCCGGGCGATGATGGCGGAGTGCCGCACGCCGAGCGCGGTCGCGGCCTGGACATAGTCCTGCTCACGCAGCTTGAGCGACTCGCCCCGCAGCAGCCGGCAGAGCCCGGTCCAGCTGGTAACACCGAGGATGATGCACAGGAACAGCAATCTCAGATCCGCCCGCTGCACCAGGCTCTCGAACTGCTCGGCGTTGTTGGTCATGTAAACCTGCAGCATCAGGATGGCGGCGGCAATGAGCAGCACGCCCGGGATGGAGCTCAGCGTCGTGTACAGGTACTGGATGATGTCATCTGCGAGTCCACCGAAATAGCCAGCCATGATTCCCAGAGCCACGGCCGCCGGGAGCATCACCAGCGTCGTCAGCGTGCCGATGACGAGCCCGGTGCGGACGCTCTTGAGGCTCTGGTAGAAGACGTCTTCGCCCACCTTGTCGGTGCCCAGGATGTGATACACGGCGGCCAGCTCGGCCGCGACGAAGACGAGCACCACCAGCACCGCGAGCGTGATGAGGGCGACGCGCCAGGGCACCTCGGTGCGGCCCTGCCAGATCGCGGTAGCGCCGTCGTCGAACGCCTCGCCACGGGCATGGGCTACCAGCCGAACCAGGCCCGCGACGATCAGCCCCCAAGCCGCCAAGCCCCGGATGACGCCGAGCAGCGTGCGGAGGGCGATGTCCAAACCGCGCTGCGAGGGATCCTCGAGGTGCGCGCCGCCGTGCCTGAGCAGCGGATAGCCGCGGACGATGCTCCCGTCTGCGTGCTCGATAGGCTCCTTGACGAACAGCTGGGTCGCGAAGGGCGCCGAAAAGGTCTTCTCTTGCCGCGCCCGCAGGCCGGTGAGGAGCAGGTCCAGCAGCGACAGCACTTGGGTCGAATAGCGGGCCTGGGGCGGGGCTTGGGCCGCAGCGTCCCCGGCACCGGCGGAGCGCGCGGCGTCAGCCGGCCGCGATGCTGCATCCACGCCGGTATGCACGGGCTCGATTCGCGGATGGAAGTGCATCGAGTCCAGCACCCCGACCAGTAGGTAGAAGGTGATCACCACGAGCGTCGCCACGCCCACAGGCGAGCGTGCGACACTGCGCCAGGGTGCCCGCAAGTGCTCGTGGTGGGACGCGTAGATGCCGTAGGCGAAGGCTGCCAGGATGAGCAGGAAGATCAGCGCATCCGTGGCCAAGATCACTGGCATGGGCCGTCTCGCGCGTCATACCGACGTCGCCCTGGGCACGGCGCTGTTGTCAGCGAAGTCTCGCGCGACGACGCCAAGACGCGACCCGGATACGAGAGACGCTGGACGTCGCCGCGGACCTGTCCAACAACCGCCAGTGCGGGGGTCGAGGCACGGGATCCTCCGCCGCTTCGCCGCCACAGGCGTTGCGTCCGCACCTCGTTCGTCGGCACCGCGTTGCGCGAGCTCGGAAAGGTCATGACAAGCGCACCCGCGGGTCTACGATCGTGTAGGATAGATCCGTCAGGATCAGGCCAAGGATGTACAGCACGGACCCCAGGAACACCATGGCGCGAACGATGGCGAAGTCCTGC
>JANQFI010000039.1 GCA_028277905.1 Chromatiaceae bacterium | reverse complement strand
CGGCAACGCGCACATAGAACGACTATGCACGCGCTGCCGCTTCGCGAAGGCGGACGAGAATCCTGCGCCATTCGGTCTGTTTGTTTCCGGCAATCGCCTAAGGCGATTGCTGTCGAGAAACATACCGCCCGGCTTGTCTTCTCGCCCGACTTCTGCGCCGCGGCGGCGGGCACAGAGCTCGATTATGCGCCCGCATCCGCGCTTTGAAGGCGAACGTAAATCCTACGCGATTCGGTATATTTCACTCCGGCGATCGCCAAACCGGGGGACCGATAATCCGCTCCGCGGACGTTCCAGCGTGCTGTTTGGCCTTGCGGAACTGGTACCGCGAGCGGCAGCCTAAGGGCAACCCAGTGCCGGACCACAACCTGGCTGCCGAGACCGGGGCTGCCAAAATCGACCCAAGATGCATCCACGTAACCGACTGATCCTCACCGCCACCGCAACCTTCTGCGCCGGGCTGCTCACCGGCGCGACGGTGCTCTCGGACGCGCTGCGCCAGGCGCCGCCGGCCCAGCCAGCGCCGACCGGGCCTGCGCCAATTGGGCCTGGGACGGTTGGGCAGGCGCCGCCGCCCGCCGAGCGAGCCCCATTGGAGAAACCGCCGGTGCCCATTCACACCGCGACCGCTCCCGAGCCGGAACCGCTAGCCGAGGAGTCGGAGCCACCCGTCGTTGCGCCGCCGGCGGTGTCGCCTGAGGTTACCGACGCGCTGAATGCGCGCATCGAGGAGCTGACGGCCGGGTGGGGCCGCATGCAGGCGGAATTGGCCGACCTGCGCCAACGCGTCGCCGTCGTCGAGCGCCGCGGATCTGAGTCTGACGACGATGCCGCGATCCCGGCGCGGGGCAACCGCCCGGCTTCGCCCGCGGAGCAGCGCGAGGCCCTCCGCAGTGCCGGCGTGATGCCGGAGGTGGTCGATGACATCCTCTGGCGGAGCTCCCAACACTCCCTTGCGCGACTGGACCTCTACGACGAGGCAGCCCGCAACGGCTGGCTCGGCACCGCCCGGTACCGCCAGGAGCTTCGGCGTCTCAACGAGCAGCGGGTCTCCATCGAGGAGGAGATCGGCGTGGACGCCTATGATCGCTACCTCTACGCAACCGGCCAGCCGAACCGGGTGGCCGTGGGGTCGGTGCTGCCGGGCTCCGCCGGCGAGGAAAGCGGGCTGCTGCCCGGCGACATCATCGAGCGCTACGGCGATGTGGAGGTGCTGGACTTCGGCGATCTGCGTGCTGCCACCAGCGCCGGCGAGCGGGGTGAGCTGGTGAGCCTGGTCATCGCGCGCGACGGCCAGCGGTTGGAGGTGGTGCTACCGCGCGGGCCCATCGGCATCGGGCTGGACGCGACACGCGCCGATCCGAGCCTCTGATCCGCGGCTCGGCCGCGAAGCGCCCGGCGTAGCGCCGCACCGCGCAGGCGCCGGCTACTTGACCCATCCCTCCGTTTTCCGGGTTGCATACCAGGTTTTTTGGCTGCATGCTGCAGGCATGCGACGAGGGTGCCAAACGCCGGGCCGCTCGTTTTCTGTCGACTCCTTGCTGACCGAGACGTCACTGTCCGAGACATCACCGACCGAAACATCGCTTACTGAATCATCCTGATCGACGCTTTGCCGACTAGCTAGGTGCTACCCCGATGTCTGAGCTCACCGTAGAAGATCGCCTCGCCATGACCCGCCGTGTCATGAAGATGCTGGAAAGTTGGAACCTGAGCGCGCAGGACATGATCCGGTTGCTGTTGCTGCCAGCCAGCGTCAAAGCGCGCAACATCGCCCGCTTCCGCGACGGGCAGGCGTTTCCGGCAGACGCCAATGTGGACCGCCGTGTGTCCTACCTGCTGCGCATCGAGGAGGCGCTGCAGACGTACTTCCCACGCAACCCCGAGATGCGCGACATCTGGGTCAAGCGCGGCAACAAGCAGTTTGGCAAGCGGGCGCCCATCGCTGTGATGGTCGAAGACGGCGAGAGCGGGCTGATCTCCGTCCTATCGCATCTAGACTGCACCTTCGCGTGGGACCTGACGGGCTCTAAGACCGAATACCGCGCTGCCGGCTGATCGGTGGTCGCGCTTGGGTGCCTGGCCGGGACCCGTGGCCCCCGGTTTCTGATTGCGCCGGTTGGGCGCGCGTCCGGGTGCTGGGCTATCATCGATGACCCCAACCTTGGTGGAGACCGCCGCGATGTCGAGTGGCAACCCTTCACTGCAGTTGCCGGCCCGACTGCTGTGCGCGGGCTGTTTGAGCGCTAACCTGCTGGCCGGCTGCGGCGCCGTGCCTGAGACCGCGGAAACCGAGGTCCTTGACACCGATCCGGGCCGTGCCGCCTTCGAGCGCGTTGTGCCGCCCGGCGGGGACAGCGTCGGCCCTGACCCCATGGCACTGGCCCAGGAGCTTTACGGCACCCGCGAGCCGGTGGAGGGCAATTACAGCCAGAGGGTGGAGCTACTCTCCGAGACCGCCGCGGAACAGGTCGTGCTGTTCACAGAGGTCGGCCTGCCGGACGACTCGGTGCGGGGGCAGCGCCACCGCCTGGAATTCGCGCCCCAGGGCGCCGAGTGGCGGCTCACCTGGGCGGGCCGGCAGGTGCAATGCTGGCCCGGGCGCGGCCACCAGGAATGGAGTCGGGAACCCTGTGGCTGATTGATGCGCGGCTCGGGTCCTGTGCGTTCCGACCTCAGGCGATTGCCGGCGATCTTCATACCAGATTGCGCCGGATTTTCGTCTGCCTGCAAGGAGCGCCGAGAGGCGCATCGTCGCACGACGCAACTCTTGGCGCGACGCAGCAGGCGGGCGAAATGGCAAGCAAGTCGGTAGGAAGATCGACAGAAATCGCCTCAAGCGCGGGCTCGGCCATGCGCTCATACTCGGCGCGGCTCCAGCGGTAGGGCTCGCGCTCGGCTCGGTAGTCGGGGACCGATTCGTAGCTGTTCATGCGCTACCTCCCGGCGATCCCCCTAGGTTTCAGCGCCAATGATGGTGAATGCGCTTCGCTTATCCACGACGCTCACCTTGCGTTGGGTTCCCAAGGCGCACCCCTGGCTCAGACATCCGGCATGGACAAGGCCTCGATACTCGACCCTGGCTACTCGTCAGTCGACCGTTGGAAGGCATCCGCGAGCTGCTTCTGGATATTACCGGGCACTGCCTCGTAGTGGCTCAGCTCGATGGTGTAGGTGCCCTCGCCCCCGGTGATGGACTTGAGCCGCGACTCGTAGCCTTCGAGCTCGGCCAGCGGCACCTCGCCGTCGATAGCGATACGCCCGCGGCTCTTGGACTCGCTGCCGTTGATGCGCCCGCGCCGCCCAGAGAGGTCGCCGGCGAGGTCGCCCATGTTGCTGTCGGGTGCCGTGATGCGGATCTTGACGATGGGCTCCAGAATCACGGGCTTGGCCTTGTCGACGGCATTCAGGAAGGCCTTCTTGCCTGCGGTGGCGAAGGCGATGTCCTTGGAGTCCACAGGGTGGGACTTGCCGTCGTAGACCGCCACCTGCACGTCCTGGAGTGGATAGCCGGCGATGGCACCCTCTGCTAGCACTTGGCGCACGCCCTTCTCGATGGACGGGATGAACTGGTTCGGGATGCAGCCGCCGACGGTCTCGTCCCTGAACTCGAAGCCCGCCCCCTGCTCGCGCGGCCCGATCCGCAGCCAGACCTCGCCGAATTGCCCGGCGCCGCCGGTCTGCTTCTTGTGCCGGTGATGGCCCTCGGCCTCGGCGGTGATGGTCTCGCGGTAGGGGATGCTCGGCGGCTTGGTCGCGATGTCCACGTGGAACTGCTCGGACAGCCGGCGCATGAGCACCTTGAGATGCAGCTCGCCGAGGCCGCGCATGACGGTCTCGTTGGCGGCGGCGTTGTGCTCGACGTGGAAGCAAGGGTCTTCGGACTCCAGCTTGTGCAGGGCGTCGGCGAGCTTCTGCTCGTCGCCGCGCTTGGCGACGTTGACGGCGAGGCCGAACAGCGGTACCGGGCACTCGATGCTCTTGAGGTGGAAGTGGTCCTCGTCGTGGCTATCGTGCAGTACGGCGTCGAAGTGGATGTCGTCCACCCGTGTGACCGCCAGGATGTCGCCGGGCACCCCCTCGCCGATCTCGTTGAGGTCGGCGCCGTGCACGCGGAACAAGTGGTTGACCTTGAAGGGCTTGCGGGCGTCGCCGATGAAGAGCTGGGTGTTCGGTGTGATGCGCCCCTGATGGATGCGGAAGATGCCGATCTTGCCCCGGAAAGGGTCGTTGATGACCTTGAACACATGGGCGATGGCGTGGCCGTTCGGGGTCGGCATGACCTTGACCGGTTGCATGTCCGCGCCCTCGCCCTTCAGGAAGGGCGGCGGGTTGCCCTCGGCCGGGTTCGGCATCAGCCGGGTCAGGACCTCCAGCAGCTCCGGGATACCGGCGCCGGTCTCGGCGGAGCAGAAGCAGATGGGTACCAGGTGTGCCTCGCGCAGGGCCTTCTCGAAGGCGTCGTGGAGCTGCTCGGGGTTGAGCTCTTGGCCCTGCTCCAGGTAGATCTCCATCAGCTCCTCGTCCACCTCGACCACCTGATCGATGATCTGGCTGTGGGCGTCCTCGACGCTGGAGAAGTCGGCGCCCTCACCCGACGGATTGAAGAAGCAATCGATGACCCGCTTGCCCCCATCCGCAGGCAGGTTGATGGGCAGGCATTCGGGGCCGAAGGTGTCGCGGATCTGCGCGGTGAGCTCGCCCAAGTCCACATCGGCCGTATCGATGCGGTTGACGATGAACAGGCGGCACAGGTTGCGCCGCTCGGTGCCGTTCCACATGCGCTGGGTGAGGGTCTCGATGCCGTTCTCGGCGTTGACGACGATGGCGGCGGTCTCCACGGCGCTCAGCACCGACAGCGCCCGGCCGAGGAAATCCGGATAGCCGGGCGTGTCGAGCAGGTTGACGTGCTTGCCGTGGGTCGTGAAGCCGGTGATGCCGACGTCGAGGGAGTGCTTCAGGTCCTGCTCCATGTCGTCCCAGTCACAGATGGTCGTGCCCTTGGTGACGCTGCCCGGCTCCTTGATGGTGCCGGCAGCGGCGAGCAGTGCCTCCACCAGCATTGTCTTGCCGGCGCCGGCATGGCCGACGAGGGCGACATTGCGGATGTCCTCCGCGTTGTATTCGGACATGGATTGACCCTTGGTCGTTCAGCGGTTTTGGGGTATGGCGAGTGGCGTTGTGCGGAACCGAACCCCGCGACGGTCGAGTATATCGTAAGGCTCCCGTCACGCGCGGCGGGCTGTCCGTGCGAATCGGCACAGGGCGTGCTTTAGGTCAATCCCGCCTTCAGTCGAGTCGGCCGGTAGGATTCAGACGCCGTGCAGATGCTGGGTCTGGTATTCGCTCGACCGCTGCTCGACTGGCTGCTGGAGCGCGCCGGCCGCGGTGAGCTGTTCCTTCTGTTCGGGCTCACCCTTGTTCGGGCTCACCCTGGCTGTTCGGGCTGACCCCGGGGCCTGGGCGGGGCAGAGCTGTTCAAGTTGCTCGACGTGAAGGAGGACCTCGGCGCTTTGCTGCTTGGCGTCCTGATCGCCGCGCATCCCAAGTCCAGCGAGCTGGCGAAGCGGTGGCATTGTCCTTCATGGTCGCTTCGCCCTTGAACACAGAGTCGCATGTGCTCTGCGAGCCGTTCAGTCGCCGGCTACGGCGCCAAGAGCGCCGCAAGCGACTGGAAGTCGAGCGCGAGATCGATCCCGGGGATGCGGACATGATGATCGTCGGCATGGGCCGCGTCGGCGGCGGTGCCTACGAACCTAGGATGCATCCGGGGCGCTCGGTCCCCGCGTGGCCTTGGCGGGTGGCCTGCTTGGATTCGCCAGACAAAAAAAGCGGCCAATCTTGGCCGCCAAAGGACGCACAGCTAGGGACTGGTATGCGCGCTCCTCGCAGTCGCGCTCGGGAGAAGCCGAGGATAGCGCTTAAGGATAAGGCTCGGGCAAAAGATAGAAGCTGAGTACGCTGGCCATCAGCAACCTGTCCATCGTCTTGCCTCCGTTGGCTGAAGAGTAGTCCTAGAAATGTCTCAGCATGAATGCTGCTTGTCGGGCTTACCGGTACGTCCGTCGGTGTTTGCCCATGGCGCTCTCGGGTGAGGGGTGGAGCGCTCGCCGGGGCGGGCGAGCGGTGCGATGCCTTGCGTCCCGCCCGTCTCGATCCCCGGCTGATTCGGGGGTTGCCTTCAGGCCACCTCCGCGGCCTTGAGCTTCGCGTAGGCCTCCGCCCAGGCCTGACAGGCCTCGTAGGCGGCTTGGGCCATGGCCAGAATCTCCTCGTACGCCCCCGGCAGGCGGTCCTCCACCAGGTCGGGCAGCTCGCTGGCGCGACGCAGCAGGCGGGCGCAAAGACAAGCAAGCTGGTATGAAGATCGACAGCAACCCGCTTAGCACGCGTTTGTCGCATTTGGGCTCGGCGCAGCCGCAGTCGTGCCAGCGCCGCGCCTATCCGCCCTGGGGTCTGCCGATTCTAGGTCTAGAGCCCCGCCACGTCCGGGTACTCGCCAACCAGCTCCAGGGCCACGGCCAGGTGCTTGTCGGCCTCGTCCTTCATCTTGCTCAGGCTCGGGAAGCCGAAGCGGTGCACGTCGCGCACGGCGCGATCCAGTACGACCAGCTTGCCGACAGTGATCAGCACGCGGCCGAAGCCTTCGTAGGTCAGATGCACCAGCGGCACCGCCATGCGCCCGCACTCCTGCTCGATGAGCACGGAAATGGCGTTGTAGAACGCCTTGATGCGGGCGACGAGGATCTCATCCGGATCGCCGACGATGGGTAGCTCGCGTTTTTCCTCCTTGGTGAGCACGAAGGGCTCCAAGATCTCGGCGGGGGACTGGTTGTCGGTGGTGCCGTAGGCGTCGATGGCGCGCATCTGGCGCACCATCTCGATGCCGAAATCGGTCGTGAGGACGGGATCCTCGTCTGCGATCTTGGTGGTGACTGTTTGGCTCATGATTGGCTCGGTTCAGGGGTTTTGGGGAGTGCGAAGTGCCCGCGCTGGCAGGCCTCGCACGATGCACTTCGTACGCGAGTCAGCTCGCCACGGTCGGATGTGTCGGCTCGACCGTCCTATGGACAGCGCCTGTGGCGCGCCGCAACAGAACGGGCCGGAAGCGCCTTCCCGCACCGGTACCGCCGTTGATGAGCTCGGCGATCCACAACCCGGCGAACAGCCCGAGGACACCTGTGGCGGCCCCGGCCGTGTCGCCGAGTCCGGCCGCCTCGGCACCGCCGGCACCTGCCAGTAGCGCAACAAGCGGCAGCAAATAGACGGCAAGCGATGCGCGCAGCAGCACGCGATTGTGGATGCCGATGACCACCCGCTCGCCGGCGGCGAGCCCGAGATGGTCGCTGACGCGCAGGCGCGTGGCGCTGCCGTTGCCGAACAGCTTGGCGACAGCGGATGTGCCGCAGCTGCTGGCGTGCCCACAGCCGGAGCATCCGCTCCGGCGTGGGACCTCGATGAGGGCGGTGCCGTCGGCGATGGCGACGACGGCAGCTTCTTGTGTAATCATGATGGTCTATCGCATCTCGGCACGGCTGTACGAATCCCTCACTCCGTCCATCCTTCCGCTTCCATCGCATCGAAGCGGTCGCCGCTGCGCGGGGTGCGGCGTGCCATGGCGCGCGCGAGCCAGGCACTCGGTCCCTCGCGCAGCTCGTGCTGGAGCCCCCGCAGCAGGCCACTGATGAGGGTGTTCGGTGACACCTTGACGGGCTGGATGCCGCGGCTCTTGAGCTTGCCGATAGCGGAGGCGCCGACGGCCCGGCAGTAGACGGCGATACAGTCGGCGAGCGCCTCGATCTTGGCGGCGAGCTTATCCTCGTTGCCGTCCATGTCGAGACGGCCGAATTGGACGGCCTCTTGGAGCTCGTAGCGGCGCGGGCCGACGCGGTAGATGACAAAGCCCTCGGCGGCGCCGAAGTGCTGGTCCACGTGCTTGCGGTCGGCGCTGGCGAAGGCAATCAACACCGAATCGGCCGCGTCGTCCATGGGTTCGCCGCCGCTGCCGGGGGCCGAGGCCGCGCCGCCATCGATCAGCCTGAGCTTGCGTTGCAGGGTCATGGTCGCTTGTCGCCGGGCCAGGTCGCGCCAGGTCCTGTCGGTATGGGCTCAGGCCGCCGCGCTGCCCCGCTCCCCCGCAGGCCACTGCTTGAGCGTGGAGCGGTAGGCTTGGATCTCGCCCTTACCCAGGCCCAGCACGATGTTGGCGAGCTCGAATAGGGTCGCGCGCGTGCCGCTATAGCCCGCCCATTGGCGCTGGCAGCCGCCGACCAGGTCGAACTGGGGGAAGCCGGCGCGCAGCAGCGGAATTCCGAGGCGCTCGGCGCTGTGCAGGCCGTGGCTGTTGGTAATAAGTACCTCCGCACCATTGGCACGGGCGGCCTGTTCCAGGTCCTCCAAGTCGCCGATCTTCACCGCGCGGGCGGCAACCTGCTGCAGCGTCGGGCTGTTGGTCGGCGCCACGGCAGCGACCGTCTCGGCCCCCATGCCGGCCAAGAGCTGTGTGATGGCCGCCAGCAGGTCGGCGTCCGCGGCGACCGCGAAGCGCGCCTGGCCGAGGGCGAAATGGGCGTCCAACATGGCGTCCTGTAGCTGACTGCGCTGGCGGGTGATGCGCCCAGGCACAGGCTCCGCGCTGATCTCGGCTAGCGTCGTGATAAAGCCATCCATCGCCTCTATGCCCATCAGGTGCGCGAAGCGATAGTCCGGCACGCCCGTGCGCCTGGCCAGCGCGTCGGCGGCGCCCGCGAGCGAGCTGCCGATCACCAGAGTCGCCACCGAGTCACCGGCATGCCGGAGCTCGTCCAGCCTTGTGCCGCCGATGGTGACGGCGCTGAAGTCCGTGTCCGCCAAGTGGCCGTCCAGTGAGTCCGAGAGATCCGGCAGCACCAATGGGCGGAGCCGAAAGCGCTCCAGCAGGTCCTTGATGTGCTCGATGTCGCCGACGGTCAGGTGCGCACCGGCGAGTAGGTTCACCTGCCGCTGCCGGCGGCCGGGGCGGGTGCCGGCGGCGTTGGCTGTGGGCACCAGACGCTCGATGATGGCCTCGAGCGCCGCATTGAATCCGGATTCCAGGCTGCCGGCGTAGTCCGGCGTGCTCACTGGCACCACGGCGATGTGGTCGTACTCCGGGTGCTGAGTGCGGAACATGGCCAAGGCGCGCTCGATATCGGTGCCCTGGGTTTCCGTCAGGCCCGTCGTGGGCAGGCCGATGAGCGCCGGCGCGTGCTTTGCGGCAATGGTGGCAAGTCCCTCGACCACGGCGTCGTCGCTGCCCATGATGGTGCTGACCTGGTCCAGCGCCGTGGTCTGCATCGGCATGGGCTCGCGGAAGTGCTGGATGAAGAAGATCTTGCCGAAGGCGGTGCAGCCCTGGGAGCCGTGCAGCATCGGAAGGGACCGGTCCATGCCCAGGAAGGCCAGGGTGGCGCCGAGCGTCGAGCTGGCCTTGAGTGGGCTTACCGCTAGCGCCTTTTCGCGCTTGACGATCTCGGGGGGCCTGATGCGCGGCCCCGGAGTGCTCATGCTGATCTGCTCACGCACAGCTAGCCACCTTCGTCGCTGCCAGCTTCTGCTCGGCAAATCGCACCGGGGATGACGGCGCTGCCACGGGCACCCCTGCCCCGTCGGCGGGGGCTGCTGCCCTTGCGGCCCAGGGCGGCGCGCTGCGCACGGCGGACCAGATGGGGCTCTCCAGGGTCACGCAGAGCTGGCGGGCCAGGTCCAACATGCCGTCATAGCCCGCGTAGCCGAGCTTGCGCTCCTGGTTGATGTCGAGGAAGGGGATGCGCGCCTTTAGCGCCGTGTACATGTTGCGACCGCCGGCGATCATCACGTCGGCGTCGTAGCGGCGGTGCAGGTCCAGCAGCGCACGCGGGTTGCCGTCCTCGATCATCGGCGCGTCCTCGCCCATCAGCTCCCGGATACGGGCCTTGTCGTCCTCGGTGGACTTCTTGGTGCCCGTGGCCACCACGGTCATGCCGAGGTCCTGCAGCGCCGAGACGATGGACCAGGACTTGACGCCGCCGGTATAGAGCAGGGCACGCTTGCCGGCAAGGCGCTCGCGCCAGGGCGCGAGCGCGACCTCGATACGAGATTCCTCGCGGGCAATCAGCGCCTCGGTGCGGCGGGTGAGGTCGGCATCGTCGATGAGCAGCGCGAAGTTGCGGAGCGCCTGCGACATGTCCGCGACGCCGTAGAAGCTGCCTTCGAACCACGGCGTGCCGTAGCTTTCCTCAAGGAGTCGGGCCACGTTGATCATGGCCTTGGAGCAGACCATCATGTTGGCCCTCGAGCGGTGCATGGTCTGCACTTCGCGGAAGCGTGCGTCGCCCGAGAGCGTACACAGCACGCGCAGCCCGAGCTCGTCCAGCAGCGGCAGCACGTGCCAGAGCTCGCCGGCGATGTTGTACTCGCCGATCAGATTGATGTCGTGCACCTTGAAGCCGTCGCGCTCGATGCCCGCCGGCACCGGGTCCGGATCGCAACTGCCGCAGACGTGCTTGACCATGGTCTCGCCGGCGATGCGATTGCCGAGGTTCTTGGTGCCGTAGAAGCCTGCCGCGTCCACCGGGATGACCGGCCTGTCCCAGCGCGCGGCGGCGGCCTTGCACACGGCCTCGACGTCGTCGCCAATGAGCGCCGGCACGCAGGTGTTGTAGACGAAGACCGCGGCAGGCTCGTAAGTCTCGATGGCCTGTTTGATCCCGTGGAAGAGCCGCTTCTCGCCGCGGCCCATGATGACGTCCTGCTCGGTCAGATCCGTGGTCATGCCGAGCTTGAACAGGGTCGGCCCCGTCGAGCGGGTGCCGCGATTGTCCCAGGCGCTACCGGCGCAAGCGATGGAGCCGTGGACGATGTGCGCGACATCGACGATGGGTAAGAGCGCAATTTGTGCGCCGTCGAAGGCACATCCGCCTGCGGTGGCCCCTGGCTTGGACTTCGCGCAGCCGGATTTCTGCTTGTTGTTGTGCTCGCAGGCCGGCTCGTCGAAGAGCGCGGCGATGTCTTTCTGCTTCATGCTCGATCCTGCGGAGGGATTTCGGAGGGCGGTGAAGCAGAAGCCGTGCCAGCTAGGTGCCGCAAGCACGGGGGCGCCCAGGGCATCGCGCTAGGTCGATGTTCGACAAGAGCCGGCGTGCATTGAACCTGCTCTGCAACTAGGGTTTCCGATCCCTGTCGGAAACACGACACGCGGTCATCGATGAGGGGTTTGGCACAGGCTTGGACTGCCGTGGCGCGGAAGCTGTTTCGTGCTAAGGCGATTGCCGGAAGCAAACATACCGAATGGCGCAGGATTCTCGTCCGCGTTCGCGAAGCGGCAGCGCGTGCATAGTCGTTCTATGTGCGCGTTGCCGCGACAAAGCAGGCGGGCGAGAAGACAAGCCAGGCGCTATGTTTGTTGACAGAAATCGCCTAAGGTCGTTGTCGTTGTCGCGGTCTCGACCGTGCGGATATTCGACTACGATTGCGATTACGACAACGACAACGAGGGGATCCGGGTCTCGGGACTTCCGCAGCAAAGCGCTAGGTGTGATACCGGCACATCTGCACCCCAGAGCCGGCGGATCAGCGCCGCGGCAGGCTCCGGCGCGCTTGCACTGGTCCAGAAGCGCTCGCCGCCCGGCGCTGTGCTGCCGTGCAGCAGTCCCGCCGCCCTGAGTCGGCGCTGCACCTGCCGCGCCACGGCGGCACCGGCGTCGGCGATGGTCACCCCAGGCCCCGCGATGCCGGCGATGAGCCCGCGCAGCAACGGGTAGTGGGTGCAGCCGAGCACGAGGGTGTCTGCGCCACGCTCGACGAGCGGCAGCACCAGGTCGGCAACCAGGCTGCGCAACGCCTCGGCTTCGAGGTCACCCGCCTCGATCAGCTCGACCAACCCCGGGCAAGGCTGGGTCAGCACCTCGACGGTGCCGTGGAAGCGCCCGCGCAGGGCTTCGAACTTGTCGCTCTTGAGCGTGCCGCTGGTCGCCAGCACGCCGACGACGCCGCTCTCGGTGCAGGCCGCTGCCGGCTTCAGCGCCGGCTCCATGGCGATGATGGGCAGCGCATGCAGCGCGCGCAGGTGCGCTGCGGCGACGCCCGTGGCGGTGTTGCAGGCGACGACGATGGCCTTGGCACCTTGCCCGATCAGGAAGCCGGCAATGGCCTCCGAGCGCGCGCGGACGGCGTGCTCCGGGCGCTCACCATAGGGCGCATGACCCGAGTCGGCGACATAGAGCAGGTGCTCGGCGGGCAGGGCGCGGCGGATCTCGGCGAGCACGGTGAGCCCGCCGACGCCGGAGTCGAAGACGCCGATGGGACCAGCCGCCAGGGCTGCGCGCCGCTCGCCTGTGCTCCAGGCCTCGATGTCCGTGCGCACGCCAAGCTTCTCTGCGGCCCTCGCGGCGGCCGTCGCCTTCAGCTGGCCTCGCCGAAGCCATAGGCAGGCGCGCGAAGCTTCAGCACCGGGCCGTCATCGCGGCCATTACCGCTCAGGCGCAGCTCGCCGCCTTCGGCGGCGGCGATCTCGGCGACCACCAAGAGCTCCCAGCGGCCGGGCGCCGACGCGCGCGCATCGATGACGCGGCCCGGACCCTGCTCGGAGCCGCTGCCGGCGGCGCTCAGCGCGTCACCCGGCTTGGGCCCGGAGTCGGTGTCGGCCTCGGCGATGTACATGCGTCGCTTCAGCTTGCCGAGGTATTGGATGCGGGCGACGACCTCCTGGCCCGTATAGCAGCCCTTGTGGAAGCTGACGCCATCGATCAGATGCAGGTTCGCCATCTGCGGCACGAAGGCGTCGGCCGTCTCCGGCAAGACCGTCGGGATGCCTGCGCGGATATCGTTCAGCGCCCAGAGGTCCGGGTGGGCCTCGACGGCGCCTTGCTCGACCGCTGCCTGCCAGATGGCTTGAGCCTCTGCTGCCGGGCCGATGACCAGGTAGCGCGGAACCTCGCCCGCGACGCGAATCAGTGCCAGGTCGCCGGCTTGGCTCATGTCGTTGTCGCCTCGCGGCAGGGCGCCGAACCGGCCGGCGAGGGCGTCGTCCGCGCAGCGGCCGATGATGCCGAAGCGGACCAATGCATCCGTGGCGTCGTCGATGCTCACCTTGGCGCGCAGCACGAACATGCGGAGCCGCTTCAGCAGCGTATCCAGTTGGCACCGGGGCAGCAGCAGGAGCAGGCTCTCTCCAGAGCGCAGCAGCCGGAAGCTGGCCAGCATGCGGCCCTTGGCGCTGCAGTGGCTGTTGAGCTGGGTATGCGTCCCGGACAGCTCGCGAACATCGTTGCTGACTTGGCCCTGCAGGAAGTCCACCGCCTCGGGGCCGCCGACAGCGATGACGCCC
This sequence comes from Chromatiaceae bacterium, assembly GCA_028277905.1. Classification (GTDB taxonomy): domain Bacteria; phylum Pseudomonadota; class Gammaproteobacteria; order Chromatiales; family Chromatiaceae; genus Thiohalocapsa. The sequence continues at coordinate 5,121 of JANQFI010000039.1, read as the reverse complement.
AGGTGCGCGAGGTCCGTCAGTGCACAAGGCGTGTCAGCGGCGACCTTGGGGAATGCCGCCGCGCCCTCGTTGGCGCTGCCATCGGCGATCGCGCTCGCGCCGCGGGTGCTGAGAAAGGCCTGCCAATCGGCATTCATGGGTTGTGGTCTCCCTTGCGTATGGTGCCGGGAAGGTGCAGGCTGAGGAGGATAACGGCTGCCCCCGGGAAAGTCTGCGCAAATCTCCACCGCGCCACCGGCGGCCCTATTCGCTCGATCCAAGCTGCCCATGTCCGTCGCCGCCGACAGCCTCGTCCTGTACAAGATCCATCCCGCCCGCGTCATCGGCCTCGGCGACAAGATCGAGATCGAGATCCCCGGCGGCCAGACCAAGCGCGTGCGCCCCAAGGACATCACGCCGCTGCATCCGGGGCCGCTCCGGCGCCTGGCGGACCTGGGCGAGCCCGGCACCGGGAACCTGGAGGAGGCCTGGGAGCTGCTGGAGGGCGCCGAGACCAACCTCAAGGAGCTGGCCGAGCTCATCTATGACGACTTCACCCCCACCAGCGCCTGGGGCGTCTGGCGATTGCTCGCCGAGGGCCTCTATTTCCAGGGCACGCCCGAGGCCATCCAGCCGCGCCCGCGGGAGGCCATCGAGCAGGACCGCGCCGCGCGCGAGGCCAAGGCCCGCGCCGAGCGGGAGTGGGTCGGCTTCATGGAACGTGTGCGCCTGGGCCGCATCATTGATGAGGACCGCCCGCGGCTCGGCGAGGTGGAGCGCCTCGCCAACCAGCTGGGCGAGCATAGCCGCATCCTCAGGGCCCTGGATCTGCCAGAGACTCCGCAGGCCGCGCACAGGTTCCTGACGCGCATCGGCTTCTGGCCTGCCGAGCACAATCCCTACCCGGCGCGCGGGGGGGTCGCGGTGACGGACCCGGTGCTGCCGGTGCTGCCGCTGCCGGAGGAGGACCGGCTGGATCTGACCCCCTTGCCTGCCTTTGCCATCGACGACGAGGGCAACCAGGACCCAGACGATGCCATCGCCACCGACGGCGAGCGCATCTGGGTGCATGTCGCCGACGTCGCCGCACTGGTGGCGCCGGACAGCGACCTCGACCGCGAGGCCCGTGCTCGCGGCGCCAACCTCTATCTGCCCGAGGGCATCGTCAACATGCTGCCGGCGGATGTGACCGAGCGGCTCGGGCTCGGCTTGCAGGGGACCTCGCCGGCGTTGTCCGTCGGCTTTGCCTGTGCCGAGGACGGCCGGCTCAGGGACATCGAGATCCGCCCGTCACTGATCCGCGCCGAGCGCCTCAGCTACGCCGAGGCCGAGAACCGGCTGTCCGAGGCGCCCTTCGCGGCGCTCGACGCCGCCGCAAGACGCTACCGCGCCCGCCGCGAGGCACGGGGCGCGACCGGCATCGACCTGCCGGAGGTGAGTATTCGCATCCAGGACGGCGAGATCCTCATCCGCCCCATCGACCGACACGCCTCCCGCGCCATGGTCACGGACCTGATGCTGATGGCGGGCGAGGCCGCGGCGGCCTGGTGCGGCGAGCGCCTGCTCAGGATTCCGCACGCCACCCAGCCCGCGCCAGACAGCATTCAGCACCCCGAGGGCATGGCTGCCATGTATGCCTATCGGCGGCTGCTCAAGCCGAGCCGCACCAGCATCGAGCCCAGCCCACACTTCGGCCTCGGACTCGACGCCTATGCCCGCGCCACCAGCCCGCTGCGCCGCTATGCGGACCTGCTCGTGCACCAGCAGATCCGCGCCGCGCTTGCGGGCCGCGCGCCGCTCTCTGCCGAGCAGGTGAGCGCCCGGGCCGGCGAGGCGGACCAGGGCGGCATCGCCGTGCGCCGCGCCGAGCGGCAGTCCAACCAGCACTGGAAGCTGGTCTATCTCATGCGCCACAAGGGCTGGCAGGGGGAGGCTGTGGTCGTCGAGCTGGGCGAGCGTAAGGACACGGTGCTGATCCCCGAGCTGGCCATGGAGACCAAGCTGCGCGCCAAGCAGCAGCTGAGCCTGGATCAGCGCCTACGGCTGGGCATCGCCGAGGTGGACCTGTACGACCTGGATGTACGCTTTCGGGTGCTGGGCTGATGTCTGTGGGGCTTATGTGGTCGGGCTGGACAGTCAGCGGCCGTCCAAGGATCCGCTAGTCCGCGCCGACCGCCGGCAGGTCACTCCCGCTCTCCGCAGCCATCGGGACGGGCGGCTCCGCCGGCAGCGGCAACAGCGCTACCGCCCGCGCGAAGTCCGGCGGGTTCAGGTATTGGATCACCACGCCGCCGTCCGCATCGCGGGCAATGTCCATGCCGCGTTGCGGGTACAGCCAGTGCACGACGCCAGTCGCCTCCTTGCGTTGCTCCGCGGGCTCGCCAAAGCGGCCGGCGATGTCCCGCGGTTCCAGACTCTTCCAGGGCAGGTAGGTGAGGGTGCGGATGGGGGCTTCCGCAAGTTGCTCGACATCGGCCGGGTCCAGCTTCACCTTGCGGCTGCCGCTGCCGGCCTTGCTGATACGAAGCCCGCGCTCGTACAGGGCTGCGAGCAAGTCCTCCGGCAGGTCCAGCGTGACGATCCAGTCCGCCTTCAGGTTGCTGAGCAGGATGTTGTCGAAGTAGACCTCGACGCTGCGGGTACCGTCGCGGTTTTCGAACAGGTTGATCTTGCCTTCCTCGCCCAGCAGCATGCGCACCTCGGCCAGCGTGCTGTCACCGATGCTCAGGTCGAAGACACGGGTGTTGCCGGCGGCGTCCCGACTCACATCCCAGGGGTAGAGCCGGAGCCCCGCGCGCTCGTCGGGCAGGATGGACAGCAAGAGCCAGATGCCGATGAAGCCCATGAGCGCGGCGGCGAGGATAGAGAGAAGGATCTTGCGGTCCATGGGCGGGAAGTAGCGGGTACGGGGATACGAAGCGGCGGGCGGCGTGCCCTGCCCGTCGTCGGCGCCCGCCGCCAGGTTACTCCAACAGCAGCGCGGCGACGACGTCGCGGCCCTCGCTGACGAGGATGTTGTAGGTGCGGCAGGCGGCGCCGGTGTCCATGACCTCGACGGCGATGCCGCGCTCCAGTAGCGCGAACTGCACCTCTGGCGACGGGAAGCGCTGTCTGGGGCCTGTGCCGAGGATCAGCACCTGAGTAGCAGCGCCCAGCACCGCCTCCAGATGCTCCACGGCGAGCCCAGCCATGTCGTCTGGTCCCCAGTCCACCTGTACCTGCCCAGCTGAAACCGCGATGCTGCGGGCGTAATCGCGGCCCTTGATGCGTACGCGTCCGTCGCCGTAGGACTCGACGAGGTTTGCCCCGGTGTCTTCGATTTCGGCAAATCTCATGGTGGGTAGTGGGTCGCTCGCTCGTTATGTGATGCGGCGTCGGGGCGCGACGCCCGATCGCAAGTGGCTTGGCTCGAAGCGGCCAGATCTCGCAGGGACGGTTGTCAGGGGTCAGGGGAGGCGCCGCAGGTCGAGCACGCCATCCGGCAGCCCGGGGATTGCGACCCTTTGGCGGCCCTCGATCGCTTCGCTGCTGCCGTAGCCGGCGGCGCCCGGATCTCTGCAGCGCAGGATGGTCTTGCCATTCGCGTCCACCAGCCAGGCCTCGGGGATGCCGCAGTCGGCATAGCGCCGGAGCTTCAAGTCGCGGTCTAGCGCAAGGCTGCTGTCGGCCACCTCGATCACCAGCAGGATATCGGCCGGTTCCGGGTGCCTGGTGCGATACTTGGCCGCCGGTTGTGTCACCACGGCCAGATCCGGCTCCGGCTCGTCGTGGGGGCCGAGCCGCACCGGGTTCTGTACCCGTACGACGGCCGCGTCTTCCACCGCGCGGAACAGGCGGTTCTGCAGCTCCGTGACCATCGAGGCATGGGGTGGACCGATGGGCGGCATCTCGATCACATCTCCGTCGATCAGCTGCACGCGTGCCTCAGGCGACAGGATGCCGGCATCCGCCATGCGGTGGTAGTCGTCCACCGTATAGCGGTGGCGATGTTGCAGCATCAGGTCTTGGGCGGAGGTGGCCATGGTGGAGCGCCTGCATTGCGGAGCGGCCGGCTCGCGTCGACTGGACACGCAGCCGGCGAGCTCATGCGGACAGTCTACCCGAGCACAGCTGCCAGCGTGGTTCCCAGAGGGAGGACAAGGGACCAGGCTCAATTTCTGCTGGTCTTGCGCCATGCCTCGTCGCACAGGTATCCACATCGACGGCTTGCCGCTGCACATTGTCCAGCGCGGCCACAACGGAGCGGCTTGCCTTTTCGACGACCAAGACCGACTCGCCTAGCTCGGCTGGCTGTGCGAGGCACTGGCGCGCGAGCGGTGCCGGCCGCACGCCTATGTCCTGATGACCAAGCATGTCCACCTGCTGCTCAGGCCGGAGCAAGCCGCGCTTGTGCCGCAAGTACCGATCTCGGTCGGCCGCCGGTACGTACCCTAGGTCAGCCACACCCAGGGGCGCACGGGCAGCCGGTGGGACAGCCGCTACCAGTCCTCGCTGGTGCAGGCCGACACCTAAGGCGATTGCCGGAAACAAACAGACCGAACGGCGCAGGATTTTCGCTCGCCTTCAAGGAGCGGCAGCGGGCGCATAGTCAGACCATGTGCCGGCTGCCGCGACGCCGAAGGCGGGCGAAGAGAAGAGCCAGGCGGAATGCTTGTCGACAGAGATCGCCTCAAGACCCGGGTGCCGCCGCGGCGACTAACGATCGCCGGTATCCTCGATCAGAATGGGCGGCACCACGGGCGGATTCTGCTGCTCGACCTTCGCGGCGATCTCCTGCCACGTCGTGACGCTCGGCGGGACCACGCGGCACTCGGTCTTCCCGACTCCGGAGACCCGACCTTCGAACGGCTCGTCGACGTTCTTGAAGAACTTGCCGAGCAGGTTCTTGACATAGGCGTAGTAGCCATGGGGAACGGAGATCGGAGTATCCGGGGGGCTGCTGAGCAGGATCATGCCGGCCGATGGTGTGACGATGCCAGCGCCCTCCAGCGTCCGGCAGACGTTCAGCTCGTCGAGATCGTCCTCGGAGAGTTCGAGTTGGGTCCTGGCAATGAACTGCTCGTTGCCATCGAGGAAGGCGACATCGACCAGCGTCGCCAGGTCTGGGTTCATGATCATCAGCGACGTGACCTCCTGCCACCA
>JANQFI010000033.1 GCA_028277905.1 Chromatiaceae bacterium | reverse complement strand
AGCGGGCACAGAGCTCGACTATGCGCCCGCTGCCGCTCCTTGAAGGCGAGCGAAAATCCTGCGCCATTCGGTCTGTTTGTTTCCGGCAATCGCCTAAAGGGTTACGAATCGATGAAGTACCAGATTCTGTTCGCTTTGCTAGCCGCCGAGGTCGGCCTGCTCGCGGGGCTGCATCTGCATGCATGGGCCGGTGCCGAGCGGCGGGAGGCGGTGCTCGCCGGCGAGCGTGCCCTGGTCGCCCGGCTCGGCCTCACTGACTTGGCGCTGTGGACCGAGGCCCGCTACACCCGGCATCCGTCGCAAGCCGACCGCTTCGCCGCGTTCCAAGACTCTCCCGCCGCCATCGAGCACTTCCCCGCCGGATCGGTCGTCGGCCCGCCCGCCGTGTTACGGATGCCAGCGCCGGGTGCCGCGCCCGGATCGCTTGAGGCTCGATGACGATGGCCTCGGGGCGTCTCGGCAAGCATCTGAAGATCCTTGAATTCGCGCTCTCGTCGATGCTGCGGCGGCGGATGAAGAATGCGGGCCTCGTCATCGTCTTCGGTGCCGTGGTCTTCCTGCTGTCGTCCATCGTCTTCCTGACCAGTGCCCTGCGCGCCGAGGCGCTCGCGGTGCTCGAAGGCGCCCCGCAGCTGCTCGTACAGCGGGCCATGGCGGGGCGGCATGCCCTGATTCCGCTCCGCTATGGCGAGACCATCGCACGGCTGCCGGGCGTCGGAGCCGTGACGCCGCGCTATTGGGGCTACTACTACGACATCTACACCGGGGCCAACTACACGCTGCTCGGCATCGGCGACGCCAGGCTCCAGGCGCCCGGAGCGACGGCGTTGCGTCTGGTCGAGGGAGCCTTCATCGCACCGCGACAACGGGGCGTCTGCGTCATCGGCGCGGGTGTGGCCCGGATACGCGGCGCACGCATCGGCGGGATCGTCTCGCTGCGGGACGCACGGGGCTGGATGCAAGAGTACGAGGTCATCGGCCTATTCGAGAGCCCCTCGAGGCTCTTGACCAACGACCTGATCCTGCTGGCGGAGGCGGACCTGAAGGCCCTGTTCGGCATGCCGGACGATGGGGCCACGGACCTGATGATCGAAGTCTACAACCCACGCGAGGTGGCGAACATCTCCCGCAAGATCTTAGAGCGCCTGCCGGACGCGCGCCCCATCGGCCACGCCGAGATCCTGCGCACCTATGAGACCCTGTTCAACTGGCGCGGCGGCCTGCTGCTGGCGATGTTCCTCGGCGCGGTGGCGGCCTTCATGATCCTCGCCTGGGACAAGGCCACCGGACTCTCGGCCGACGAGCGCCGCGAGATCGGCATCCTGAAGGCCATCGGCTGGGAGACCGCGGACATTCTGGCACTCAAGTTCTGGGAGGGCGCGGCGCTCGCGTTGGTCGCCTTCCTGGCCGGCGTGACCGCGGGCTACGCCCATGTCTTCTATTTCGGCGCCGAGCTGCTGGCGCCGATCCTCAAGGGCTGGTCGGTCTTGTTTCCGGCCATCGATCTGGAACCGAGGATCGAGCCCTACACGCTCACCGTGCTCTTCTTGTTCACCATCGTGCCCTATATCGTCGCGACCATCGTGCCCTCGTGGCAGGCCGCGATCACCGACCCCGACCGGGTCATGCGGTCCGTATAAGCGCGATGGTCAAGCTTCGGGACGTCACGCGCGTCTACAACCAGGGCCGGCCCAACGAGGTGCGGCCGGTGGACGGGGTATCGCTCGACATCGACGTCGGCGAGATCGCGGTGGTCAAGGGGCCGAGCGGCTCGGGCAAGACCACGCTCTTGGCCCTGATCGGCTGCATGAGCCGCCCCAGCGCGGGCCGCATCCTGGTCGCCGGCCGCGATGTGGCCAAGCTGCCGGAGCGCTTCCTGACCGAGGTGCGCCGCGAGACCTTCGGCTTCATCTTCCAGCAGCTACACCTGATCCCCGGCATCAGCGTGCTGGAGAACATCATGCTGCCGCTCTATCCGGTGGACATCGGCTTCAGTGCGGCCAAGCGGCGGGCGCTGGCCCTGATCGAGCAGCTCGACCTCGCGCAGCGCCGACGCTTCAAGGTCGAGACGCTCTCCGGCGGCGAGCGCCAGCGCGTGGCCATCGCCCGCGCGCTGATCAACCAGCCCAGGGCGATCCTCGCCGACGAGCCGACGGCCCATCTGGATGGTGGCCTCTCGGGCGAGCTGATGCGGATCTTCGGCGACCTGCGCAGCCAAGGCAAGACCCTCGTCATCGCCACCCACGACCCGCTGGTCTACGACAACCCACTGGTCGACCGGGTGTTTACCATGCGCGACGGGCGCGTTCTCGACGATGGCGATGGGGACGGCGGCGGCGCATGATCCTGCACCCCGGCATCATCGCGCTCTTGCTCACCGCTGTGCTGGTACTGGGCATGGTCCTGGTCGGGGCCTACGCCGGCGCCATCGTGCTGGCCCGCTGGGATCTCGACAGCAGTTCGGAGGGGCAGCTGGCCCTGGAGCGCAAGACCTACCTGCTCTCCACCCTGATGGGCCATGCCCTGGCGCTGGAGATCCTGTCCGCGCTGGTGCTTCTGTACACGCTGGACGATATCCACCCCGTCTTCGTCGGAGCCATGTGCGCCACCGGCACCCTGAACGCCAACCCGGTCGGTTGGTGGGCGCTGGGCGTCAAGATCCTCGCGCTCTTCTGCTGCGCCATCTGGATCGCACTGAACCGCATCGACCAGCGCGCCGAGGACTATCCGCTCACCCGGCTCAAGTACGGTCTGCTGCTCTTGCTCGCCCCGCTGCTGGCATTGGAGACCTGGCTCGTGTTCCGCTTCTTCCTCGGACTCGACCCGAACGTCATCACCTCCTGCTGCGGTGCCCTGTTCAGCGGCTCGGGTGCCGGCGTCGCCGCCGAGGTGGCCGGCCTGCCGGCCCTGCCGCTGATGCTCGCCTTCTTCGGCGGCGCCGCCCTTTACCTGACGGCCGGCGTGCTTGCCCTGCGCCTGGCACAGCCCTGGCTGCGCTATCTGGTGGCCGCGCTGGCGCTTGCGATGCTCGGGATCGCGCTCGCCTCGGTCATCGCCTTCATCTCCCCGTACCACTACGAGCTGCCCACCCACCACTGCCCGTTCGATCTGCTCCAGGCCGACTACCGCTACATCGGTTATCCGATGTACCTGGCCCTGTTCGGGGCGGTCTTCTACGGCCTGCTGGTCGGCATCGCCGAGCCGCTGCGGCGAATCCCATCGATCCAAGGCCCGATCGCCGCGGCCCAGCCACGCTGGACCCTGCTGTCCATGCTGCTGCTCGCGCTGTTCATCACCATCGCCGCCTGGCCCATGGTGTTCTCGGATTTCACCCTCCAGGGCTACTACTGACCATAGCCGCTAATGCGAAAGGCCCGCCCATCGCGACCCGGCGGCGCCGGTCAGGAATTCGCCGAGCTTGAGCTCTTTGCGCTGACGCTGCGATCAATCTCCGACTGTCGTCCTGATCCCCAGCGATCGCCAGGCGCAAATGATGGCGATGGTTCTGTCACTCCAGACAATCGCCGAGCATGCCGAGCATGGCAAGGAGGTCAATTCAGTGCTCTGCGCGAGCGCCGCAGACCTGGCCCTGGCCGGGATCCAGACCGAGCCGTTCGCGCCTAGTCAGGAGTCGCCGACGATGCTGCTGAAGACGCTGATCGAGCTCGGCGCCGATGCGCAGGTCTGCCCCTTGTATCTGCCGGGCGTCGGTCGGTCGGAGTCCGCGCTGCTTGACGGCATCAGCATTGCCAAGCCGCCGGTGGTTGCGGCCAAGCTGCTGGATACGGATTACCGCATCCTCTCCTATTGATGCCGGTCGCCCATCCCCTTTGGCGGAATCGAGCCGGGGCGGGATAATCCAGGCGTCAAGAGGGTCGCACGTGGAAGGGCCTCTCCCATGAAGCACGACCGCGAGTCAGAGAATCCTCCTGACGTCTGCTCGCACGTGCCGACGCCGCCGGCGAGCGCGAGCAGCTCGCCCGCGTGGTTCACGAGCTGCAGGCCCTCGAGCCGCTGTTGCGTGCGGCCCAGTCCCAGGCCAACCCGGACGCCCGAGTGCGCTTCCGCTACGACTGGCTGCGCCAGGACCTACAGCGGATACGCCTCGGGATCCAGGAGCCCATCAACGCCCCGCGGGCACAGCCGCGGAGCTTCCCGCCGCTGCGCGGGGACTACGGCCGGTGATGCCTCATCGTGAACGCCGCCCAGAGTGCCGCCTTCCAAGCCGGATCCGGTATCCCGCCGGGAACCCTGCTCAACGCCATCGCCGCCGTGGTGCTGGTGTTGGTCTTCGTCTGGGTCATCTGGGTGAGCCTCGGAACCCTGCGCGCCTGGCAGGACGGGCACGTCGGCGTATTCGACCTGGAGCCCCTTGCTGCGCAAGCCCCCACCGAGGACGGTCTTTGGTACTACGAGATTGGCGGTGCCGAGCCGGTCTCGCCGCCGGCCAACACCTCGGTGGTCTCCGTCACTCTGGGAGGGTCGGCCAGCCTCACCTGGGGCCACAGCTGTGGCAAGTTCGATTCCGTTGCCGCCGTTACCCAGAGGCTGGACCAGATCGCATCCGGTCCGGAGCAGATGATGGACGCCATGGTTAACGCGGCTACGGCGGCCATCGCCTCACTGCCGGCGCTCATCCTGCAGCGGGCCAACCCGGGGCTCTACGATTTGTTCCAGAACGCCCTGCTGCGGGCCGAGGCCACGTTGGAGCTGGCCACCAGGTCTCAGGGCCTTCAGCGTGAGGCAGACCACGGAATCATGGCTATGCGGTATATAACCACAGCCCCCGATCTCGCCGCCAAACGGATGCCGACATGGCCGTCGAGTCACCGGGATGTCGACCAGTTCCTCAGGCGATTGCCGGAAACAAACATACCGAATGGCGCAGGATTCTCGTCCGCCTTCGCGAAGCGGCAGCGCGTGCATAGTCGTTCTATGTACGCGTTGCCGCGACAAAGCAGGCGGGCGAGAAGACAAGACAGGCGGTCTGTTTGTTGACAGAAATCGCCTTATTGCCGTCGCCGTCCTGAGCAAACTGCCCTGTACCAGGTCATGCAGCAGCACCTGGAGACCTACCTCGCGCTGGCGGCTGAAGACGACTGGGACGGGCAGCGCGTGCCGGCCTGCGTGGAACGCGAGCTCCGGCGTTATCTTGAATGCGGCATCCTTAGCCTTCCGCTTTGCCCGGGCCAGATGCCCCCAGTTGTTCAGACAGGGGGCGGGCACGACTTCCTGGTCGCCTTCTCGTCCAAGGGGCGCGGGGTGTGCCCGTCGTGCAACGCCCGGCCCAAGGCGTAAGACCGCGGCGGCTCGCAGGCCCGCTTCGGGGCGGTGAGCTTCATCCATCGCTTCGGTCCCTCCCTCAACCGCCGTGTTCACTATGACGAAAACCATCCGGGTTTTCGCACTTCGCGCGCCCTATTCGGCGCCCAAATCCGCTCCCGGCGGATTGGTCACTGCTGCATCATCGACGGGGTGTTCGAGCCGGTCGAAGAGGCTGCCGATGTCCCCGAAGCTGTTCGCTTCCGGCGCGCGGCGGCACTGACGCCGGAGGCCGTCGCCGCCATCGCCGAGCAGGTGCGCGTGCGGGTGCTGCGCTGGTTTGCCCGCAGCGGGCTGATCGATCGTGATGACGTCCGCGAGATGCGAGCCCCAAGATCCCCACCCGGCCCAACGAATAAGGTTAGATCGCGCGAGGAACGAGCCGCGATCTGAACCGTTTGTTGGACGAGCCCGGGATCGTGGAGGTGTGGAAGGGGCCTAGAACATAGCTTGTCGAGGCCGAGGGGTCGGGGAGCCCGGAGGTCGACGAGGAGGTGCCGAGCTGCGGCGGTCAAGCCACCATTGCAGGCAAGCGGGTGCCCAACGGGGGGCAGAGAGGGCATTGTGCCTGAAGTTCAGGCGAGCGCCACCCGCGGCCGTTGGAAGCCGCAGTTGCGGAGTCGGTCTGTTGGGCGCGGTTACATCGCCACGGCCTGCGCCGTCTCAAGGGTTGGCGCCAGGGGCGGTTGGAGTGAGCGCGGCGGCAGGCGTGT
>JANQFI010000711.1 GCA_028277905.1 Chromatiaceae bacterium | reverse complement strand
CGGCAGCGGGCGCATAGTCGAGCTCTGTGCCCGCTGCCGCGACGCAGAAGGTGGGCGAAAAGACAAGCCAGGCGGTCTGTTTGTTGACAGAAATCGCCTAAGGCGGGCGTCATGCATGGCGATGGCTTCCGGGTGCACGGGTAAGCGCTTGACGGCAGGTTAAGACTTTTGCTCAGAGCTTCCAATCGCCATGGGCCCGGATGGCGACGAGCGCGGCTGGATCCGAGGTGGGTCGCCGCTGGCGGTGCAGCAGATTGGACGCAGGTGCCGGCCTGCCCGGCGCTTGCCGCGTGCTGGGTGGGAAGCCCCGAGGTACTCGGCGGCCCGGGTGCTGGAGACGCCGTATCGCCGCATAGGCGGCCTGCATCGGCCCTGTGTCGGGCGGGGTATTGGCCTATACTCCCCGGCTCGTTCCTCAGCCATAGGGGTTCGGGTGTCATCCCCCGCAGCATCATGACCAAGAAGATCCTGATCGGCATCGCCGCCGTAGTCGTTATCGTCGTGGTCGGCGCCCTGGTGGTTGCCGACTACACCTATTCGGAGGGTATGCGCAAGGGCACGGTGTCCAAGCTCTCGCGCAAGGGCTTCCTCTGCAAGACCTGGGAAGGCGAGCTGGCGATGGCGAACTTCTCCCGCGACGGGACGCTCGGCCCTGACAACCGCGGCACGGACAACACCTTCTACTTCTCGGTGGACGACAAGAAGACCGCACAGAATCTCCAGAACGCCATGCGCGACCACGCGGTGGTCAACCTGTCCTACCAGCAGAAGCTCTTCCCGCTGAGCTGGTCCATCCCGGGCTTCTGTCAGCGGCGCACCGAGTACGAGGTGCACGAGGTGGAGACCATCCCGGGCGCCACGCCGCCGCCCACCACCATGGCTCCGCCCAGGCCCTGACGCAGATCCCGCGAGCTCGCCGAGAACACGGGGGCGGTGCCGACGGGGGCGGTGCCGGGGGGGTGCCGGCGCCGACCTCGTGCTTAACCTGTCGCCCAGGTCCTGTCCTGAGATGGTCACTGAATCTTTATTCGAGTCAGCGGTTTAGCGATACTGGCTCGTCCTGAGTGTCCGAGCTGCGGCCAGAATCAGGACCTCGCCCACCCAGGCATTGGGGCAGTTCCGAGCTCAACCCTCAGCTGCGCCGGCAGGATGCGCCGGCAAGCGCGGCAACTCCGCTAGAATAGCGATTTTTCGTGCAGGAGCTTTCGGAATGGTCGTTCTGGTCACCGGCGGAGCCGGTTACATCGGCAGCCACACCTGCGTCGAGCTGCTCACCGCCGGATACGACGTCGTCGCGGTGGACAACCTCGGTAACAGCAAGCCCGAGGCGCTGGCACGGGTGCAGGCGATCGCCGGCAGGTCGCTCGCCTTCGTGCAGGCCGACCTGCGAGACGAGGGTGCTCTTGCAGCGCTGTTCCGGGACTTCCAGTTCCATGCGGTAGTGCACTTCGCCGGCCTCAAGGCGGTGGGGGAGTCCACCCAGGTCCCGCTGGCGTACTACGACAACAACATCAACGGCACTCTATGTCTGTGCCGCGCCATGGCCGCCGCAGGCGTCAAGCGGTTGGTGTTCAGCTCTTCAGCCACGGTTTACGGGGACCCGGCCTCGGTGCCCATCCGCGAGGATGCCCCGCTCTCCGCCACCAACCCCTACGGCCGCACCAAGCTCTTCATCGAGGAGATCCTGCGCGACCTCCACCGAGCCGATGTCTCCTGGGACATCGCGCTGCTCCGGTATTTCAACCCGGTGGGCGCGCACCCGAGCGGGCGCATTGGCGAGGACCCCAACGGCATCCCGAACAACCTCATGCCCTTCATCGCCCAGGTGGCCGTCGGCAAGCTGCCGGAGCTTGCGGTCTTCGGCGACGATTACGACACGCCGGACGGCACCGGCGTGCGCGACTACATTCATGTCGTGGATCTCGCTCGCGGCCATCTGGCGGCGCTGGAGCGGCTCACCGCAGCGCGGGGCCTGATCACCTACAACCTCGGCACCGGGCGCGGCTACAGCGTGCTAGAGGTGCGGCGCGCCTTCGCAGCGGCCTCTGGACGCGAGATCCCCTACCGCATCGTCGCGCGCCGCCCGGGTGATATCGCCACCTGTTACGCCGACCCGGCGCTGGCGGCGGCGGAGCTGGGCTGGCGGGCGGAGCTGGGACTTGACGCCATGGTGGAGGACCACTGGCGCTGGCAGCGCGAGAACCCGAGCGGCTTCGCATGAGCGCACCGCCGTCTGTCGGCCGCGTCGCAGCCGCCGCACCCCTGCGGGTGTTACAGGTGGTGCACGGACTGCCGCGCGGCGGGCTCGAGAACGGCGTGGTCAATCTGCTGAACGGCCTGTCACGGACCGAGCTCCAGCAGCGCGTCGCCTGCCTGGACAGCCGTGGCGAGATGGCGGATCGGGTTTCATCGCAGGTGTCCATCGACGTGCTCCATCGCCGCCGCCACGATTTGGCGCTGCCGCTGCGGCTGGCGCGGCTCATCCGGGGCTTTCGCCCGCAGGTCGTGCACTGCCGGAACTGGAACACCTGGGCCGATACCGTGGCGGCCCACCGATTGGCCCGCTGCCGCTGCACACTGGTTTGGTCCTTTCACGGCTTCGCGGACGGGCACTGGTTCCCGCCGCGGCGCCGCATCGCGAGCCGGGCCCTGTCGCTGGTCACCGACCGGCTGTTCGCCGTCTGTCGCGACGCCGCCCAGCGCTTTGCCGGTCTCGTCGGGATTCCGCCCGAGCGCTTCGACGTGCTCTACAACGGCGTGGACTGCCGGCGCTTTGCACCCAGCGAGCAGCGCGCCGGACTCCGCCGCGCGCTTGGATTCGCCGACGACGAGCTGGTGATCCTCACCGTGGCCAGCCTGACCCCGGTGAAGGGCCACGCGCGGCTGCTGGAGGCTGCCGCGCAGGTCCTGGCCGGTACGCGGCGGCGCCTGCGCTTTCTGTGGCTCGGCGAGGGCGCCGAGCGCGAGCGGCTGCAGGCGCGTATCGGCGCGCTCGGCCTGGGCAGGCAGGTGCAGTTGCCGGGCGGCAGCGACCGGGTGTCGCAGCAGCTGGCCGCGGCGGACCTGTTCGTGCTGCCGAGCGAGCTGGAGGCTATGAGCAACGCCATCCTGGAGGCGATGGCCAGCGGCCTGCCGGTGGTGGCGCATGCCGTCGGCGGCAACCGGGAGCTGGTGGACCACGAGCACAGCGGGTTGTTGTGCCCGGCGGGCGACGCCGCGGCACTGGCCGGGGCCATCGGCCGGCTGGTCCGCAACGACGCCGAGCGCCGGGCCATGGGCGCCGCCGCCCGCCGCCGTGCGGAGCAGATCTTCTCCCTGGACGCGATGCTGGTGCGCTACGCGGACTTCTACCGCCACGCCGCGCCCGTGGCGCCGCGGCGTCTGGTTGCCGCCGCACCGTGAGGGCCGGCACTCGCGAGCGCCTGCGGGTGCTGATGGTGGGCCCGCTGCCGCCGCCGGTGGGCGGCATGGCGAGCGTGGTCCAGAACCTGGTGCGGGAGCTCGATGAACAGGTCGAGCTGCAGGTCCTCAACAACGTCAAGACCACCGCGGCGGACCGCCGCCTGTGGCAGGGCATTGCCGCGCAGCTGCGCCTGCTGGGCCGGCTCGCCCAGCAGTGTCTCGGCTGGCGTCCGGCGGTGGTGCATATCCATACCTGTTCCTGGCTCAGCTTCTGGCGCAATGGCGTCGATGTGGCGCTGGCGCGGCTCCTCGGCCGCCGGGTGGTCCTGCATATCCATGGCGCGCAGTTCCACCGCTTCCTCGGCGGGCTGTCCGGCGTGCAGGCGTGGCTGGCGCGGCGGCTGTTGGGTGCGACGCACCGCGTCTTGGTCCTGGGCCAAGGCTGGCGTGCCCTGCTTGCGGCCTGGGCCGA
>JANQFI010000710.1 GCA_028277905.1 Chromatiaceae bacterium | reverse complement strand
CGGCAACGCGCACAGAGAACGACTATGCACGCGCTGCCGCTTCGCGAAGGCGGACGAGAATCCTGCGCCATTCGGTATGTTTGCTTCCGGCAATCGCCTTAGACATGCGCCAAGGGTTTGTTCGGGGATCGGGATCGACATCGGTCCCGATTTCGATTTCGGTCGCGGCGAGAGGCGATGCCCAGCGAAGCGCGCCGCGGCGGCTCAGGACGGCTATTCGTAGCGCACGTCCAGCACCTCGAGCTCGCGCCTGCCGCCGGGCACATTGACCACGGCGACCTCGCCCTCGGACTTACCGATGAGACCCCGGGCAATGGGCGAGCTGATGCTGATCTTACCCTGTCTGATGTCGGCCTCATCGTCACCGACGATGACGAAGGTGTGCTCCTCGTCCTTGTCGACGTCCAGCACGTCCACGGTGACGCCGAAGACCACCTTGCCGTCGCGCGGCAGTTTGGCGACATCGATGATCCGGGCATGGGAGAGCTTGCCCTCGATCTCCTTGATGCGACCCTCGACGAAGCCCTGCTGCTCGCGCGCCGCGTGATACTCGGCGTTCTCCTTGAGGTCGCCATGCGCGCGCGCCTCGGCAATGGCCGCGATGATGCGCGGGCGCTCCACCTTCTTGAGCTGCTCCAGCTCCGCGCGCAATTGCTGAGCGCCTCTGGCGGTCAGAGGGACCTGGATCATCTGTGGAATCCTCGTTCGGATCGGACGTGCCGCAACGCGCCCGTTAGGCTGTCTCGCGGTGTTCGGGAGTGGCTCAGGTGCGGCCGATGCCGCGGGAAGGCGGTCGAGCGGCTCCTTCGCGCACCGGCCCGGCCGGACGGCCGCGCGACAGTGCGAGCGCCGGGCGATCGCCGACTCTGCCAGAGCCTAACGCCCCCGCACGACTCCGTAAAGCGCCTGTAATGGTGCTACGCGCAAGGCGTCGCCCTGGCGCAGGGCCATCAGCGTAGCCTCGGCGCCGGCGATCGTGGTGGTGTAGCTCACCTTGTGCTGCAGGGCCGCACGGCGGATCTCGGCGGAATCCGCGATGGCCTGGGCGCCCTCTGTGGTATTGACGATGAAGACGATCTCGCCGTTCTTGATCATGTCGACGATATGCGGGCGACCCTCCTTGACCTTGTTGACGCCGACGCAAGCCATGCCCGCCGCGCGCACCGATCGTGCCGTACCCTGGGTGCCGTAGAGGGCAAAGCCCAGCTCGTGCAGCTGGCGCGCCACCGCCACCAGCCGCGCGCGGTCCGCGGCGCGTACGCTGAGCATGGCCTTGCCCCGCTTCGGCAGAGACTGACCGGCCCCCTCCACCGCCTTGCCGAAGGCCTCGGCGAAGCTGTCGCCCACGCCCATCACCTCGCCGGTGGACTTCATCTCCGGCCCCAGTACCGTGTCCACGCCCGGAAACTTGACAAAGGGAAACACCGCCTCTTTCACGAAGTAGCGCGGCGGGAAGACCTCGTGCTCCAGGCCCTGCTCGGCCAGCCTGCGCCCCGCCATGCAGCGGGCGCCCACCTTGGCCAGCGGCACGCCAATGGACTTGGAGACGAAGGGCACTGTGCGCGAGGCGCGCGGGTTCACCTCCAGGATGTGGATCTCATCGTCCTGGATCGCGAACTGCGCATTCATGAGCCCACGCACCTCGAGCGCCAGCCCGAGATTGGTCATCTGCTCGCGCAGGCGCTGCTGTACGCCCTGGGACAAGGTGTAGGGCGGCAGCGAGCAGGCGGAATCGCCGGAATGCACACCGGCCTGCTCGATGTGCTCCATGATACCGCCGATGAGCACCCGCTCGCCGTCGCAGACGGCGTCCACATCCACCTCGATGGCATTGTCCAGGAAGCGGTCCAGCAGCACCGGCGAGTCGTTGGAGACGCTCACCGCAGTGCGGATGTACCGCGCCAGCTCGAGATCGTCGTAAACGAGCTCCATGGCACGGCCACCGAGCACATAGGAGGGACGCACCACGAGCGGATAGCCGATGGCAGCGGCCTGCTCCAACGCCTCGCTCTCGCTGCGCGCGGTGGCGTTGGGTGGCTGTGTCAGCTCCAGCTCCTGCACCAGGCGCTGGAAGCGCTCGCGGTCCTCGGCGCGGTCGATGGAGTCCGGGGAGGTACCTATGATGGGCACGCCGGCGGCCTCCAGGTCCCGCGCCAGCTTGAGGGGGGTCTGGCCGCCGTACTGCACGATAACGCCGAGGGGCTGCTCCACCCGGACGATCTCCAGGACGTCTTCCAGCGTCAGCGGCTCGAAATAGAGCCGATCGGAGGTGTCAAAGTCGGTGGAGACGGTCTCCGGGTTGCAGTTGACCATGATGGTCTCGAAGCCGTCCTCGCGCAGCGCCAGGGCCGCGTGCACG
This sequence comes from Chromatiaceae bacterium, assembly GCA_028277905.1. Taxonomy (GTDB): domain Bacteria; phylum Pseudomonadota; class Gammaproteobacteria; order Chromatiales; family Chromatiaceae; genus Thiohalocapsa. The sequence goes on along the minus strand of JANQFI010000710.1, from coordinate 3,879 downwards.
CAACAGTAGTCGAATTCGATGCCCTGACCGATGCGATTCGGCCCACCGCCGAGCACCATGATCTTCCGGCGCCTGGAAGCTTCCGCCTCGCACTCCTGCTCGTAGGTCGAGTAGAGATAGGCCGTGGTGGAGGCGAGCTCCGCCGCGCAGGTGTCCACGCGCTTGAACACGGGGCGGATGCCGTGCGCCTGACGTAGCGCACGGATAGCGGCCTCGTCACTGCCTGCCAGCTTGGCGAGGCGCTTGTCCGAGAAGCCCTTGCGCTTGAGCAGGCGCAGCCTATCGGCATCCTCGAGGCCGGCGCGACCCGCCGCCTTCACCTCGGCTTCCAGGCTCACCAACTCCTGCAGCTGGGCCAGGAACCAGGGATCGATGGCGGAAAGCTCGTTCAGGTCTTGCAGGCTCCAGCCGGCGCGCATGGCGTCTGCCAGGTAGAGGATCCGCTCGGGGCCGGGCTGGCGGATCTCGCGGCGCAGCAGGTCGGTGAGGTTGGGGTCTGCAGGGTTGACGACGCGGTTCAAGCCGTCACGGTCGGTCTCCAACCCGCGCAGGGCCTTCTGCAGCGACTCCTGGAAGGTCCGGCCGATGGCCATGACCTCGCCGACGGACTTCATCTGCGTCGTGAGCCGCGAGTCTGCCGCAGGGAACTTCTCGAAGGCGAAGCGCGGCACCTTGGTGACCACATAGTCGATCGTGGGCTCGAAGGACGCCGGTGTGGCACCGCCGGTGATCTCGTTCCTGAGCTCGTCCAGCGTATAGCCGACGGCGAGCTTGGCGGCCACCTTGGCGATGGGAAAGCCCGTCGCCTTGGAGGCCAGCGCCGAGCTGCGGGAGACACGCGGGTTCATCTCGATGATGATCATGCGCCCGTCGTCCGGATTGATGGCAAACTGCACGTTGGAGCCGCCGGTGTCGACGCCGATCTCGCGCAGCACCGCAATGGATGCATCGCGCATGATCTGATACTCCTTGTCGGTCAGCGTCAGCGCCGGGGCCACTGTGATGCTGTCGCCCGTATGCACCCCCATGGGGTCGAGATTCTCGATGGAGCAGACGATGATGCAGTTGTCCTTGCGGTCGCGGACCACCTCCATCTCGAACTCCTTCCAGCCGAGCGCGGACTCCTCGATGAGTAGCTCGCTGGTGGGCGAGAGGTCGAGCCCGCGGCGGCAGATCTCGTCGAACTCCTCGGCGTTGTAGGCAACGCCACCGCCGCTGCCGCCCAGCGTGAAGGACGGCCGGATGATGGTCGGAAAGCCCACCTGCGCCTGCACCTGCTCTGCCTCTTCCAAGCTGTGCGCAATGGCCGAGCGCGGCATGTCCAGGCCGATGCGGCGCATCGCCTGGCGAAACAGGTCGCGGTCCTCGGCCTTGTCGATGGCCTCGCGCGAGGCACCGATCATCGCGACGCCATAACGCTCCAACACCCCCTCGCGGGCGAGATCCAGCGCGCAGTTGAGCGCGGTCTGACCGCCCATCGTGGGCAGTAGCGCATCTGGGCGCTCGCGCTCGATGATGCGCTCCAGCACGCGCCAGTTGATGGGCTCGATGTAGGTGGCATCGGCCATTTCCGGATCGGTCATGATGGTGGCAGGGTTGGAGTTCACCAGAACGACACGGAAGCCCTCCTCCTTGAGCGCCTTGCACGCCTGCGCGCCGGAATAGTCGAACTCGCACGCCTGCCCGATGACGATGGGCCCGGCGCCGATGATGAGCACGCTGTGGATGTCGGTGCGCTTTGGCATGACCGCTGCCTTGATTGTGTCTTGGCCGATACAGCCGCCCGCGATGGCGCCGGCGACGGACGGCTTGGTCTCTGTTGGGACTGCTTGCGGCACTGCCGGCGGCCGCGGGCTCGGTGCCCATGGCAGCCGCCGCAGGTCCTGCGCCGCGACCCGATGCGCTGCGTGGCGGGCAGAATAGGCCGGCCGTCAAGCCGGCTCGGCCATCATGGCAATGAACCCGTCGAACAGCTGGCCCAGGTCATGTGGCCCCGGGCTCGCCTCCGGGTGGCCCTGGAAGCCGAGCGCTGGCCGCTCGCGGTGGCGGATGCCCTGCAGGGAGCCGTCGAACAGCGAGCGGTGCGTCGCCATCACGTCCGCCGGCAGGCTGGCCTCGTCCACCGCAAAGCCATGGTTCTGGCTGGAGATCATCACCCTGCCCGTGGCCAGATCCTGTACCGGGTGGTTCGCGCCGTGGTGACCGAATTTCATCTTCAGGGTGCGCGCACCGCAGGCCAATCCGAGCAACTGGTGGCCCAGACAGATGCCGAACAGCGGCATCTTCGCCTCGAGCAGCCTGCGGATGGCGTCGATGGCGTAAACGCAGGGCTCGGGGTCGCCCGGCCCATTGCTCAGGAATACCCCGTCAGGCTGTAATGCGAGCAGATCGGCTACCGGCGTCTCGGCCGGGACCACGGTGATGCGACAGCCGCGGGCCGCCAGCATGCGTAGGATGTTGCGCTTGATGCCGTAGTCGTAGGCGACGACATGGTAGCGGCGCGCTGGGCCGTCGGCGCTGCACGGCGTCCCCTGCCCCTGCGCCCGTGACCAGGGCCCGGCAGTCCAGGTGTAGGGCTCGGTAGTGGTCACCTCGCGCGCGAGGTCCATGCCGGCGAGGCCGGGGAAGGCCCGCGCCGCCTCGAGGGCCGCGACCTCGTCGACGCCCTCGCCCGCCTGCAGACAGCCATTCTGCGCGCCCTTTTCGCGCAGGATGCGGGTCAGACGGCGGGTGTCGATGTCGGCGATGCCGGACACGCCTCGAGCACGCAGGTACTCGCCGAGGTCCTGTTGCCGGCGCCAGTTGCTGGCAAGCGGGGGTAGATCACGGATGACCAAGCCCGCGGCATGCACGGCGGACGACTCTTCGTCCTCGTCGTTGACGCCGGTATTGCCGATGTGCGGGCAGGTCAGGGTCACGAGCTGGCGGCTGTAGGACGGATCCGTCAGGATCTCCTGGTAGCCGGTCATGGCCGTGTTGAATACGACCTCGCCGACACTCTGCCCGGCGGCGCCAATGGCGGTCCCGCGGAAGGTGGAGCCATCTTCCAGGACCAAGACGGCGGGCTGATGCAAGTCGGCCTCCCGGGCGAGGATTGCGGCAGGGGATGACGCGATGCAGGCCATCCTGCCTGCCACCGTGTCGAGCCGCGCGGATTTCGGGGGTGCGCGCCGGCGCTCGGCTCGCGCGCGACGCCCGGGCGAGATAGTAAAGGATGCTCCGAAGACTGTCCACGCGAGCGCCGGCAGGCTGAGGCGCTTCGCCACGCGCTAGCGGCGGCCCCAGGCCATGGGTAGGGCGTTATAGGTAGGGCCCCATCCAGTCCACCAACATCGCGGTATCCATGGCGCCCGCCTGGCGCGCCAGCTCGCGCCCGCCTTTGAATACCGCAAGCGTCGGGATCGAACGGATGCCGTAGTGCATGGCAAGCCCCTGCGCCTCCTCCGTGTTGACCTTGGCCAGCCGGGCTTGCGGCTCCAGGCGGACCGCCGCGGCCTCGAAGGCGGGCGCCATCATCCGGCACGGCCCGCACCAGGGCGCCCAGAAATCCACCAGCACCGGGAGGTCATTGCGCCTGATATGGCGCTCGAAGCGCGCCTCGTCCAAGGCCACCGGGTGTCCCTCGAACAAGGGCAGGTGGCACTTGCCGCAGGCCGGCCCTTGCGCCAGCTTGGCAGCGAGCACGCGATTGACAGCATCGCAACGCGGACAGACGATATGCAGCGGATCGGCCATGGCAGTCTCCTGAGTTAAGGCGATTTCTGTCAACAAACATACCGTCTGGCTTGTCTTCTCGCCCGCCTGCTTTGTCGCGGCAACGCGCACATGGAACGACTCTGCACGCGCTGCCGCTTCGCGAAGGCGGACGAGAATCCTGCG
>JANQFI010000694.1 GCA_028277905.1 Chromatiaceae bacterium | reverse complement strand
GGGCGCGAGGTCGGTACGGAAGCAGGTGCGAAACATGCTGATTCCTCTTTGTCAGGCAACAATATCAGCATGATAGGATAGCTACTTCGAGCAGTTTATAAAACTTGGGCGCTGTTGTACTAGTGCAGCAGTGCGAATGTCCCGAGACCGTCTCAGGTCGTGGTCGTTGTCGTGATCGCGGTCTCGACCGTGCGGATATTCGACTACGATTGCGATTACGACGACGACAAGGAGGGGATCCCGGTCTCGGAACTTCCGCAGCAAATCACTAGCACGCTCGCGCCAAGTCTCCGCCACCGGCAGCTGCGGACCGATCTGCCGCCAGCCCTCACGACCGAGGGTCCGGGAATCAGGCGTCAAAGATGCCCGCCGTGGCCGACGCGCTCAATCGATACTCGATCTCGTCGTCGCCGCGGCCGATCGGCGCGGGCCGGCGGAGATTGATCGATCGGAGACCTCGGAATCGAGCCCGTTCAGCTCATATTTCGGTCAATCGCGCGGCGTTCTCGCCGAGCAGCCTCGCAAACCATGCCCGAGCGCGCGATCACCGGGTGCGAGCACGAGACAGACCATCCCGAGATCTGCCTGGTTGCGATGGCGCCGGTGTCGAGCTTCATCCGACTTGAACGCGACGCCGAAGACCGCTCCGCGGCCACCTGGTCGCAGGCGCTGACGCCGGCGCTGCTGGTCCTGAAGGTCGTGATTGTCCAAGTGACCAGCGACGAAGCCAAGGGGCTGTTGCGCCATGTCGAGCGCGCTCTTGGCGCCCCTCACTCGCCGGATCTGTTTCACCTCCAGCATGAGGTTCGAAGGCCACCGCCTCGCCCTTGGCACGCGCCAGCGCGCAGGCCAGGCGCGCCTGTAACTCGATTCCGGCCGACCACAACCTCCCGAGGGCCTCGAGCAGCACCTGCAGGCGTGTTGGATGCAACTCGCCGAGCGCGTCGAACAGGCCGCTTTACCCGAGCGCGCCGCGCCGAGGATACCTCGCGCGGGCAGTGGCTTAGCGGTGGCGGCCGGAACCATGATCAAGGCCCGCAGCCCCGAGTGGCCGAAGTTACGATCGACGCTTACCGCGGCCTTGATCATAACTTCGACCACCTTTGGCGCCTGCCTAAGGTACGCGAGGTTAAGTCACTGATTTGCAAGTCTAAGTGCCAGCAAGACCGTCGCCAGGACTGGGTCTTGGACGGACTTATGATCAAGACCCTTGCACCCAAGGCATGCAATACACTGTGAGTTCGACGAGCGCTTTTGGGGGGACTGCATTTGCCTTGTTAGCGCTTCTTCGATATTGCATTGATACAAAGCGCTCTACATGGTTACTCTTCTTCTGCGAGATAACGAATGCGTATACGCTTCTCTTCGATCACCCAAATAGTATGAGGATAAATTTCAATGTCTTGCTGTAACATGCTTTCAAAGGTGCCGATCACATTGATGGATTTCAAATTCTTCAAACGTAGATACAGAATACCGTAGCATGGTATCCCTTGACTTATTGCTAATGTTCCAAAATCTGAATCATGTGTAAGAATGAATCTTTGTTCCTGATACGCTCTATTTATCAGTCCTTTATCTTCAGTTCCATGCCATAATTTCTCCTTCGTATCGAGAACATCAAGCCCCATGCGTCGAAGGTATGCGACAACTCTTGGTGAGATATTCTCATCAGTGAGAAGAGGGGCTTGGATTAGCTTCATGCTGAAACAGGCTCAAGTTCCACGTATATTTCATTGCGACAAGACCGGGCAGCATACTTGAGACAAGCATGTATATCTTCTTTGGTGATATGAGGATAGTCTTCAAGGATCTCTTCTTCAGGGACCTCTGAAGCCAGCAATTCCAATATGAACTCTACGGATAACCGTGTTCCCTGTATAATCGGTTTCCCGCCAAGTATTTTCGGATTGGCTGTAATGCGATCAATCATATGTGCACCTCATACGAATTGTGATTCTGCACTATGACTGTTGGTTCGATTTTTTTGAGCATTGATTGCGCTAACCAGTAATTGTATAGTTTCCGTATAACCTACCACACGAGGTTAGCCTTGACAACATGCCGCTGGATTGATAGAGCCACCCCGGGGGAGGGGGGGTAACATGCCTAGTGCGAATGTGATCTGGTAAACGCCCAGCGATGCTCCAGACTCCCCTCGGACGTTGCTGCGTGCTTTGACGCGGCTATGGCGACGGCAGTGATCGCGGGGAATCGTCAGGCGCATTTGCGCCGATGGCTCCGGTTGTACCTGGACTTTTGCCACAAGTACCAACACGATTCCGCCCGCCGCTCGACCTTGGCGGCGTTGAGCGAGAAGCTCCAGGCAAAGGAGCGAGCGGTTCGGAAGCGGCAACAGGCCTGCGAGGCCGCGACCCCTGTATTGGGGGCTGTTGGCGCATGGCGGTCGTTCGGCGGCTGCCGCGGAGACGGCGCCCGGTGCAAACGGAGCAGTGTGGAATTCAGGGCCAATGCAGCGACGACGCCTTACTCCCCTCGCTCCTCGGGCTCAACCGAGACGACCGGGGACACAGCAGCTGCGGGGCAGTCCGACCAAGCTGCTTCACGATCGGCCAGGGCAACACGGCAAAGGCCCAGACGAGCATGCGCCGAAGCACAGCCGGAGGCCAAGCACAGCGCGCAATTGGCGCCTAGCTCGATGTTGACGCGGCACAAGGAGCATCGTCACCGGGTCGCTCCGTGGGAGGCAGCAAGTACAGCCCAGGCGGCGGCACCTGTTCCCGGCATACGCAAGCCGAGCGCTGAGGAGATAGGTGCTGCACAAGCAGATCCTTCCCCCGGCCGGCACTCGATCTCGGCGTCAACGTGAGGTGGATTCCATCGGCTGGACAGCGGCAGGGTGGACATAAGGCGATTTCTGTCAACAAACATACCGCCTGGCTTGTCTTTTCCTTTTCGCCCGCCTTCTGCGTCGCGGCAGCGGGCACAGAGCTCGACTACGCGCCCGCTGCCGCTCCTTAAAGGCGAGCGAGAGTCCCGCGCCATTCGGTATGTTTGTTTCCGGCAGTCGCCTAAGCCTCGAACCAGGGTTGATACTGGTCGCTGGATGCTCGCTGAACAGGACCTCTTGCACCAAGAAATCTGTTGTTGTCGCGCCGCAGGCGTGTGGGGTTCGCGGCGGGGGTTGCGGGGCGCGGTGTGGGCAACGGGTGCATGAGTGTGGGCAAGTTGGGGGCAATTCGCCGGGAGCGGATTCTCCCCGGCTTGTCCACACGGCCGCTTGCGGCATGCACGCGTTGTCCAAATGGCATGGACTTGGAGCTCGCTCGCGGGCTCGGTGGTGGTCTTCACGCCGCGGATCGCCTCGACGGCGACCTTGGCCTTGAACGCGGCACTGCAACGCTTGCGCGTCGTGGACATGGATGCTTGCCCCTCTCGGGGCCGGTATCCACCTGCCGGCAAAGCTTCGCGTCCTGTCCAGTCTTCGGGGTCCACTTCACCTCCGCGGGACCGCTGGATGTACTTTGCGCGGACGCCGGACTCTATCGACCCGGCGGGATACCTGATGCCGCGGCTCAGGACGACTCCCCGCGCACCCCTGCCGCCCCCGATGCTGCCACCCCATCCACATAGGCATCCCGCGCCGCCTTGGCGCGGGTGAAGATCGCAAGCAGATCGTCGCCGTCGCGGCGGCGGATGGTCTTGGCGAGGTCGGCGATCTCCTCACCGAAGCTGGCCAGCATGGCGCTGAGCGCCTCAGCGTTGGCGATGCAGATGTCCCGCCACATGACCGGATTGCTGGATGCAATCCGCGTGAAGTCCCGAAAGCCCCCCGCGGCGTAGCGGAAGATCTCGTCGTTGTCCTGCTGGCGGGCGAGCAGGTCCACGAGGCCGTAGGCGAGCATATGCGGCAGGTGGCTGCTGGCCGCCAGCAGCGCATCGTGATGGGCCACATCCATGTCCGTCACCTGTGCACCTGCCGCTTGCCACATGGCCCTGACCTTTGCCACGGCATCCGCATCCGTGTGCGGTAGCGGGGTCAGAATGACCTGGCGATTGTGGTAGAGCTCCGGGAAGGAGGCGCCGACGCCGCTGTGCTCGGTGCCGGCGATGGGGTGGCCGGGCACTAGTCTGGAGGGCACCGCGCCGAAGGCCGCGGCCGCATCCCTGATGACGCTGCCCTTGACGCTACCCCCATCGGTGATCACGGCGTCGTCTCGCAGCCTGCCCTGGATACGCTCGAAGATGCCGCGCATGACACCGAGCGGAACTGCGATGAAGACCAGGTCGGCGTCCTCTACGGCGACCGCCGGGTCGCGGGTGCAGCCGTCGATGACGCCGAGATCGACGGCCAACTCCAGGTTCTCGACGGAGCGCCCGCAGCCGATGATCTCGCCGACGGCGCCGGCAGCGCGGAGCGCCCGGGCGAGCGAGCCACCGATCAGGCCGACGCCGACAATGGCGAGCCGTTCGATCATGCCCTCGCCTCCGCTTTGCTCTCCGCCAATACGCGCTCCAGCGCCCAGAGCATCCGCTGGTTCTCGCCCGCGAGCCCGATGCTGATGCGCAAGTGGTTCGGGAGCCCGTAGTTGCCGACAGGGCGGCAGATGATGCCCTCCCGCAGCAGCGCCTGGTCCACGGGACCCGCAGGCCGGCCGAGGTCAACGGTGACGAAGTTGCAGACCGACGGAATCCAGTCGAGCCCGAGCCGCGCAAGCCCTGCCGTCACCCGCGCCATCTCGGCCCGGTTGTGTGCCACCGACCGCTGCACATGCGCCCGGTCGCCGAGCGCCGCTTCCGCCGCCGCCTGCGCCGATGCATTGACGTTGAAAGGATGCCGCACCCGGTTCATCAGCTCCGCGACCTGCGGATGGCTGAGCCCATAGCCCACGCGCAGTGCGGCCAAGCCATGTACCTTGGCGAAGGTGCGGGTGACGATGAGGTTCGGGAAGTCGGCGAGCCAGCGGCTGGTGTCCGGGTAGTCCGGCGCACCGACGTACTCGAAGTAGGCCTCGTCGACGACGACCATGACCTGCTCCGGCAGTGCCCCGATGAAGGCGCGCAACGGCTCGGCGCCGAGCCAGGTACCGGTCGGGTTGTTGGGGTTGGCGATCCACACCACCCGAGTACGCTCGCTCACCAGCGCCGCCATGGCGTCGGGGTCGTGCCCGAAGTCTCGCGCCGGCGCGACCCTGGCCGCGGCACCGGCAGCCTGGACGGCGATCGGATAGACGGCAAAGGCGTACTCGGAGAGCACGGACTCGGTCCCTGGGTGCAGAAAGGTCCGCGCCACCAGGTCCAGCACGTCGTTCGAGCCGTTGCCGACGGTGATCCATGCCGAATCCAGGCCATGGTGCTTGGCGATGGCCCGGCGCAGCGAGAAGGCGCCACCGTCCGGATAGCGCCCCAAATCTGCCGCACATGCGAGGTACGCCGCCCGCGCCGCCTCGCCGCAGCCCAGCGGATTCTCGTTGGACGCCAGCTTGACTGAATCACCGATCCCGAGCTCCCGCTCCAGCTCCGACACCGGCTTGCCCGGGACATAGGGGGTCAAGCCGGCGACATGAGGGGCGGCGAGATTGAGATGATGGTTGTGCGTGTTGGTCATCAGCAGCGGTCGATCCGGCTCACAGGACGGTTGGTGAGCAGCGCTGTGGTTGTCCGCTACTCGCTTCGCGGCGCTCCGCCCGCACTCTCCGCGATGCGCTACGCAGTCTGCACGAGCGCCACTCCTGGTCTCCCGCAGTCCTGCACCGCCCTAGAGTACCGCCTCCGGATAGGACCCGAGAACCTTACAGAGATTCGCGGCCGCCTGGAGTCGTTGCAGCGCCCCTGCCACCTTCTGATCCGTGCGGTGGCCAATGAGGTCCACGAAGAACACGTAGTCCCAGATGCCCTGCCGCGAGGGGCGCGACTCGATGCGGGTCATGCTGATGCCCTGCTCGGCGAAGGGCGTCAGCAGCCGGTGCAGGCCGCCGGCCTCGTTGCGGCAGGAGAGCAGCAGGCTGGTCTTGTCCCGGCCGCAGGGTGGGGCGTCCTCGCGGCCGATGATCAGAAAGCGCGTGGTGTTGCCAGGCTCGTCCTCGATGCGCTGAGCGAGGCTACGCAGCTCGTAGAGCTCCGCCGCGGCCTCGCCGGCCACCGCCGCGCTGTCGCCGGCGCGCGCCGCCAGCTTGGCGGCCTCGGCGTTGCTGCCGACGGCGACGCGCTCGGCGGCGGGCAGGTGGCGGTCCAGCCATCCACGGCACTGGGCGAGCGACTGCTGGTGGGAATAGACCCGCCGGACGGCGCCGATCTCGGTCGCGCGGCTTAACAAGTGATGGTGGATACGCAGCATCACCTCGCCGGCGATGGCAAGCGGCGAGCGCGCGAACATGTCGAGCGTGTGGCTGACAACCCCTTCGGTGCTGTTCTCCACCGGCACGACGCCGAAGCTGCAGGAGCCGGCCTCGACCTCACGGAAGATGTCGCCGATGGTGCCGAAGGACTGCGTCTGAACCGAGTGGCCGAAGTGCTTCAGTGCCGCTGCCTGGGTGAAGGTGCCCTCGGGGCCCAGGTAGCCGACGGACAGCGGTCGCTCCAGCGCCAGGCACGCAGACATGATCTCCCGAAACAACCGGGCGATCTCTTCGTCGTCGAGCGGCCCCGGATTCTGCGCCTTGATGCGGCGAAGGATCTCGGCTTCCCGCTCCGGGCGGTAGTAGTGCGTCGTCTGGCCGGCGGCGTCCTTGACCCTGGCCACCTGGCGGGCGCAGTCGGCGCGCTCGGACAGGAGCCTCAGCAGTTCCGCATCGATGGCATCGATGCGCTCGCGGATCGGGGCGAGGGCGTCGTCGGCGCTCATGAGGGTCCCGGCTGGGTGCTCCGGCTGGGCGCTCTTGGGCTTGGTCTGGATCCGAGCCGGACGCCTCAGACCTGCAGGTCGCCGCCGGTACCCGTGGCGCCGGCCCCCCCCAGGCAGCGCAACGACAGCACGCCGTCGATGTCGGCGATGCGCCGGGCCGTCTCCTTCGGGCATTCGTCCTCGATGTCGATCAGGGTCACGGCCAGCTCGCCACGGGAACGGTTCAGCATATCGACAATGTTGAGTCCCGCCTTGGCGAGGTCGGTAGAGATCTGGCCCACCATGTTCGGCACGTTGCGGTTTACCACGGCGATGCGGTAGCCGCCGTTGCGGGGCAGATAGATTTCCGGGAAGTTGACGGAGTTGGCGACATTGCCGTCTTCCAGGTAGACGCGTACCTGGTCGGCCACCATCACGGCGCAGTTGTCCTCCGCCTCGCGGGTGGAGGCGCCCAGGTGCGGCAGCGTGACCACCCGCGGGTGGTCCTTCAGGAGGTTGGACGGGAAGTCGCACACATACGCGTAGAGCTTACCGGCGTCCAAGGCCGTCACGGCGGCGTCGTCGTCGATGATGCCGCTGCGCGAGAAGTTCAGCAGCACGGCGCCGTCGCGCATATTGGCGATGCGCTCGGCGTTGATCATGTGCCGGGTCTGGTCCGTCAGCGGCACATGGAAGGTCACGAAGTCCGAGCGGGCCACGAGATCGTCCACGGACAGGGCCGCCTCGACGTCGCTTTGCAGGTTCCAGGCCGCCCGCACCGTGATGCTCGGGTCGTAACCGATCACCTGCATGCCCAGCGCCCGCGCTGCGTTGGCCACCAGGACGCCGATGGCACCCAAGCCGATGACACCGAGCGTGCGCCCCGGCAGCTCGAAGCCAACGAACCGCTTCTTACCTGCCTCCACCACCTGGTTGATGGCTGCATCATCGCCTGCCAGGCCGCGGGCGAACGGCACGGCCTGGCCGATGTTGCGCGCGGCCATGAGCATGCCGGCCAGCACCAGCTCCTTGACCGCATTGGCGTTGGCACCCGGCGCGTTGAACACGGCAACACCACGCTGGCTCATCGCCGCCACCGGGATGTTGTTGACCCCCGCGCCGGCCCGGCCGATGGCCTTGACCGTGTCCGGGATGGCCATGTCGTGCATCTTCGCCGAGCGCACCAGGATGGCGTCTGGGTGTGCCAGCTCCGAGGCGACCTCGTAGTGCTCGCGCGGCAGCCGGTTCAGGCCGGCGACGGAGATGTTGTTGAGGGTTTGGATCTTGAACATTTGCGAAGACCAGTTGCGTGTACCGAGTGAGCAGTATCGAGGTTGTGGCGCGGGTGTTGGGGTCTGTTCCTCGTGCAGCAGGGCAGAGATCTGGAGACCCTATTGCAGCATCGATTTTTCGATTTCGACAGCGAGTACGACAGCGCCAGCGAGCGGCACCAGGCCGCTCCAGCGCGTCGAGTGACACAGCTGCCCTGCGGTCTAGATGGCAACACCCAAGCGGTCTCTGTATCGCCGAAGCGCCGCACTGACAACTCACACCGCGTGACTCGTTGCTTGTCGATCAGCCCTTCGTGCGCTCGAACTCCGCCATGAAGTCGATCAGCGCGTCCACACCCGCCTCCGGCATCGCATTGTAGATGCTCGCGCGCATGCCGCCGACCGATCTATGCCCCTTGAGGGTCAGCAGGCCAGCGGCCTTGGCGCCGGCGAGGAAGTCTGCATCGAGGCTTGCATCGGCCAGCGTAAAGGGCACGTTCATCCAGGAGCGGGAGTCGGGCTGCACCGGGTTGGCGTAGAAGCTCGATGCGTCGATGGTCCTGTAAAGCTTCCGGGCCTTGCGCTGGTTGATCTCCGCCATGGCGCCGAGCCCGCCCAACGCTTTGAGCCACTGGAACACCAGCCCGGCAAGATACCAGGCATAGGTGGGTGGGGTGTTGTACATGGAATCGTTATCGGCATGGGTCTTGTAGCTCAGCATCGCCGGGGTACCGTCGATGGGCTGGCCGATGAGGTCTTCGCGGACGATCACGATGGTGAGGCCTGCCGGACCGACGTTCTTCTGCGCCCCGGCGTAGATGACCCCAAAACGGGACACGTCGATGGGGCGCGAGAGGATGGTCGAGGACATGTCCGCCACGAGCGGCTCGTCGGTCTCCGGCACGTAACCGAGCTCGATACCCTGGATGGTCTCGTTGGGCGTGTAGTGCAGGTAGGCGGCGTCATCGGAGAGGTTCAGCTCTTCCTGCGCCGGCGCACGGGTGTAGGTGCCGTCCTGCTCGGTGCTGGCCGCGATATTGACGGTGGCGAAGCGCTTGGCCTCGGCGATGGCCTTCTTGGACCAGCTGCCGGTGTTGAGATAATCCGCCTTCCGCGCGCTCTTGTCGGCGCCCCGCAGCAGGCTCATCGGCGCCATTGCGAACTGCAGCGAGGCGCCGCCCTGCAGGAACAATACCCTGTAGTTGTCCGGCACGGCGAGCAGCTCGCGCAGGTCCGCCTTGGCCTGCTGGGCGACGGAGAGGAACTCCTTGCCGCGGTGGCTCATCTCCGCCACGCACATGCCGCTGCCGTGCCAGTCGAGCATCTCCTCGCGCGCGCGCTCGAGCACAGGCTCCGGCAGCATCGCCGGCCCGGCGCTGAAGTTGTAAGGTCTCGACATGCATTGGCTCCGTCGGTTTGGTGTGGAATGGAACGAGACTAGGCCCCGCAGGCACAACAACCGTCCTGCAACCCCCATTGCGCCCATCGCTCATGACGCCGTTGCCTGAGACCAAGTTGTGCCAGACCAGGTTGCCTGAGACCAAGCCGAGACGCCGGTCACTCGCCGGCGGCACCCTGTGACATGTCGTCCGCTTCCCCGCCGCCGTTCTCGCCGTCGCCGCCCTCGCCATCGAGTGCGACAATCCGCTCGATGCCGGCGAGCTTCTGATCCTCGCCCAGGTCGATGAGCTTGACGCCCCAGGTGTTGCGGCCAAGGATGTTGATGCCGTCCACGGCGGTACGCACCAGGGTGCCGGCCTCGGTGATGAGCATGATCTCATCCCCGGGCCGAACCAGCACGGCGCCTACCAGCTCCGCGTTGCGCTCGCCGATACGCATGGAGATGACGCCCTTGATGCCGCGGCCTTTGGTGGGGAACTCCTCCACCGGCGTGCGCTTGCCGTAGCCGTTGGCGCCGACGGTGAGCACGGTGCCGGGCTCGGCCACCAGCAGCGAGATGACGCGCTGTCCCGCATCCAGGGCAATGCCGCGCACGCCATGGGCGGCGCGGCCCATGGAACGGACCTCGAGCTCGTTGAAGCGCACCGCCTTGCCGGCGGAGCTGAACAGCATCATGTCCTGGCGGCCATCGGTGACGGCAACGCCGATGAGATATTCGTCCTCGTGCAGGTCGATAGCGATGATGCCGCGCGCCAGCGGGCGTGAGAAGTCCTTCAGCGGCGTCTTCTTGACCGTGCCCTTGCTGGTGGCCATGAAGACGAAGCTGCCCTCCTCGTACTCGGGCACCGGCAGGGTCGCGTTGATGCGCTCGCCGGGCTCCAGCGGCAGCAGGTTGACGATGGGCCGCCCGCGGCCGTTGTAGCTCGCCTGCGGCAGCTCGTAGACCTTGAGCCAGTAGACCTTGCCGTGGCTGGAAAAGCAGAGCACGGTGTCGTGGCTGTTGGCGACGAAGAGGCGATCGATGAAGTCCTCGTCCTTGGTGCTGGCGGCGCTGCGGCCCTTGCCGCCGCGGCGCTGCGCCTGGTATTCGGACAGCGGCTGCGCCTTCACATAGCCCGCGTGGGACAGGGTCACGACCACGTCTTCCGGCGCGATGAGGTCCAGCAGGGTCAGATCGTTTTGGTCCTGGACGATCTCGGTACGACGCGCATCACCGTACTGCTCCTTGATGGCCGTAAGCTCGTCGCGGATCACTTGCATCAGCCGGTCCGGGTTGCGCAGGATGTCCAGCAGGTCCGCGATCTTCTCCAGGATCTCCTCGAACTCCTTGACGATCTTGTCCTGCTCCAGGCCGGTCAGGCGCTGCAGCTGGAGGTCCAGGATGGCGCGGGCCTGGCGCTCGCTGAGCTGGTACCGGCCGGCGTCATCCCCCTCTGCGATCAACCCGAAGCCCTTCTCCAGATCGTCCGGGCGCGTCTCGGCAGCGCCGGCGCGCTCCAGCATGCCGGCGACGGCACCCGGCGGCCAGGTACGCGCCATTAGGCCCGCTCGGGCGGCAGCGGGGCTCTCCGAGGCCTTGATCAGCTCGATGACCTCGTCGATGTTGGCCAACGCGATCGTATAGCCTTCCAGGATATGCGCGCGATCACGGGCCTTGCGGAGCTCGTAGATGGTCCGCCGCGTGACCACGTCGCGGCGGTGACGCAGGAAGTGCTCCAGGCACTGCTTCAGCGTCAGGGTGCGCGGCTGGCCGTCCACCAACGCGACCATGTTGATGCCGAACACCGTCTGCATCTGCGTGTGCTGGAACAGGTTATTCAGCACCACGTCCGGGTAGTGGTCACGCTTGATCTCGATGACCATTCGCATGCCGTCCTTGTCGGATTCATCGCGCAGCTCGGCGATGCCGTCGAGCCTCTTCTCCTTCACCAGCTCGGCCATCTTCTTCAAGAGCCGCGCCTTGTTGACCTGATAGGGCAGCTCGGTGACGATGATCGCCTCGCGGCCGCTGCGCTTCTCGGTCTCGGTGTGGGTGCGCGCGCGCAGCTGCACGCGGCCGCGACCGGTCCGGTAGGCCTCACGGATGCCACGGATGCCATTGATGATGGCCGCCGTCGGAAAGTCCGGCCCGGGGATCAGCTCCAGGAGCTTGTCGTCGGAGACCATGGGATCCTCGATGATCGCCAAGCACCCGTCGATGACCTCGCCCAGGTTGTGCGGCGGGATGTTGGTCGCCATGCCAACCGCGATGCCGGCGCTGCCGTTCACCAGCAGGTTCGGGAAGCGCGCCGGCAGGACCGTGGGCTCGGTCTCGGACTCGTCGTAGTTCGGGACGAAGTCGACCGTCTCCTTGTCCAGGTCGTCCAGCAGCGTGTGCGCGATGCGCGCCATGCGCACCTCCGTGTAGCGCATGGCCGCCGGCGAGTCGCCGTCCACGGAGCCGAAGTTGCCCTGCCCATCCACCAGCATGTAGCGCATGGAGAACGGCTGCGCCATGCGCACGATGGTGTCGTAAACCGCCGTGTCGCCGTGCGGGTGGTACTTACCGATGACGTCGCCCACGACACGGGCAGACTTCTTGTACGGCTTGTTCCAGTCGTTGCCCAACTCGCTCATCGCGTAGAGCACGCGACGGTGTACCGGCTTCAGCCCGTCGCGCACGTCCGGCAGCGCCCGCCCGACGATGACGCTCATGGCGTAGTCGAGATACGACTGGCGCATCTCATCTTCGAGCCGGACGGGAAGGACTTCTCGCGCGAAATCTGGCATGGGCAGGATCGTCGGCGGGTCCGTTGGCGGACGAGCGGGAACAGCAGGGCTGCAGCGCCGCGTGATGCCCGGCGCCGGGGCTTGACGAGCCGCGCCGGACCCAAAAAAAGTTCGTTAGGATAGCATGCGGAGACCCGGTCGCGGACGTCGTTGGCCGTGCCGTCGATGTCGCGGCCGATGCCAAACTCGATGGTGATCCGCGAGCGACCGTCCTCGGACACCGGCTCGATGGTCTCGATGCCCTCGACGCCGGCGATGCGGTCCTCAATCAGTTGGGTGATGCGGGTTTCGACGACATTGGCTGGGGCACCCGTGTAAACCGTGTCCAGCGGTCGGTGCGCCCTCTCCGCCGTCGGTGACCACCAGCACGGCGTGGTCCTCGCCCCGGTGCAAGAGCGCCGACTCCGGCACCGTCCTTGAACTGCCGCTCCGCCTCGGCCACGCGTGCGCCGACCTCCTCCAGCAGTGCATGCTCCTCGGCGCCTGGCGTCCGGCGGGCGCTCCTGCCAGGGAGCCGCACGCCAACCCGGCCGATGAGAGACCGGATATGTGGTACAGCCGTTGCTTAGGACGATTGGAGCATCGCTGCCCTCGCGTAATTCCACTAAACTCTATGCGTTTCCCGGCTGCATAAAGGCGCTGCGGCAGGGTCATTTCGCTAGGATCAGGAGCCGGCCCTATGTCACGCCTGCCGTTTCTCGTGTTGTGCTTGCTCGGCGCTCCCGCCCCGGTGCTCGCCGATCCCATCACCGATCAGATCGACGCCGCCAAGCGCGCCTACGAGGTGGGCGACGAGCGCGTCGCGATCCAGGCGCTGGAGTTCGCCGCCGCACAGATCCGCGACAAGCTGAAGAAGCAGCAACTGGACCTGCTGCCGGCACCGCTAGCCGGCTGGACCGCCGACGAGCCATCCACCGACGCCGGCGGCATCGCGGCGATGCTCACCGGCACCAACCTCACGCGCACCTACCGCCGCGAGGACGGTGCCAGCATCACCATCGGCATTACCGCCGATTCGCCGCTGCTGTCCATGCTCACCACGCTGATGCAGGCAGACCCGAGCGCTACACCCTACACGCGCGGCGGCTACCGGGGCGCCTTCGAGGCGCACCGGGACGGCAGCAGCCGTATCCTGCTGCTGATCGGCACCCGGATTCAGGTGCAATTGGAGGCTAGAGGCGTCGATCGACAGACGCTGGAGGCCTATCTGGATGCCATCAAGCTCGACCGGCTCGAGGACGCCTTGCTGGGCTGAGCGCTCCACCCTACCGCACACCCACGCGGGCCGGATGAGCCGGAGCACAGCACCGCTATGATGTCGCGGCGCGAAACCGGACCAGGGGTCGACACCGTCGAGCTCAAGGGGTTCAACCGGACCCTCGCCGAGATCGAGTGGCTGCTGCTGGTGCTGATCCTGGTCTATATCGCCCTGCCCGACGAGCCCGTGGAGGAACCGCTGCGGATCGTGGCGGCAGGCGCCCTGTACGCAGCCTTCGTGGTCGGCTTTCGGTACGCGAACCTCTGCACGCTGCCGACACGCTGGAAGCTCACTATCGAGACTTGGGCCATGCTCGGGCTGACCGCGGTGGCGGTGTGGCACACCGGCAAGGTCAACAGTCCGCTGCTGAATCTCTTCGTTCTAGTGGTGATCTTCAGCGCGCTGACGCTCGGTAAGGTCATCACGCTGCTGGAGCTTGCGCTCGTCGCCAGCTTCTACCTGCTCGCCGCCTATGCCGTGGACGGCATCGAGATGTTCCAATACGAGACCTTCAGCTCACTGATGCTGCGCTTCGCGCCCTTCGCGCTGGTGGCCTATATCACCACGCTGCTGGCGGCGGACCTTGGCTTCGCCCGCGCCTATGTCGAGCAGCTGGCCGATACCGATGAGCTCACCGGGGTCAGCAACATGCGCGCCTTCAACCAGGCCATTGCCCGGCACGAGCGGCTGGCCCGCGCCCGTGACGAGCCGCTGTCGGTGCTGATGATTGACGTCGACAACCTCAAGACCATCAACGATCACCACGGTCACGAGACCGGCAACCTCGCCATCCGGACCGTGGCCGCCGCCATTCAGGAATCCCTGCGCGCGAACGACCTGGTGGCCCGCTACGGGGGCGACGAGTTCATCGTGCTACTGCCGGCGGCGCCCGAGACGGCCGCGCGCAGAGCAGGCGAGCGCATCCTGCGCCGCATCGCCGGGCAGTCCATCCAGGGTGCAAGGGGAGCCCTCGGCCTCAGTGTCAGCATCGGGCTGGCCACCTATCCGGTGATGGCAGGCGCGTTGGAAGACCTGCTGCAGCGCGCCGATGAGGCACTCTACGAGAGCAAGCGCGCGGGCCGCAACCGCCTGTCCAGCTACGCCCCACTGGAGCCCGCGGCTTAGGGACGACCGCCTTTACGGCTGAGCCCATCGAGGTAGGCTCGGAAGCTCTCCCCGAGCTCGGGATGCGCGAGGGCGTACTCGACCGTGGCCTCCAGGTAGCCCTCTTTGCTACCGCAGTCATAGCGCTTACCGGCGAAGGGATACGCGATCACCGGCCCGTCTGACAGCAGCGCGGCGATGGCATCGGTGAGCTGAATCTCGCCGCCCGCGCCGGGCTTGGTCCGCTCCAGCTTGTCGAAGATGGTCGGCGTCAGCAGGTAGCGGCCGACGACGGCGAGGTTCGACGGCGCATCCCTGGGGCTCGGCTTCTCGACGATGGACACTACCCGCAGCGTGCCGTCGGGCTGCTCGTCGGTGGCGACGATGCCGTACTTGTCGGTCTCGTGGGGCGGCACTTCCTGCACGCTCAGCACACTTGCGCCGGTGCGCTCGTGCACGACGGCCATCTGCTCCACCACGCCTGGTCCGTCATCGTTGCGGATGAGGTCGTCGGCGAGGATGATCACGAAGGGCTCGTTGCCCACCACCGGCTTCGCGCACAGCACCGCGTGGCCGAGACCGAGCGCCTCGGCTTGGCGCAGGAAGATACAGTCCACCCGGTCCGGCAGCACGTTCTGCACGAGCTTCAAGAGCTTGTCCTTGCCGGCGCCCTTCAGCTCCATCTCGAGCTCGTAGGCCTTGTCGAAGTGATCCTCGATAGAGCGCTTATGCCGCCCGGTGATGAAGATGAGGTGCTCGGCACCACCGGCTTCGGCCTCTTCCGCCGCGTACTGGATCAGCGGCTTGTCCACTACCGGCAGCATTTCCTTCGGGCTCGCCTTGGTCGCCGGGAGAAAGCGCGTGCCCAGGCCCGCAACCGGAAACACCGCTTTGCGGATTGTTGGCATGTCGACTCCTCTATCGCTGTTGGTCGCAATTGGATCCACTCGTCCGGCGTTTTCCGGACAGACACCAGGGGACCTTAACCCAATCGGCGCCCCGCTGTCGTGGCCGGTGCCGCTTCGCAGACCCGAGCCGGGGCCCGGTCTCAGGCGATTGCCGGAAACAAACAGACCGAATGGCGCAGGATTCTCGTCCGCCTTCGCGAAGCGGCAGCGCGTGCATAGTCGTTCTCTGTGCGCGTT
>JANQFI010000693.1 GCA_028277905.1 Chromatiaceae bacterium | reverse complement strand
GCTGTTCAGCGTCACACCATGCCGCCGCGCCTGTTGCGTCAGTGCGGTGGTGAGTTCCTCGCTCAGGCTCAGCGTGATCTGCTCAGGCGCAACCGGCACTCGCCCACGGCGCGGCGGCGCAATGAGCGTGCCCTCCTCAAGCCCGGCCAACGCCTCCCGCCAGCCGGCCAGCGCCGCCGCACGGTCCTGTCCCGCAATGAACGCCAAATAATCCCGGTACGCCGTCACCCGCGGCAACGCATCGGACCGACCATCCCCATGCCCATAAAGCGCCAGAAGCTCCTCAACCAGAACCGCGCTCGACCAACCATCCGTCAGAAGATGATGGTTGGTCAGAACAAGACGATGATCCTCAGCACCCAACCGGACCAGCGTCCAGCGCAGCAAAGGCGGGCGCGATACATCAAACCGCCCAAGCCGGTCCTCAGCCAAGACCTCCGCAAGACGCGCACCCCGCGCCGCATCATCCAATTTGGACAGGTCAAGCAGACGCCACCGCGGCGCCAGGCCCGACACAATCACCTGAACCGCCCGGCTCAGACCCTCATGACAGAAGCAGGCACGCAAGCTCGCATGCCGATCCACCAAAGCACGCGCCGCCCCCGCAAGACGAGCCTCGTCCAGCGGTCCCGAAAGTCCCAGCTCCAACTGAACCGTGTAAACATCCGAAGCCTGCTCATCATAAAGCGCATGAAACAGCAGGCCCTCCTGAAGCGGCGACAGCGGAAGGACATCCTCAAGCTGCGGATAGGACCGCTCCAGGCCCTCAAGCTCACTCTGCGTCAGCGCAACAAGAGCAAAATCGCTCAGGCTGCGGCCGCCCAAACCCGCCGACGAACACCCAACCAAGCCCTCAAGCGCACGGAACCAGCTCCGACCCAAATCCTCAACTGCATCCAAATCCAGAACAGACGGCGCCCAGCTCCAATGCGCAACAAGCTCAGGCCCACCCAAACCTTCAACCGTCGCCGCATTCATCTCAAGAGAGTGCGCAAGCGGCATCAAAGGATCAAACCCGCCGCCCAGCGACACACCCTCGGATGCAGCGCTCCAATCCCCCGAGCCCGACCCCGCAGACATCCGCCCCAGATAGTTGAACCCAAGCTGCGGCGAGCCAAATCCCGACAGCGACCCCGCCGTCTCTTCGTTCAAATATCGCAGCAGACCATAGCCAAGCCCCTGACCGGGAACCGCACGAAGCTGGTCCTTGATCGACTTCAGCGCTCGCGCAAGCTCGGGGCGTGCGCCACCAGACAAGGCTACCGCGCAGTCGACCGAACCGACATCCAGGCGAACAGGATAAAGGCTGGTAAACCAACCAACCGTCCGCGACAGGTCAACATCCCCAAACACCTCCGCCCGGCCGTGACCCTCAACATCGATCACAACCGCCCGGCCATCCCCGCTGTCCCCGCCATGCCGCCGGCGCCAGTCAACAAGCGCGACCGCCAGCGCACCCAGCAAGACATCCTGGACCCCGCAATAAAACGCCGAGGCAACCCGCGTCAGCAGCGCACCCGTTACCGGCGCAGGGAGGCGCAACGTCAAATGCTCCGCCGTCCCCGCAAGATCACGGCCCGCGTCAAGCGAACCGTCAACCAGCGAGGCAGACGGCGCGCTCAGGACATCCGTCCAATAGCCAAGCTCGCCCACAACCGAGCGCTCATGCGCATGCGCGGCAAGACGCTGCGACCAGCGCCGGAACGACGTCCCGCGATCCCCAAGGTCTGGGCGATCTCCCCGCGTCAGCGCCCCGTACGCCGCCGCAAGGTCCGGAACCACAATCCGCCACGACACCCCGTCAACCGACAAATGATGGACAACCAAAAGAAGACGGCCGGCCCGATCCTTCCCCGCTTCAAACCAGACCGCCTGAACCATCACACCCAAGCCGGGCGAGAGCCGACCCGCCGCCTCCGACGCTTCCTGCGCAACGCGTGCCTCAAGCGCCAGCTCATCAAGCGCGCCGACATCAACACGCCGCAGGCAATCCCCCGCCAGTACCGAGCCCGCCGGCATCACCGAAAGGCGCCACACACCGTCGTCGGCACCTGCCTCCTCCAGCCGAAGACGCAACGCGTCGTGATGGTCGAGCACGCTCTGCAGCGCTTCCTCAAGATCGCCGACCCGCAGGCCCGCCGGTACCTGCAACAGCATCGCCTGATAAAACCGGTCGATCGGGCCGCCGCGCTCGGCAAGCCAATGCATGATCGGCGTCGCCAACACCTCGCCCGTCGCTATGTCGGGCAATAACGGCACTGTTGCTTCGTCGATCAGCCCCGCTGCAGACGCCAGCGATCCCACCGTCTGATGCTCGAACACCGCGCGCGGCGTGATCAAAAGCCCCGCCTGACGCGCACGGCTCACAAGCTGGATCGACATGATGCTGTCGCCGCCGAGCTCGAAGAAGTTGTCGTCAAGCCCGACCCGCGCGATACCCAGAACCTCG
>JANQFI010000684.1 GCA_028277905.1 Chromatiaceae bacterium | reverse complement strand
GGCCTTGGGCCCTTAAGGCGATTTCTGTCAACAAACACAGCGCCTGGCTTGTCTTTTCGCCCGCCTTCTGCGTCGCGGCAGCGGGCACAGAACTCGACTCTGCGCCCGCTGCCGCTCCTTGAAGGCGAGCGAAAATCCTGCGCCATTCGGTCTGTTTGTTTCCGGCAATCGCCTTAGGCGATTGCCGGAGGTCTTCGGCAGAAATCGCCTTGGCCTCTATTCGCTTAGAGCCTAGGGATGTGCAGCGTCTGCCCGACGCTGATCCTGTCGTCGTCGAGGTCGTTTGCCTCCTTCAAGGCCGCTACCGTGATCCCGAGCGAGTTGCTGATCGACGTCAGCGTATCCCCAGTCTTCACGACATAGTCACTCGGGCCGAAACCGCCTTGTGGCACCTGGCCCCCGAGGGCCCGGGTGATGGTCGTGACATTGTGGTCGACCATGCCGATGTAGGTCCCCTCGTAGGTGCCCGGCTTGCCCATCGCGTCCGAGAACAGCTCGCCGCCAATGACGACGTCATGCCCTCGGGCCTTTGCGCCCTCGACCAGGGCGCGCACGTTCTTGTCCGCCACCGAGGTCTCGACGAAAACCGCCGGGATCTGATGCTCGACCAAGAAGGACACCAGGTCCTCGATGTCCTTGACGCCGGCCTCCGATTCGGTGCTCAGCCCTTGGATGCCGCGCACATCCAGGCCATAGGCGCGGCCCATGTAATTGAAGGCGTCATGGGCCGTGACCAGTACCCGCTGGCGCTCGGGGATCGATCCGATCGCCTCACGCGCGTAAGCGTCCAGCTTCTGAAGCTCCGCCGCGTAGGCCTCGGCACGCGCCTGGTACTCGTCGGCATGCTCCGGGTCCAGCTCCGCGAGCGCGTCGACGACCACCGCCACCGCCTTGATCCAGCCCTGCACGTCCATCCAGACGTGTGGGTCGTAGTGCTGTGCCTCGTCGGTCATGACGTAGTCGCCCTGATCGAGGATCGCCTCGGTCACCGCGTACACGGGCTTGCCCTTGCGCGCGACGGCGACCAGCACGTCGCCCATCTTCCCCTCGAGCATCAGCCCGTTGTAGAAGACGATATCGGCCGTGCTCAGGGTAATCACATCGTTGCGTGTCGGCTTATAAAGATGCGGGTCTACGCCCTCGCCGATGATCCCTTCGACCTTGGCATGATCGCCCGCAACCTCGCGCACAATGTCCGCGATCATCCCCACGGTCGCTGCTGCCGTGTACGGCTTCGCCCAGGCCCCCTGCGCCAGCGACAACGTCAATAAGCCTGCGACCGCCCACGTCAGCCACTTGTCAATTGTCATGATGAAGATTCCTCCGCTTGACGCACATCGGAAGGTTGCTCAGGCTTCGACCCTCGGTCTTGCCTGGGTACTCTGGATTCGGTGGGGAATCAGGGCCCCATGGCGCGGACTGAATAGCCAGGTGAGCAAGAAGAGCAGGCCGGCCGCGCTCGCCATGACCCCGGACGTCGTGGTGCTCTCGAAGCCGATCAGGGATGGGATGGTCAAGGCCCCGACATGACCCAGAATCGCCGACAGCACCGCCAAGACGGCACTCAGGACCAGCATGATGCCGAGGCGGTCCGTGAGCAGGTAGGCGGTTGCGGCCGGGACGATCAGCATCGCAATGACGATGATGCTGCCGACCGCCTCGAAGGAGGCCACGGTGGTCACGGCCACCATGGCCATCAGTAGATAGTGCATCGCTGAGGCATTGATGCCGACCGTGGTCGCCAGCGCAGCATCGAAGGCGCTGATGTTGAATTCCTTGTACAGCAGTGTGATGAGCGTCAGGTTCATCAGCAGGACGGCCCCCAGCGTCACGGCGGCACGCGGTACCTCGATCAGCGCGCCGCCGAGGCGGAACGAGAAGAGCACGTCGAGCGGTGTCAGCTCGACGGCACCATAGAGCACACAGCCAGGATCGAGTTCGACCCGGTCGGCCGCCCGCACGATGAGCAGCAGCCCGAGCGCAAACAGCGTGGTGAAGACGATCCCCATCGCGGCGCCGCGGTCGACCTGCCCGAGCTTGCTGACCCATTGCGTGAATACGGCCGTGAGGACCCCGACCACGGCTGCGCCGGCGAACATCGTCAGGCTCGCGCGGCTGCCGGTGACGAGGAAGCCGATGGCCAGCCCCGGCAGGACGGCATGACTGATGGCGTCCCCCATCATGCTCATGCGGCGCAGCACCAGAAAGCAACCCGGTAGGGCGCAGGCCGCGGCACAAAGCGCACCGACCACGACGATCCAGGTGTCCAGCGGGAGCCAAGTCATGCCGGTTCCCCCAGATGCGCGCTCGAGTGCGGGAAGGGACGGAGCACAGCGGCTCGACCGTGGTCGGCCAGCTTGGCCTCAAGCTCGCGCACCATCTCCGGGCCCAGAACGTGCTCGACGGCATCGGCGTCGCGGTCGACATGCTGCGGGGCCACATCGGCATGGGTCACGAGGTAGGTTTCCCAGAGGCGATGGTTCCGCGTGATGCGGGCCGCCTCGGCATAGCCCGCGGGCGAAAGGGTCAGCCTGGTGTCGTCGAAGGCCTCGACCAGGCCTTCGCGGCGGGCACGGCAGATCAGGCGACGTACCCGGCCGGGCGACCAGGAGCGCTTGGTCAGTAGCTCGGCTAAGGGGATACCCTGGTTTTCCGGTCGCACCGCCGGTGTCTCGCCCTTGATCTCGAGGATCTCGTACACCGCCCGCAGTAGATCCTGGCGGCCGATCTTGCGTTGCAGGCGCCGGTGGGCGGCGTAACGGATCAGGACTCCCCGCTCGGTGCCGAAGAACATGCTGACAAGGAAGACCATCGCCGCGATGAGGACGACCAAGGCCCCGGCCGGTAGACGCGGCATGAGCGCGCTGACCGACGCGCCGAGCCAGCCGCTGACGCCACCGATGACGCCGGCGAGCAGGAGCATGCGCCTGAAGTCCTGGGTCCAGAAGCGTGCCGCCGCGGCGGGCGTGATCAGGAAGGCGACGATGAGGATTAGCCCCACCGCCTGCAGACCGATGACGGTGACGGCGGCCACCAGTGCCAGCATGACCAGGTCCAGTGTCTGCGCCGGCCAGCCAAGGGAGTTGGCATAGGCCTCGTCGAAGCACAAGAGGGTGAATTCCTTGAGCAGAACGACCGAGAGGACGATGACCAGGATGGCTACCGCGCTGATGAGCGCGAAATCCTGCAGAACCATCGACGCCGCCTTGCCGTAAATGAAGGTCTCCAGCCCGGCGGCGCTGGCATCGGGCATGCTCTGCACCAGGCCGAGCACGGCGACCCCGACGCCGAAGAAGACCGACAGGACGATGCCCATCGCAGCGTCGTCCTTGATGCGGGAGCTGTTGCGAATGAGCAGCACGACAAGGACGCCGGCGAGCCCGCTCAGCGTGGCACCGGCGAGCAGGCCCGGCAGTGCCTTGCCGGTGCCGCCGGCCATGACCATGGCGATGAACAGGATGCCGATACCGGGCAGGGTTGCGTGCGACAGCGCGTCCCCCATCAGGGATCGCTTGCGCAGCAGCAGAAAGGAGCCGACCACGCCCGAGGCAAGCCCGAGGATGAGCGTGCTCAGCACGACCAGCCGCGTATTGTAGTTGAGCAGCAAGGCGACATCGATGATGTCGGGCAGAGACGGCAGATCGACGATCGCCGGCGTCATGGTCGGACTTGCCTGCCGGCGGTCCGATCCGCCGCGGCCGCGGTCCCAGCCAGCCCTTGCTCCGACTCGTAGAGCGCCTGTCCAGCCTGGTCGAGCAAGGCCAGGCGACCGCCGTAGGTGGCGTGCAGGTTTTCCTGGGTGAAGACCTCGGGCGTCGGACCAGCGCGCACGACCCGCATGTTGAGCAGCACGACCCAGTCGAAGTACTGGGCAACCGTCGATAGATCGTGGTGCACGACGATACAGGTCTTGCCTTGCGCCTTGAGCTCGTGCAGCAGCGCCACGATCGCACGCTCGGTCGCGGCATCCACGGCCGCGAAGGGCTCGTCCATGAAATAGAGACGCGCGTCCTGGGCCAGTGCCCGGGCGAGAAAGACCCGCTGTTGCTGGCCCCCGGACAACTGGCTGATCTGGCGCCTGGCCAGATGACCGATGCCGACCTGCTCCAGCGCCTGCTGCGCCGCCTGCTTGTGGCGCCGCCGTACCGGCCGGAGCAGCCCGATCCTGCCGTAGGTGCCCATGGTGACGACGTCGAGGGCGCTGACCGGGTAGTCCCAGTCCACGCTCTCGCGCTGCGGCACATAACCGACCATGGACCGCTGCTCGCGGTAGGGCTTGCCAAAGACCAGCACGCGCCCAGACGCCGTCCGGATCAGATCGAGACAGGCCTTGATCAGCGTGCTCTTGCCGGCGCCATTCGGGCCGACGACACCAACCAGAGTCCCTTCCGGGATCTCCAGACCGATATCCCACAACACCGGCTTGCTGCGATAGGCGACGGTCAGGTCGTCCACGACCAACGCCGGGCCCGCCGCAGCGGCGGGCGAGCGAGAGGGCTCCGGCGCGGCTGCCTGGTGCTTGGTGCCTGAGCCGACATCGAGCGCGGCGGTCATAGGCACGATGCCGAAACAGGTGAATCGCGGACCCTGCAGGGCGGACCAGCGCGCCGCAGCCGCCAGCGGCGTGGACGCCGGATGCGCTGCGCTGATCCACCCTAGGCTCTTGCGGCCGTTGCTCGCGGGTTGCTTAGCGGACATGTCAGAGCCCCTCCAGCACCCGCTGGCCGGACAGGGCGGCGCCGGCGACTTGGGCGCGCAGGCTGTCGGCGGCCATCTGCCCCATCCCCCGCGCCTGGTGGTGCCTCGCAGGGGTCCAGGGTTCCAGCACGCCCAATTTTCGAAACAACAACCTAGGCCCTTGCAGCTCGACCATCGTTCGCTCCAGGTCAGGTCGCTCTTTGACCACTCAAAGTCTCGACGTCGGAGGATCCTAAATCTGACGCCGAGCGCTGTCAATAATAAGAATCGGACGCATTCACGTTTTTGTTCGAGGCTCAGCGCGAGAACGGGAGCGGAACACCCGGCACAGCCAGGGGGGGCGCGCCGGAGGAGCGGGTCAGCGAGACGCTGCAATCGACCCCAGGGGCTCGACCCGCAGGTGCGTCGCCGCCTGTTGGCCGATGGACACCTCGCGCCCGGCGCAGGGGCAGCGAATGGTCAGCGTGCCGACCGCCGGGTCTGCCTCCTCGAGAACGAGCTTCGCGCCGGGCTTGAGGCCGCACTCCCCGAGCCAGACCAGCAGCTCCCGCGACCCTTTCTCGACCTGGACCAGGCGGTAGCTGCCGGGCCGGCAATCGGCCAGCGCGAACGTCTCCCTGGGCACCGCGACACCGCTTGCATCGGGTATTGGCGAGCCATGCGGGTCATAGGCAGGACGGTCGAGCATCTCGTCCATGCGCTCGATCAGCCGATCCGAGACGACATGCTCCAGCACTTCCGCCTCATCGTGCACCTCGGCCCAGTCGAGCCCCATGACCTCGACCAGAAAGGTCTCGATGACCCGGTGTCGCCGAAGGATCCCGAGTGCCGTCGTCCGCCCTGCCGGGGTCAGGATCACTCCCTGCCGCGGGCGATACACGACCAGGTCGCGCGCGGCCAGATGCTTCATCATCTGCGTGACCGTCCCCGGTGTCACCGCAAGGTCCCGCGCGATCCGGCCAAGGCGCGCTGGGATCTCCTCCGCGCTTACCGGACTATGCCGCAGGATGGTCTTGAGGTAGTCCTCTTCGGTACTGCTGGGCATGGGCATCGACTCGCGGTCCGGTCGCCGGAGGTAAGGCTGAGCGCGGGCACCAAGACCCCTGGCCACCCTAACGGGCTCGAAGGACCCGCACCCCCCGCCTGCCCAGGCGCTGAGGGTGATGCTGTTGCACGCCGGCAGGCGTCATGGGCCTGTCTTTGTGGCGCTGGGGCTCCTAACCAAGCCCCGCCCGGGTCGATGACGACAACGACCGGAAATGGCCTCGAAATCCCTTGCCTCCTGGACTAGCACTCCCCCCGGACCGGACAGGTATCGGCTCCAGCGGGGCCATGAGCGCCCCTGGTAGGCCGCCCGGTTGCGGCCATGCGCGTGATTGCATTGAGGGACCAGTCGGTATCCACTGTCGCCGCCGCGAACAGCGCCTCGAGGCGCTCATCGACGTAGACCAGTGTGTCGCGCAGGGCGCGGACCACTGCACGGGAGGTGATCGACGCGCCCGTCAACTGGTCGAATCTACCGCCGTCGCGCGCGATAGCCCAGGCCGCCCGATCAGGGTCGGCGAGAGAGCGACCCTTGAAGCGCGCTAGCCAATCCGACTTACCCGGCTCGATCCTGTCCCCGAGGCCCGGCGTCTCCGAGTGCTCCAGCACGCGGATCCCGCTCAGGGTGCCGTCGACACGCACGCCGATGAGCAGGCGGATGGGTCCTGCGTAGCCCTTCTCGGCCCTTGCCGTCAGCAGGAGTCCGGCCGGCTCGCCGTCGGCATAGACGAGCTCGATGGTCGCCGGCCCTTTGCCGTGCAGGTCATGCAGGCGGGCCAGCTCCAGCGTCTCGCGCGTCAGGCTGTCCAAGGGGCCGATCGCCGCAAGCAGGGGGCGTAGGCGAGCCTCCTGGAACGCCTGTGCGGCGGCCAGGACGTGCGGTTGCCCGACCGCGTGGAAGAGCTTGACCGCGCTGGCGCAGAGGACAGCCGTCAACCCGAGCGTCGCCGCCAAGCGCCAGGGATGATGCGACCGATCGCGGCGACGGTCGCGATCACCGGCAGCCGGGGGAGTCGATCTTGTCCGAGCCGGTCCGCGCATCTGTCGATGACTACAGCACATTGAGCTCCAGCACCAGCGTGGCCTCGACGAGCTGCTCCTGCAGCCGCTGGACATCGCGGTACAGGCGCCTGAGAAGCTTGGGACCGTCCAGGAGGGCGTCACGCGCCGCGCGATCCTCCTTATCGAGCGCAGCGAGCGCCTTTGCGAGCCGGCGCTCCAGATCGGCCGCTAGCCTCGGGTCCTTCTTCGAGAGGACGCCGTCCCGGGTTGCAATCAGGCTGGCGACGCCGGTCTTGCCATCGCCGACCACCAGCATCTGCAATCCCTCCAGGGTCGCCCGCAGGCCCTCGCGCGAGGTCCCGCTCTGCCAGGCCTCGAGCAGCTCGGGCTTCACCTCGCCGTCGAACAGGCCGCTGGGATAGCCGATACGGTCCCGCAGCATCCGCTCGGTGACGTTCAGTGCCTCGGCGAAGGCCAGGCTCAGGGCATCACCAGGCAGCAGAAAGGGCTCCCCGTCCCCGGCGGCCAGGAAGCGCTGCTCGTAGTCGTCCGTCCAGGCGCTGCGCGCGCGGGCGGTCAAATCGGCGATCTCCGCGGTCAGGTCCCGCAGGTGGGCGCACCGGGCATCGGCCGTGGCCGCGGCGGCATCGCCGGGGGCAAAGAGCAGATGCTCGACGGCGGCATAGCCTCGCGCGTCATTGCTGCGCAGGATGCCCGCCATGTCCTCCGCGGCGACGTCCTCCGCGGCGACCGCGACGTCCAACACGATCCTGTTGGCGGGCCAGTAGCCGATCCGCTTCTCCAGCTCCAGCTCCTCCATGGGCCCGAATAGGAACAGCTCGGCTCGACGCCAGGCCCTGTAGGCCTCGCGCCAGGCGTCGCGCGCCTGCTCCAGGCTGGCGGCGCTCGGCTGCTCGCACAGCGCGCGCACGCCGCCCGCGAGCTCGCTGCCAGTGCCGGCCATCCGATCCAGCGCCGGGCGCACGCCAACCTGGGCGACTGTCTGGAGGGTTCGCGACTCCGCGGACGTGGTCGCGGGTCGCAGCGGTGCCGCAATGCCGCCAGACGCGAGCTGCACGGCGCGTCCGAGCTCGACATCCGGCACGGGAAGGCTGGCGTCCTGGCCCTGAGAACCCTGGGTCCATGCACCCGGCCAGGGACCGAGCAGCATCATCGCTACGAGGGCGAGCAAACGGGGCCATGCAAGTGGCCTGGTCATCGTCGAATCTCCTCGGCTTGGGGCTCTAGGCCCGCTGGCACCTCCGGTTGGCTGGCGTGCCGGGCCCGCGCGGCACGACCCGAGCGAGGGATGACCAATCCACATCCGTCGGCGCACCTGGGTAGTGTCCGAATGTTCCGCCGGGGCGGCAACGCCGCTCGCGCGAGGCTGGTGCTCGGACGCGGCGCGGCGCTCTGGGTGCGGGCTGGCGGCCCACACAGGAATGCGGATGATTCGTGATATCGTTTTTGTCGTCAAGATTTGTCGTCAAGACTGGCGACAGCCGCTCCCCGGCGGCGGGGCGTCGCGGGAGACCCATGCAGCTCCGGCGCTCGGCGCCTGCCGCGGTAAGCCGCCGCGCTCGATCACGCCCGCCCTGCCCCTACCCTAGTCCGGAATACACCTCAATGATCCCAAGCCTTGCATGCCTGTGCGCGCCCTGCTGTCGCGCTGGGCTCCCACTCGCCGCCGTGCTGGCCGCTGCCGCCTGCTCAGGCCCGAGCCTACCCATCGCACCCGCCGAGCCGCGGGTCGTCCTCGGTGCGCTGGTGAGCGGGTCCGCCCTGCCGGCCATGGCGCGCCTAGCCGAATCGGCGGCCGACCTCGATGATGCCGTCCGCCAGCTCTGCGACAGCCCCGCCGACGCCAAGCTGCAGATCGCACGCAGGGCGTGGATCCAAGCCTACCTCGCCTGGTGCGCCGCGCTGCCCTATCTCTTCGGCCCGGCCGATGACGTGACGATGAAGCAACGTCTCGGGAGCTGGCCGGTCAACGAGATCGTGCTCGATCACGCGGTGGCGTCCGATGAATTCAACCACATGCGCTCGGCCTATGACGTGCGCGGTTACGCCGCCGCCGAGCTCCTGCTGTTTCTGCCGACCGACGCGGGAGTCGCCACCGCGGATCAGCGCTGCACCCATCTCATCGACGTGACCGAGGAGATCGCGGAGCTCGGCGACGGCGTCCGTCGCCGGTGGATGGGGGTCTATGGCCGGGCAATGGCCAACCCGGGCGCGGGCGATGACAGCATCGCCAGCGAGGACCACGCCCTCGCCCTGGTGTTCGCAGAAAGCATGAATGTCACCGAGCGCCTGCTCTGGCAACGCATCGGCTTGCCCAGCGGTTTCTTTCGGGGCGAGGTCGCCCCCGCGAAGCTGGAGGCCGTGCACGCGGGCATCTCGCGCGAGGCCCTGAACGAAACGCTCGCCGCCCTGCGCCTGCTGGTGGGCGGCAGTGCCGGAGCGCCGGGCCTGGCTGCGGTGGTGGCGGGCATAGACCTCGCGCGGGCCCAAGATATGGTCGATCGCAGCGAGCGCGCGCTCGACCAGCTCGCGCCCAAGCCGGCGGAGGCAGGGGAGCCGCTCTCGGCCACGCTGCGCCGCAAGCCGACCCGCCTCAGGGGACTCTATCGTGAGGTCCAGGCACTGCAGGATCAGCTTGCCGGCACCGCCGAGACCCTCGCGCTGCCGGTCTTGACCGTCCAGGACGGCGACTGAGATGCAAGACTGAGATGCAAGCGCCGATCGACATCGAACGCCGCCGACTCCTGCTCGGCGCCCTGGGCCTCGCTGCGTCGCCGCTGCCCTGTGCCGGCGTCGCGACGCCGGATGCAGCTCGGGGCGGCCTGCTGGTCTCCGCCTTCTACACGGGCAAGGGAGGCTCACACCGCGATTGGCTGGTCTGGAGCGACATGATTGGGCTGCGCGCCGGACGGGTGGCGTTGCCGCTCCGCGGCCATGGAGTCTGCCCCCATCCCGGCAAGCCCGGCCATGTGCTCTGCTTCGCCCGGCGCCCGGGCGAGCGCATGTGGGAGCTGGACCTGCGGCGTGGCGCCCTGACCGCCGAAGTCGCCTCCGGCGCAGGGCATCATTTCTTCGGCCACGGCATCTGCAGCCACGACGGCACGCGCCTTTACACCACCGAAAATCGCTACCGCGACGGTATCGGCATGGTGCGCGTGCGCGATGGACAGGATTATCGCGTCATCGGCGAGATGTCGAGTGGCGGCATCGGCCCGCACGACATCCGCCTGCTCGCCGATGGGCGCACCTTGGTGGTGGCCAACGGTGGCATCGCGACACACCCCGACCAGGCCCGGCGCAAGCTCAACCTCGACACCATGGACCCCAGCCTCGCCTATCTCGACAGCACGGACGGCCGCATCCTGGAGCAGCACCGCCTGCCGCACCACCAGCTCAGCATCCGCCACCTCGCGGTCGGCGCCGGTGACGAAGTGGTCGCCGTCCAACAATTCCAGGGCAACCGCGACCGGCTGCTACCACTCGTCCTCATCCACAAGCTCGGCGAAGCACCCCGATTGCCCAAGGTCGACCGCTACAACCTCGAGCGCATGAGCCAGTACACCGCCAGCGCCGCAATCGACAGTGCCAGCGGCACCGCGCTGGTCACCTGCCCCAAGGGTAACCTTGTTACCCTTTGGAGCCTGGCCGACGCCCGCCTCATCGCCAGCTACGACCTGCGCCAACCCTATGGCGCCGCCGTCGGCGGCGACGGCGCCTATCTCATCACCGGGGCCACCGGCCAAGTCCACCGCCTTGCCCCGGGCGACGCCCCAGAGCCCCTACAGACCGCCGCCGGCGTCTGGGACAACCACCTCCTCTGGCTCGATACGACCCGAGACGCGCGGGCAGGGCTCGCATAGCTCGTCGCCGCATCCGAGCCCTGCTCGACCAGGGGCTCGCCCACTAGTACCCATCTCCGGAGAAGACCAATGGCGCGATTTCGCTAAGATGTCATCGACGCGAATGGTGATGAGAAGTCTGGCGTGCTCGATGCGCCCACCCCGGCCTCGGGCATCGCGCAGCTGCAGCAACAAGATCTGCAAATACTGTCGTTCCAGTACATCGGTCCCTTTCATTGTCTGGAGATCCTCAAACTCGGCAGATATGGCCGCGTCAGCGAGCATGATTTGATCACCCTGTTTCGTCAGCTCGCTTTGATGATTCGCTCCGGCAACACGCTGCTACAGGGCCTGCAATCGGCTGCCGTCGTCACGCAAAGGATTGCCCTGCGCCGCATGCTGACCCGGATCATCGCAGACATCCAGGGCGGTAGCAGCATTTCGCTCGCGCTGAATCACCAGGGAGACCGGCTGCCCGTCCTGGTGCCAAGGCTCGTGGCCTTCGCGGAGGCGTCTGGAGAGCTTGAAGTCACATTCGAGCAGCTCGCCGACAACATCGAGCGCCGTGTATCGCGTAGGCGCCAATTTCGCTCCAGCATATTCTATCCGTCGGTGGTCATCAGCGTGGCCATCGCCGTCGGTCTATTTCTGGCCGTCGTCATCATACCCAGATTCAAGCCCTTGCTGGAGAACCGCGCAACGGATCTCCCTGAAACGACGGTGATGTTGATCGAGCTCTCCGACTGGCTCGTCAGCTACGGCGTCTATGTGGCCATTGCGCTGGCTGTGGCGGTATTCCTGGTTCTCGCAGCATACAGGACGCGTGCTGGAAAGTCGGTAATCGACCATTTTCTGATCGCGATGCCGGTCGTGGGAACCTCGATTCGACACGCCGAAATGGCACAGATGGGGTGGACCATGTCTCTGTTGATGCGGGCCGGCATCACCGTGCAGTAGGCCTTGCGCATAACCAGTGAAGTCATCGGTAATCGTAGCCTTTCCCGGTGCTTCGCCGACGCGGGCGACTCCATTCTCGGCGGCAACACCCTGGCGCTGAGCCTGCAACAGCGTTATGTTCCCGCGACCGTAAGAAACATGGTCGGACTCGGCGAGCGTGCCGGAGAGCTGGAACGGGTGATGAACGAGCTCGGTGGATACTACTGTCGTGCTGCGCAGCTTCGGCGTGAACGGCAAGGATGAGAGCGGGGGCGGCGACGATCTCGTCTTGATATTGGAGAAGCCTGCATGAACGGCAACAGAGGCCCAATGGGCGGGTTCACCCTCTTGGAGCTCCTGGTCGTGGTCGCGGTGCTGGCACTCGTGGCCAACCTCGCGACCGAGCACCTGGTGCAGGTTACGGATCAGCAACGTTATGAAACCAGCCGCGATCGCCTGGGGAAGCTGCGCTACGCGATCGTCGGTGATGATAGCCGCACGAGTAACGGACAACCCGACCTGTTCGGATTCGTCCACAACATGGGCCGCCGCCCGCTGAACCTCAGCGAGCTGTACCGCAAGCCCGCGGGCTGCGGCCCGAGCACCCGCGGCGACCAGCCCTGCCCCGCGACCTTTGACGCCAATCTCGGACGCACCATCGGCTGGCGCGGTCCGTACCTAATCGGAGCGGGAGGCCAAACAAAGCGGCTGGGGAAACCCCTGGCAGTATGATGCCGACGAGCGACGCGTCCTGTCGCTCGGCTCCGGCGGGGCTCCCGGCGGGGCTCCCGGCGGGGACGGATATGCCACCGACCGAGTGGCGACGATCCGACCAGCAGACCCTGGGAGCACGGACGCCTTGAGGGTGACACTGACCACCCAGGTGACAGGGGCCTGCTTGACGGCGACACAGGTCCGGAACGGCGTCCCGGCGACGGTCGTGTCGCCATCGGCTGTCCTGGGCCCGATCACCGGAGACTACGTCTTCGCCTTCGAGCAAGACCTGCCGATGGGGCGCCTGGCGCTGGCACTCCGGGAATACGACGGTCGCGATTGCGCTTCCGCTCCCGAATTGGCGTCTTGGTCAACCACGGTCTATCCCCGGAGGACACTGGAGAGCTTCAGGCTGTAACCAGGCTCAAGGGTCCGGCTGCAATAGCGCGCCGCCTTCGCCCAGCCGGCCATCGTCCCAATCACCTGCCGGTGGTTGCTCCTCGAACGGATTCCCTCCCGGGCCGCCGAGCACGCCGAAGTCGGCGGCGCCTCCCCCAGGCAGCTCCACCACCGCGTCCGGCCAGGACAGGCGGGGCGTGGTGACGGCGATGCGGACCCTGCGCGGCGGCCGAGGCTGCTCCAGCCATTCCTCGAGCCATTCGGCATCGGTCTCGCCTTCGGCGATGCCGAAGTAGCTGAGCTCGAATTGGTCGACCTGCGGGAGCAGAATCGTGCGGCCGTAGGCGCCTTCGGCGACGTCGCGGTCTAGGGGGCCCTGGTCGGCACCGATGCTTGAGGCTTCGGCGAGGGGCTCCCATTCGGGATAGTCGTCGCCACCGTCGAGGACATCGGGGTGCAGGAGCCAGCGGACGAGCACCAGGCGGTCGTGGTCGCCGGCGGGCTCGAGCACCAGGCGGACGATGTACAGGCCAGGGATGCCGACGTGCTCGGAGAGGGGGGCGACGAGCTCCAGGCTTTCGGC
This sequence comes from Chromatiaceae bacterium, assembly GCA_028277905.1. Classification (GTDB taxonomy): domain Bacteria; phylum Pseudomonadota; class Gammaproteobacteria; order Chromatiales; family Chromatiaceae; genus Thiohalocapsa. The sequence goes on along the minus strand of JANQFI010000684.1, from coordinate 10,830 downwards.
GTCGCCGGCGAAGACGGGCCATTCCTCGCCGTCGAAGAGGACGCTCTCCGGGCGGGCTTGGCGCAGCACGCGCTCGACGAGGTTGCGCGCGACACGCAGATCGTTGACGCGCTCGGAGACGGTTTCGACGCCTTCCCAGGCGCGGGAGCCGAGCCGGAGGCCTGAGAACATGAGCCCGAGGATGATGGCGATGAGGACCAGGGCGATCAGGAGCTCGACCAGGGTGAAGCCCTGGGTCAGGCGGGCCCTGTGCTGGGACTTGCGGCAGCTTGCAGGATCCGCGCGAGCGCGCTCTGGGCGGGCGTGCGCGCTGGGCTGGTGCCCGCGGTGCGCAGCACTTGAACCTGGAGCCTTGGTTGCAATCACGCGCTAGAGGCCCGGCTCGTAGGGCTGGGCGAGGCGGAGCGTGCGGAGCGTCACCTGCCGGGCGCCGGTGATGCTGGGCAGCGAGGCCACGGCGGTGACGACATAGGGCTGCAGCGTGGGTGCAGGGTCCTCGCCCAGCCAACCTTCCGGCTGGTAAGGCTGGATGCTGACGATCCAGTCCATGCCGTCCTCGGGCTCGCCGCTGTGCACGCCCTCTTCGAGCGGGATGTCGGCACCGACCTGGGCGAGCTTGGCCTCGGCGAGTGCGACGATGCGGCTGTACTCGCCGCTGATGGCGGTGGTGCTCATGGCGCGCTGGAAGATCTGCAGCAGCACGCCGAGGCTGATGGCGAGTATGGCGAAGGCGACGAGGACTTCCAACAGAGAGAAGCCGCGCGAGTGGGCTGTGCGAGGCCGGCAGCGCGGCGGGCCTGGTCGGCCGGGCAGGCGCCGCGCACCGCGCACTGGGCCCTTGCTCATCCTTCCCACTCGGCGATCAGAATCCGGCCCGTGAGCCAGTTGACGCCTACTTGGTAGCCGGCATCGCCGCGCTTGAGGATCACCCGCCCGCCGGTGGAGCTGCCATCCGGGTAGAAGCGGATGGCACCGACGCCCTCGCTCTGCATTTCTTGCTCGGCGGCCACCAGCTCCAGGTCGAGGCCGCCGGGAAGGCTGCCGCCGCGGTGGTCGCCCTGGATGCGGTAGCGGTGCTGCTCGATATCCAGGACCCAGGAGGCGTCACGGCCTTCGGCGACGGCGATCTCGCGGGCGAGGCGCAGCGAGCCCGCGGTGCGCCGTGCGGCGGCCTTGAGCTCGATGCCGGGTAGGGCGGCGGTAATGAGCGGCGGGGTGACGGCGAGCAGCAGGCCGCCGATGGCCAGCACCACGAGTAGCTCGACGAGCGTGAAGCCTCGTCGTTGCCGATGGGAAGCCTCAGGGCAAGGCGCGCAGGCGCGCAGTGACGGGACCAGGGCAAGAGGCCGGAGATGGCGAGACCCTGCCCTGATCCGTCCCCCCACGGGCTCTGGCCTCGATAGCCTGTCAGCTCTCGATCCAACTCGTGATGTCGCCGTCCTCACCGTCGCCGCCCTCCTGGCCGTCGGCGCCCAGGGACCAGATGTCGTAGGGACCGTGCTGGCCGGGGGCGCGGTACTGGTAGTCGTTGCCCCAGGGGTCTTTCGGCACCTGGCCCTTGCGCAGGTAGGGGCCGTTCCAGTGTGGCACGCCGCCGGGATCGCTCGCCAGGGCCTCGAGGTCGTCAGGGTAGTTGCCGATCTCGAGGCGATAGAGGTCCAAGGTGGCGCCGAGGTCCTCGATCTGCAGCGCCGCGGTCTTGGACTTTGAGCTGCCGAGGAACTTCATCACCTGCGGGCCCACCAGGCCGGCCAGCAGGCCGAGGATGGCGAGCACCACCAGAAGCTCGACGAGGGTGAAGCCGGCCGGGCGCCGGCGGCTGGGGCTTGTTCTGATCACGCGGACGTCTCCTGTTTGAAGCGCGGCGCGGGCGGTGGTGAGCTACCCGCGACGGCGTGCTCGGTGCCGGCGCCAAGTCGAGCGACAGAGCCGGCTACGCTTGTGCCCATGATACCTTGAGCCCAGTTTCGCTCGCAGTCCGCGGCGGCGCTTGGAAGCCGCAAGTCCCGGTGGCCGGCGAGACGCCGGCGCTCCCAGGGGCCGGCACCAGGGGGCCGGCACCAGGGGGGGGTCAGAACACCAGCTCGTTGGCGCCGAGGATGGCCATCAGGATGGAGACGATGATGCCGGCAATGACCATGCCGAGGCCGATGATGAGCACCGGCTCCAGCAGGGTCAGCATGCGCTGCACACTGGCCCTGGTCTCGCGGTCGAAGACGTCGGCGACCTTGGTCAGCATGGCGTCCAGGGTACCGGACTCTTCACCGACGCGGATCATCTGCAGCGCCAGCTCCGGCAGCACCTCGCGCGTGGCGAGTGGCTCGGCGAGGCCGCGGCCGTGCTTGAGGCCGTCGGCGACCTCGTCCAGGCCTTCGCCGATCTTGCGGTTGTCCACGACCTCTTTCGCGAGGTTCAGCCCGGAGAGCAGCGGCAGGCCGTTCTTCAGCAGCGTCGACAGGGTGTGGCAGAAGCGGGCGGTCTCCATTTTCCAGATGAGGTCGCCGAACAGCGGCAACGCCATGACGCCATAGTCGAAGCGCCGGCGGTTGACCGGGTCCATGAGCCAGCGCTCCAGCAGCACCGCCACCAGGGCGACGAGCACCAGCAGTGCCCACCAGTAGCTCCGCACCAGATCGCCGGCACCGACGACGACGCGAGTCGGCAGCGGCAGCGCCGCGCCCATGTCGTCGAATAGCACCGTGAACTGCGGCACCACCAAGACCAGGAGCAGGATCACAGATAGCCCGGCGACGAAGAGCAGGATGCTCGGGTAGACCAGCGCCGAGGTGACGGTGCCACGCAGCTCGGCGCTGCGCTCCAGGTAGTCGGCGAGCCGGCCCAGCACCTCGTCCACGGCACCGCTGGCCTCGCCTGCGCGCACCATATTGACGTAGAGCTTCGGGAACTGGCCGTCTTGAGCCTCCAGCGCCGCCGATAGCGGGGCGCCCCCGCGCACCTGGTCCTGCAGATCGGCGAGCACCCGCACCAGGTGCTCCTCGGTGCTGAGTCCGGCCAGCACGGTCAGCGAGCGGTCGAGCGGCAGGCCGGACTGCAACAGGGTCGCCAGCTGGCGGGTGAGGATCTCGACATCCTTGGCACTCAGGCGCCTGCGCCGGCGGCGCGCCAGGGTCGCGGTGAGTCCGCCGGCGGAGCGGGTCTGGAGCGGGATCAGCCCGTCGGCTTGCAGCTTGCGGACCAGGGCCGCCTCGTCGGCGGCGTCCTGCTCGCCCTCGATCTCCTCGCCGTCGAGCTTGACTGCTTTGTAGAAGTATCTGGGCATCTTGGCTCGCTCAATCCTCGCTGACCGCCGCCACACGCAGCACCTCTTCCACCGTGGTCTGGCCCGCCGCGGCCTTGCGCAGTCCGTCCTGGTACATGCTGAGCATGTCCTGCTCGACGGCAATGCGACCGATCTCGGTCGCGGTGGCGTGCTTGAGCACGGCCTGGCGGATGCGGTCGGTCATCAGCAGGACCTCGGCAATGACCAGCCGCCCGCGGTAGCCCGTGCCGTTGCAGGCGACGCAGCCGCGGGCATGGTGCAGGGTCAGGCTGTTCTCGTCGACACCTGGGAGTTGCAGGAACCGCGCGGCCATCTCCGGCAGCGGGCGGAAGGACTCGCGGCAGTCCGGGCAGAGCCGGCGCACCAGCCGCTGGGCGAGGATGCCGTTGATCGTGCTGGTGAGCAGATAGTCCTCGACGCCCATGTCCAGCAACCGGGTGACGCCGCTGGCGACGTCGTTGGTATGCAGCGTGGACAGTACCACATGGCCGGTGAGGGCGGACTGCACGGCGATGCGCGCGGTCTCCAGGTCGCGCATCTCGCCCACCATGATGATGTCCGGGTCCTGGCGGACGATGGCGCGGAGCGCATGCGCGAAGGTCATGCCGATGCTGGCCTTGACCGGGATCTGGTTGATGCCCGGCACCTGGTATTCCACCGGGTCTTCGACGGTGATGATCTTGCGGTCGCCGGTGTTGAGCCTGGAGAGTCCGGTGTACAGGGTCGTGCTCTTGCCGCTGCCGGTGGGACCAGTGACCAGGAAGATGCCGTAGGGCTGATCCAGGATCTGCAGCACCCGCTCCCGCGGCGGGCCGTCGAAGCCGAGCGCGTCGAAGTCGAAGCTGACGGATTCCTTGTCCAGCAGGCGCATGACGACGCTCTCGCCGAACATGGTGGGCACCGTGGACACGCGCAGATCCAGCTCCCGCCCCTGGATGCGCAGCGGAATGCGGCCATCCTGCGGCAGCCGCCGCTCGGCGATGTTGAGCTTGGCCATGATCTTGATGCGCGAGATCACCGCCGCGGTGGAGCGTACCGGCGGCGAGTCGTACTCGCGCAGGATGCCGTCGATGCGGTAGCGGACCTTCAGCTCGTCGGCGAAGGGCTCGATGTGCACGTCGGAGGCGCGCGACTCCACCGCCCGCTGCATGATCTGGTTCACCAGCCGGATGATGGGCGCCTCGCTGGCGAGATCGCGCAGGTGCTCGATGTCCTCCTCGGAGAAGTTGCCCAGGTCGGCGTCGAGGTCGGTGTCGGTCTCCTCCGGCTCCGGGGTCTCGTGCAGGCGCTCCAGCGCGGCATCGATGTCGCTGGGCAGGCCCACGCGGACCCGCACGGAGCGGCCGGCGGCCTCCTCCACCAGGCGCACTGCCGCATTGTCCATGGGGTCGGCCATGGCCAGCTCTAGAGCATCCTCGTCCTCGCGCAAGGGCACCACGCGGGCGTCCTTCAGGAACCTGAGGCTCAGCTGCTCGTCCGCCACCGGGGCGTCCGGATAACCCTCGGCATCGATCAGCGCCAGATCCAGCACAGCGGCATGCGCGGCCGCCATATCCCGCTCCGACACCAGGCCCAGGCGCACGACCATGCCGCGCGCCGGCACGCCGTCATCGGCGGCGAGCTTGCGCGCCCGGGCGAGGTCGCCGTCGGTGAGCTTGCCGCGCTCGCGCAGATAGGCGACGAGCGCGGCATCCGGCGTGTCCGGAGCCGGGGCGAGCTCCGGCGCCGCGCGTGTGTCGCCGGCTGCCGCTGCGATGTCCTCCTCGGCGGCCGGCAGCAGCGGATCCATGGGCTCGGGGGTAGCCGGATTCGGGACAGCGGCCTCCGGGAACCGGCGCTCCGGGCCCGCCGGCGCGGCTTGCGACCCAGCCTCGCCAGCATCCAGCGCGGAGGCCGTTTCGGCCATACCCGCCAGTGGCGGCGTTGCGGCCTGCGGTGGCAACAGCGCCAGCTCGACGCGATCCGCTGCGCCGGCCAGCGGCTCCGCCACGGCCTCGGCCGAGGTTGCGCGCTGCCCCGGCACGGAGGTCGGCACTTCTGCCGGCACCGCTGCCGCATCGAGCGCTTCCGGATCGGCAACCGAGTGATCGGCGGCGGGCAGCGGCTCGACGCCAGGCGAGGATGGCGCCATGTCCGGCCGCGCCGGCACGGCAGGCGGGCACCGCACCGGCTCATCCGCCAGCAGCTCGGCCTCGAAATCCAGGTTCAGGTCCAGATTCGGCTCGCGGTGACCAGGGTCATCGTCCGCGAGCTCATCGGCATCGAGGGAGTACCGCGGCGGCGCTGTCCAGTCGGCGCCGGCCTGCCGTTCGCGGCGGCGGTCAAGTGCGTCAGACATGGCTCGGTGCCCTGGCGATGGGTCGGCGACTAATGGCCTCAGGTTGCCACTGGGGTACGATGGCCCGCAAGCGCGCCGCCAGCGCGTCCCTGTCGCAGCGCTCGATACAGGCCCCGAGCTCGGCCTGCCAGGCGGCGATGGCCCGGGGGTCGGTGAGCTCGCGGCGGGCGACGCGGATCTTGGGATGCACTGTGGCCGTCAGCGACTCGGCGTCGTAGAAGAGCTCTTCGAAGCGCTTCTCCCCGGGGCGGAGACCGATGTATCGGATCGCGATGTCGCGGCCCGGCTCACGTCCCGCAAGCCTGATCATCTGCTCCGCCATCTGGCTGATCTTCACGGGCTCGCCCATGTCCAGCACAAAGATCTCGCCACCGGCACCGATTACCGCCGCCTGCATGATGAGCTGGCAGGCCTCGGGGATGGTCATGAAGTAGCGCTCCACCTGCGGGTCCGTGACCGTCACCGGACCGCCGCGCTCGATCTGGCGCTGGAACAGGGGCACCACGCTCCCGGCGGAGCCGAGCACGTTGCCGAAGCGCACCGTCATGAAGCGCGTGTCCGAGCGCAGGGCCAAGCCCTGGCAGAGTACCTCCGCGGCCCGCTTGCTGGCGCCCATGACATTGGCGGGGTTGACGGCCTTGTCGGTGGAGATCAGCACGAAGCGCTCGCAGCGGTGGCGGTGCGCGCTGTCGGCGACGACGCCGGTGCCCAGCACATTGTTGCGCACCGCCGCGCGTACCTGGTCCTCCAGCAGCGGCACGTGCTTGTAGGCGGCGGCGTGGAAGACGATCTGGGGGCGCTCGCGGGTGAACAGCGCATCCACGCCCGAGCGATCGCCCACGTCCAAGAGGTAATGCCCCAGGTCCCGCATGTCGCCACGCTCGGCGAGCTCTTGCTCCATCCGGTACAGGTTGTACTCGCAGTTGTCGAGCAGCACGAGCCGCCGCGGCCCGGCGGCAATCACCTGGCGGCAGAGCTCGGCGCCGATGGAGCCGCCGGCGCCCGTCACCAGTACGACACGCCCGGCGAGCCCGGCACGCAGGCCGTCCCAGTCCAGTGTCACCGGGTTGCGGCCCAGCAGGTCCTCGATGGACACGGGCCGCAGTTGGTTGATGCTGACCTGGCCGGTCATCAGGCTCTCCAGCTTGGGCACGGTGCGGAAAGGCAGGCCTGTCTGCTCGCAGAGCCGGACCAGCTTGCCCATCTCCGCAGCCGAGGCGCTGGGGACCGCGAGCAGGATGAGATCGATGGCCAGCTCGCGGGTCAGCCGCGGGATCAGCGAGGTGCCGCCACGGATCGGCACACCGTGGATCTCCGCACCCTGGCGCCGCAGCTTGTCGTCGACGAAGGCCACGGGCTCGTACTGCCGGGCGCCGGCGCGGCGCATGTCCCGCACCAGCATCTCGCCGGCGCGCCCGGCGCCGACGATGAGCACACGGGCGCCGCCGCTACCCAGCGACAGCCGGTGGTCCTTGAGCCAGCGGTACAACAGCCGCGGCCCGGCCAGCAGCAGCACCTGGAAGACGAAGAACAAGGGCGGCACCGAGCGGGGCAGGTGCTGGCTGCGGTTGATGATGAACAGCACGACGACCACGGCGAGCGTGGTGGCTGCAACGGCCTTCAGGATGCGCACCAGATCTGGCAGGGACGCGAAGCGCCAGACGCCCCGATAGAGCCCAAAGGCCCAGTACAGAAGCCCCGCGAGCAGCAACACCACCGGCAGCATGCGCACGGCGGTGGCGAAGTACTCGGGCGGGATGCGCTCCAGGTTGAAGCGCGTCCAATACGCCAAGAGCCAGGCCGCCGGCACCATCACCAGATCGTGAGCGAAGGCGGCGGTACGCGAGCGCAGGCGATCGAGCCAGGGCGTCATCGCGGGCGATCCTCAGCGCCCGGTAGTGGCGCTGGCGCCGGCACGCTCGGCGAGGTCCACGCGCAGGTGCACCAGCCCGTAGAGGCCCGCCCAGGCCAGCAGCAGCAGCCATTGCTCCGTCACCGGCAGGGACTCACCCGCGATGGCGCTGCCGGCTGCGGCGGCCATCAGCACATAGGCCCGCAGCAGCACTCGCCGCGGCGGCCAACCGGCCAGCACCAGGCGCTGGTAGTGGTGCTCGCGGTGGGCGCGCCACACCGCCGCACCCCGCAAGAGGCGACGCACCAGGGTCCAGGTCGCGTCCACCAGGAAGGGCGAGAATACCAGCAGCCCGGCCCAGAGCTCGAACAGCCCGCGCTCCGCACCCCAGAGCATCAGCGCGGCCGCCCAGAAGCCCAGCATCGCGGAGCCGACATCGCCGAGGAAGATGCCCGCCCGCGGCAGGTTGTGCAACAGGAAGCCGCCCGCGGCTGCGGCGATGACCGCGGCCACCAGGCCGAAATCCGCCGCCCCGCCGCTGAAGCCCAGTACCGCAAGGGCGCCGAAGCCGAGCACCGCCATGCCGCCGGCGAGGCCATCCATGCCGTCCATGAAGTTGTACAGGTTCGTCATCCAGACGACGAAGACGAGGGTCAGCGGCGGGATCAGCCAGGCCGGCAGCCACAGATGCTCCAAGCCCGGCAGGCCCGGCTGCAGCCAGGCCAGCCCGCCGGCGTAGAGCAGCAGCGCTGCGAGCAGCTGGGCCCCGAGCCGGACGGCCGCCGGCACGTGGCGGCGGTCGTCGATGAGCGACACGGCGGTGAGCAGGGCCGTCGCGAGCACAGGCCAGAGCGCGCCGGGGATGGTTGCGTCGAGCCAAGGCAGTGCGGCCAGCAGACCCGCCATGACCCCGAGCAGCAGGCCGACGCCGCCCGTGCGTGGCACCGGTGCCTGGTGCAGGGAGCGCTCGTTGGGGTAGTCGAGGATGCGCAGCGGGCCGATCAGGCTGCGCCGCAGCAGCCACACCAGGATGACGGAGACGCCGAGCGCAACGGCCGGCGCCGCCACCAGGACGGCGGTAGAGGATGCGTCCGCAAGGACCGCAACGGCTGCCACGTCGGAGCGCATGCGGGACGCATCCGGACCGCGTCGGACTCAGCGCGGGCGCATCAGCTTGAGCTCCACAGCGTCGCGGCGCTCGCGGCCCGCGAGCAGCTCGATGAGCGTGAGGGCGAAGTCCATCGCGGTGCCGGGACCGCGGGAGGTGACGACCTTGCCGTCTATGACCACAGGATCCTCGCTGAGCCGGATGCCGGGGTGCTTGCGGGAGTGCAGGGCGGTGTCCAGCGCACCCGGGAAGCTGGTGGCCTCGCGGCCGTCCAGCAGGCCCAGGTTGGCGAGCACCAGGGGTGCGGCGCAGATGGCGGCGCACCAGCGCCCCTGCTCGGCCTGCCGGGACAGGATGGCCCCGAGCCTCGGATCGGCGTCGAGGTTGGTGGCCCCGGGCAGGCCGCCAGGCAGCACCACCAGGTCGAAGGTCTCCTCGGCGACGGCATCCAGGGTAGTGTCCGGCACCAGCAGGGTGCCGCGGCTGGCCTTGACCGGGGCGGCGTCAAGCCCGGCGGTGACCACCTCGATGCCGGCGCGCCGGAGCAGATCGATGATGGTCACCGCCTCCAGCTCCTCGCAGCCTTGAGCCAAGGGTACCAAGACGCGTGCCATTGACTTGATCTCCCGCCGCCCGCGGCGGCCCGATTGGATTCAGTTGCGCCGCGTCGTGGCGTCGCGGAACAGGCTCAGGCCCTTCAGCACGTTGAGCGCCTCGGCGAGCTGGTAGTCCTCGGCGGCCAAGGGCGCGTCGCCGTCCTCCCTGTCGTCGTCATTCAGCGCGCCCTCACTCGAGTCCTCCAGATGGCGCATCAGGTCGGCCTCTTTCAGCGGCGCCACCTCCGGCGTCTCGTCCACTGCCACCTTACCGCGCACCAGCTCGATGTCGGGCTCGATGCCCATGGCCTGGATGGAGCGCCCGGACGGCGTGTAGTAGCGCGCGGTGGTGAGCTTGAGGGCGGTACGGTCGTCGATGGGCACGATGGTCTGCACCGAGCCCTTGCCGAAGGTCTTCTCCCCCATGATGACGGCACGGCGCTGGTCCTGGAGCGCGCCGGCAACGATCTCCGAGGCCGATGCGCTGCCGCCATTCACCAGCACTGCCAGCGGCGCGCCGTCGAGCACGTCGTCGGGGCCGGCCTTGAACTCCAGCTTGGCGTCCTCGTCCCGGCCCATGGTGTAGACGATGAGTCCGCCGTCCAGGAAGGCGTCGCTGACCCCGACCGCAGCGTTGAGCACGCCGCCCGGATTATTGCGCAGGTCCAGGACGACGCCCTTGAGGCCCTTCTTGTTCTCGGACTTGAGCTCACCCACGGCCGCAAGCAGGTCCTCCGCGGTTCGCGCCTGGAAGTTGGACACGCGGAGATAGCCGAAGCCGGGCTCCAGGGTGCGGCCCTTGACGCTCGCAACCTTGATGATGTCGCGCACGATGTTGAAGGTGAGCGGCTCACCCTCGCCCTCGCGCACCACGGTGAGCTCAATGCCGGAGCCGGGCTTGCCCCGCATCATGGTTACCGCATCGCTCAGGCTCAGGCCCTTGACCGGCTTGCCGTCGATGCGCACGATGAGGTCTCCGGCCTGCATGCCGGCGCGCTGCGCTGGGGTATCGTCAATGGGCGCGATGACCTTCACGAAGCCGTCTTCCATGCCGACCTCGATGCCGAGGCCACCGAACTCGCCCGTGGTGCCGACGCGCAGCTCGCGGTAGGCCTCCGGGTCCAGGTACGAGGAATGCGGATCCAGCCCGCCGAGCATGCCGCGAATGGCGCTGGACAGGAGCTCGCGGTCGTCCACGTCTTCCACGTAGTCGCTCTTGATGCGTCCGAAGACCTCGGCGAAGGTGCGGAGATCATCGAGGGGCAGGGCCTCGGCGTCCTCGTCCCCGGCAGGAGTCTCTTCGGCCGCATCGGCGTCGTCGGCCGCATCGGTGTCATCGGGCGCATCTGCATCGTCGACCGCATCGGTGTCATCGGGCGCATCGGCGTCGCCGGCCGCATCGGTGTCATCGGGTGCATCTGCATCGCCGGCCGCATCGGTGTCATTGGGCGCATCGGCCTCGCCGGCGGCGTCGGTATCGCCGGGGGGGTCATCGGCAGGCGCAGTGGCCGGCGCGGCCTCGTCCGCGGGTGTGGGGGGTGCGGGCTGCTCGGTGACGGCCGGGCCGGCAGGCCCATCAGCCGCCCCTGCGGGCTCGGCGCCTGCGGCGGCGGGCTCGGGAGGGGGGGGCTCCGCGGGCGACCCGGCCGGGGCCGG